>JAYGFS010000075.1:0-28804 GCA_046581765.1 Verrucomicrobiota bacterium
GGTTGTTCAGGATCGTGGTAGCGGGTTCGTACACGTCGGTATCGATGTGCAGAAGGGCGATCTTGAGCTCCGGGTGCGCGACCAGGTAATCGGGCACCGTCTTCAGGATGTTGCCCTGCACCAGTTCATAATTTTCAAAGCCCTTGTGCGCCATGACCTGATCCAGTTCGTCCGTGGAGATGCCCTCCCCGGCCGCGCCTTCAAAGCGCTCGACAAAGGCCTGGTCATCGGCATGCTCCTGCTTGGGAAACTTTCCAAACGCGTCAAAACCGATAAGCTTTCGGGAGTGCGGACTCTCGAGAATCTCGCGGAAGGTCGCAAAGCGTATGAACGAGGCCCCCTTGAACACGCCGCACTCGACGACGTGGCCAGGCAGGTGCGCGATGGACTTGTAGAGCTCGTAATGCGCAAGCATCTTGGGCAAGCGCGTCACGTGGCTGGTGAGGTAAAAACCGTTTTCGTAGTCCCATTCCCGCTCGACATCAAATCCAAATAATTGCTTGCCCATCATGATCTCCGGTTACCGCGCCCCGCGCCAAAGGTTCCATGCGCACAATATATGTATCGCCTCGCGGGAAAATGTCGAGCCTCTGTGCATGCGTCCCGTGGCCGGAATTCCAGCATCAATGATCCGCATGCCGCGCCCGCAGCCACTGCCGCAGCAGTCCGTATCTCGGGCTGAAGAAGAAACAGGTGAGAAACACGAGCCCGGCCAGGAGCACGATCACCGCACCGCTTCGCTCGTCGAGCACCAGGGACAGCAGCAGGCCGGAGCTCGTGGTCGCGACGCCCAGCAAGGCCCCGCCCCAGAGCAGGGCACGCGGCGAATCCACAAAGAGGTACACGGTCGCGCCGGGCGCGACGAGCAAGCCGAGCGCAAGGATCACGCCGACCGCCTGCAGGGAGGTAATCAAGGTCATGATCAGCAGGGTGATCAGGCCGTAGCTCAGGCACCGGACCGGGATTCCCTGCGCCTGAGCCACGTTTGGCTCGAAGATGAACAGGAGGATCGGCCGTTGAAACACCACCAGCAGGACCAGCACGGAGAAGCCCACGAGGTAGGCATACCAGAGGTCGGAATCGGAGAGGAAGAGGATGTTCCCGAACAGGAAGCCCTCGAGCTCGATGTTGACTTTAATATGGTCGAGAATCAACAACCCGATGGCAAAGGCGGAGGTGCAGAGGATCGGCAGCGCGGCATCCTTGTCGACCCGGCTGCCCCGGGAAATCGCAATCGCGCAGAGGCCGATAAGCAGGGAGACCATCAATGCGCCGGAAAACGCACTGAACGCGGAGATACCGAACAGGATAAAGCCGACCGCGGTGCCCGGCAGCAGGCTGTGCGACAAGGCCCCGGTGAACAAGGCGGTCTTGCGCAACACGACGTAACCGCTGAAATACCCGTTCACCGCCCCGATCAACACCGCCGCCAACAGGGCGCGCTGGTTGAAGGGGTACGAGAAGTGCTCCACCCATTCGCTCATGCGGTGAAGGCCTCCGCCAGATTCGACTCGGACATCGATTCCCCCGGGGGACCAAAGGCGACAATTTCGCGCTTGATGAGCAGGGCGAGATCGAAACTGCTGGCCACGCTTTTCAAGTCGTGATGGGAGGCCATGACCAGGCGCCCCTCTTCGACCAACTCGGCCAGCAGCCCGGTCAACATGTCCTGCGCCGGCTGGTCGAGCCCGCTGAAGGGCTCATCGAGCAACAGCACATGGGCTTCCTGGGCCAGGGCCCGGGCGATGAAGGCCCGCTGCTGTTGCCCGCCCGATAGCGCGGCGATCTGGCGATCCTGGACATCCTCGAGTTTCATGGCCCGGATGGCCTTTTGCACCACGCCATCCTCGTGTGGGCCGAAGGTACGCCAGGCACCCAGCTGGGCATAGCACCCCATCTCCACCATGCCGCGCACGGTGATGGGGAAGTTCCAGTCCACCGCTTCGCGTTGGGGAAGGTAGGCGATTTCGTAGGTGTGTTTCCGGACCGGCTGGCCCCGCCAGTAAATCGTGCCCTTCCCGGCCGGCAAGAGCCCCGCGATGGACTTCAACAGGGTGCTCTTTCCCGCACCATTGCTCCCCAGCAGGGCCAGGGAATGCCCGCAAGCCACTTTGAACGAGATATCGTGGAGGGCGCACACCGCACCGTAATGCACATGAAGCCCGCGGACCTCGAGCAGGTGCTCGCAGCCGTGACCTTCATCCGCCTCAGCCCCCCAGTGGATATGGTCGCGATGAGGCATCAGTTTGCCGTCCAGCTAAAGGCCATGATTTCATCGAGGGTGCTTTCGCCCCATGCGGACTGCCTGCGTTCGGCCAGGCCATCGGGCTCCAGGATGAGCTCACATACCGTTTCGGGGGTGCCCGGGGGCCAATGGACCTGCACACTCAACTCGACCAGGGACTGATGCAGGGGCAGGATGATGTCCCGGTCCAGCCGGACATCTTCCACGGCACTCGCCTGCCACAGAACCGTTTCCCCGGCCAGGATCCTGAAGCGCTCCGGCAGGTGGGCAAAGCGCAGCCTGATCCATGCCGGGTGACCTTTCACGACCGGATCCGCTTCCTCCACCCCTGCAGCCGGGACCCGTGATCCGGTCAAGCGCGTCATCGGCACCAACAGGACCCCGAAAAAAAGGATGAGCAGGATCAACTCCCTGACAATCGAGCATCGCATGCTACCTCAACGCCTCCGTGATCCTGGAAATATTATGTCGCATCAGGTCAATGTAGGTGGGACAGGTCGTGGTCAATGTATCTGCAAGCAGCGGCTTGCCCAACTTGATTCCGGTTTCCGCGGAAATCGTCGCCAGGGCCTTCGGGTTCGCCCGGACCTCGGGAAAGACCGCCTTGACCTTGTGTTTCCGCAGGATGGCGATCGTTTCGGCCAGCAGGCTGGGCGAGGGATCCTGCTCCTTGTTCAGGCCCAGGACCGGCACGGCCTTGAAGCCGAACTCCCGGCAAAAATAGGCGAAGGCCAGGTGCGAGGTGCTCAATTCACGGTCGCTGCGAGGCACCCGGGCAATTTCTTTCTTCGCCCAGCTCGCCAACGCGTCCAGTTCCCGGATGTAGGCCCGCGCCTGGTCGGTGTACGCCGCCTTGTGCACGGGGTCCACCTCGGAAAACACCGCTGCCACGATCCGTGCCGCACGCTGCATCCCCTTGATGCTGTGCCACCAATGGGGATCCAGCGAGCCCTGGGCATGTTTTGGGCAACAGAGAAACATTTCATCCTTTGCGTCGACCAGGAGGGAGGGAATCCGGCGACCCACTTCAACGATTTCCGTTCCATCCGAACGCGCGTCCTTCACCTTGGCAATCCAACTCTCCTCCAGGTGTTTGCCGGAGGCCAGGATCAGCTTCGCCTGGCTGACCCGCACGAGCTGGGAGGGCCGGGGATTAAAATCATGAATGTCCTGGTCGAGGTCGATGAGGCTATCCACCTGTACGTGCAGGCCGCCAACCTGCCGTGCGAGGTCCGCGATAATCGGGTGGAGGGCAACCACCTTCAGTTGGGCAAGAGCCGAGCCCGTCGCGAACAGGCTCAAGCTAAACAACAGGGCTCGCGTCATCGCACTTCCCTCCCGCCAAACGAATACCCCAACTGCAACCAGATACCCTGGACATCCCCGGTTGATTTCAACTCATCAAGGTTGACCTGGAGCCGGGCCTGGAGCCCAGGGTACCCCGCCAGCGGAACCCTTAGGTAAGGCGAAATGCGAACATGTTGCTCGAGGGCAAAGGCTTCCACGCCTTCCACGAAACCCAGGCGTAGGCCGCAGTCCACGTGCCCGGCCGTGGTATAGGTCAGCTCGGTATAGAAACCGAAATCATGCGCGGCCGGACATGCCGCATCAGCAGAGGAAAGGTTTCGAACCATGCCCTCGCTCATCCAGCGAAGCTGGCGACCGCCCGCCTCAAGGCCGTTTTCACGCCAGAGATATTGCACGCCAAGCCCGGCGATTCTCGTCCGGTCAGCCAGGGTGTTGTCGCCCAGGGCGAACGACGAACTGAAATGAAACCGGTGAAAGTCATCCCGGTTAACCGACATCACCAGGTTCGCAGTGATCAACTCATCGACCCATTGCATCGATGGCTCTTCCCCGTGACCAGGGCGCTTTTCCGGAACCTCACCGAGTGAAAGCGTCAAGGCCGCGTCCACGGTTCCGGGTAGATACCCGGTCAACTCAGCTCCATCGGTTTTCAACCCATCGGGCCCAAGAAAACGCCCGATGACCAGGTGCTGGTCGATCGTGTTCCAGGCGTGCCGGTGCTTGGCATTGCGTTCACCAAACCGGTTCAACATCCGCCCGCCACGCAATTCAAGGCCCCCGGGAAGCTTCATCACCTTTCCGAAGCCTTCCTCCAGCTCTTCTTCCCACGCCTCCTCCTCAGCATAGCTGAAATGCCAGGTGATGAAGCCCTCAAGGTGTTCGTGCAGGCGAAGAGAGAGCCCCGGTTCAATGGCCTGGACCCGAAGCTGGCCGGATGGATCATGACTACCGGGTACCCGTGAGCCGGTTGAGCCCGAGGTTTCGCCCGCCGCAAGGCTGAAGTGCAGGTGCGGGTCAAGGGTATCCGCCAAGGCGAAACCCGCATCAGTCGCCGGTACTACCAGGGTTAAACCGGCTAAAAGGTTCTGTTTTATACCTGATTTCATCAAATAGTTTCAAATTTGATAATTGATTATCATTAATAGAGCCCATTCGGGTAAAAGTCCATGTTGAAAATGAGAATTTATTATCGTTAGTAGGATACATGTCAACGCAACGAAAAACCCGCCAGCGCAGGGCCATCTGGAAGGCAATCAAGGCGGCCGGCCGGCCCTTGAGCCCGCAGGAAGTGCTTGAACTCGCCCGGGCGGAGGTCCCCCAACTCGGCCTGGCCACCGTTTACCGGCGACTGAATGCCCTGGTCAATGGAGAAGAGATCCGCGCCGTGGAATTACCCGGGGAAAGTACACGCTATGAACCGGCTGACCTCGCCCACCACCACCACTTCATCTGCACCCGGTGCACGAAGGCTTTCGACATGGAGGGCTGCATGCTCAAGCACGAGTTAACACTGCCCCCGGGGTTCAAGGTGATCTCCCACGAGATCACCCTCTCGGGGACCTGCCCCGATTGCGCATAGGGATAACGGCGGGGGCTCCATGAGCGGTACCCACGTTTACGTTTATTTTCCTGTGGCAATCACCATCCAAGTCGCTAAGGATAATCCCCGAACCCACCGGAGTTGAAACATGCATAACATTGTCGGCCTATTGCTTAGCTGGTTCCTCATCCTTAGCGCCTGCGGGGACAAACCCAATATCCTCCTTGTCATCACGGATGACCAGGGCTACGGCGATTTGTCCTGCCACGGCAACCCGGTGCTCAAGACCCCGAATCTCGATGCCCTGCACAAGGAAAGCGTTCGCCTGACCGACTACCACGTGGCCCCCACCTGCGCCCCTACCCGCGCGGCCCTGATCACCGGCCACTGGACCAATCGCACCGGCGTCTGGCATACCATCATGGGTCGATCGATGATCCGCGCCAACGAGGTTACCATCGGGCAGATCCTGGGCGACGGCGGCTACGCGACGGGCATGTTCGGCAAGTGGCACCTGGGCGACAACTATCCTTACCGCCCGGAGGATCGCGGCTTCCAGGAAGTGCTGCGCCACGGCGGTGGCGGCGTCGGCCAGACGCCCGACTACTGGGACAACGCCTACTTCGACGGAAGCTACTGGCACAACGGTACACCGACCCCGGTCAAGGGCTTCTGCACCGACGTGTTCTTTGACTACGCCAAGCGCTTTATCAAGCAGACCAAGGGTAGCGGAAAACCCTTCTTCGCCTACCTCTGCACCAACGCCCCGCACGGGCCGATGCACGCCCCGCCGAAGTACAGCCGGCCCTACCAGAAAAACAATCCCAAGCAGGCGAACTTCTACGGGATGATTGCCAACATCGATGACAACGTGGGCAAGATGCGGCAGTTCCTCTCAGACGAGGGCCTGAGCGAAAACACGATCTTCATCTTCACCACCGACAACGGAAGCTCTTCCGGCTCCAGGGTTTTCAATGATGGCATGAAGGGTGCAAAGGGCAGCGAGTATGACGGGGGGCATCGCGTCCCCTTCTTCATGCACTGGCCGAAGGGTAAGCTCACCCGGGGACGCGATGTCGACATGATCACCTCCTACGTCGACATTGTTCCCACGTTGATCAAGCTCACCGGCGTGCCGGCCCCGAAAGGGGTGATATTTGATGGCGTGGATATCAGTTCCCTGATCTACGGCACAGCAAAAAATTGGCCCGACCGCCTGTTGATCACCGATTCCCAGCGCGTGCGCGACCCGATCAAGTGGCGCAAGAGCGCGGTGATGAGCGATACCTGGCGCCTGATCAACGGCAAGGAGCTCTACAACATCAAGGCGGATCACGGGCAGGCAAAGAATGTCGCCGCCGCACACCCGGAAGTCTTCAAGCGACTGGTCGACCACTACGAGGCCTGGTGGGCTGAACTCGAGCCGACCTTTGCCCAAACCACCGAGATCTATCTCGGGCACCCCAAGGCCAACCCGGTCCGCATGACCTCGCATGACTGGATCGCGGACGGGGGTACCCCCTGGAACCAGCGACACATTCGCCAGGGCGAATCCAGGCCACAGAACACCGGCTTCTGGGCGGTGAAGGTCATCGAAGCCGGCACCTACGAGATCGAGCTGCGCCGCTGGCCCAAGGAAGCCGATACCGCGATCACCGCCGGCCTCCCCGCGGGAGCGGATGTCCCGGGCGACAAGGCCTTTCGAGCGGTACCCGGAAAGGCCTTTGCGGCAACGAAAGCGCACCTCAAACTCGGCGGGGTCACCCAAAGCCTCGCCCTGGATCCGGGGGACACGCACGTGACCTTCAAGCTGGCACTCGAACCGGGAAAGGATGAGCTCTGGGGCAGCTTCACCGATGCAAAGAACCAGTCCATGGGGGCATTTTACGCCTACGTCCGCAAACTGTAGCCGGGACGGCATCCAAGCCCTGGCGACAGGTGCTGCGAGGGGCCGGATCAGGCGTAGGCTTCTTCGCCCGGCTCGGGCACGAGCTCCAGCAGCTGCTTGACGATTTCCTCGGAGTTCAAGCCCTCGGAATCCGCGGCGAAGTTGCTGAGAATCCGGTGGCGCAACACGGGAAGCACCGCCCGGCGAATATCGCTGCAGCTGACGTGGATACGGCCATCGAGCACGGCCATGGCTTTCGCCGCCAGCACCAGGTTCTGGCCCGCCCGCGGACCGGCCCCGGTGGATATATATTTTTTCGTTATTTCCGGGGCATCCTCGTAACCCGGGCGCGTCGCACGCACGAGGCGGATGGCGTATTTTATAACGTGCGGGGACACCGGGATCTTGGTCACCGTGTCCTGCAGCATGAGCACGTCTTCCTTGCTCAGGATACATCGAGGTTGCACCTGGTCGCCGGTGGTCGTCGTGCCCACGATCAATTCCTCCTCTTCCTCTGAGGGATAGTCGACCCATATATTGAACATGAAGCGGTCCAGCTGGGCTTCCGGCAGGGGATAGGTCCCCTCCTGCTCGATCGGGTTCTGCGTGGCGAGCACCAGGAATGGCGGATCCAGGGTGAAGGTCTCGTTGCCCGCGGTCACCCGCTTTTCCTGCATCGCCTCGAGCAAGGCCGCCTGGGTTTTTGGAGGCGTCCGGTTAATTTCATCTGCGAGCAGCATGTTGGTAAAGATCGGCCCCCTGATGAAGCGAAAGGTCTTTTCACCCGTCGACTGGTCCGTTTCCAGCACATCGGTTCCGATGATGTCCATCGGCATCAGGTCCGGCGTGAACTGAATCCGCTTGAAATTCATGTCGAGGACCGAGGCGATCGTCTGCACCATCAGCGTCTTTGCCATCCCCGGAAGACCGATCAGCAGCGCATGCCCCCGCGCGAGTACGCACATGAGTACCTGGTCCAGGACTTCGTATTGTCCCACGATAACCTTGCCAACCTCGTTGCGGATATCCTCCGTGCGCTGCCGCATCTGCTCGACCAGCTCAAGGTGCTCGATATTCGCCGCACCTCCACTGCTTGCCCGCGAGGCCGGGTCCGGCTCAAAAGCCGGTTTCGGAGCCGGTTTTATCTCGGGGTCGGAGACCGGCGCGGACTTCGACTTTTCGGCCTTGGGGGCCGGCGGCGCTTTGGCTTCGCTTGCCGGCTTGGGCTTCGCTGCCGGCTTGGGCTCCGCTGCCGGCTTGGACTCCGCTACCGGCTTGGGCTCCGCCGCCGGCTTGGGCTCCGCCGCCGGCTTGGGTTTCGCCGCTGGCTTGGGTTTCGCTTCCGGCTTGGGTTTCGCATCGGCTTTCGACAGGTCGATATCCCCGTTGCCCTTCAAGATCTCTTCCAGGTCACTGCCGTCCGCAGAATATATAAAGGCCGCTCCACCGATAAACACTTCATCCCCGTGTTTCAACTTGACGCTGGTAACCGCCTCGCCATTCACCAAGGTGCCGTTGGAACTCCCCAGGTCGATCAGGTGCCAGTCATCCCTGGATTGATGCAGCTTCGCGTGCGAGGTTGAAACCCCGGGGTCATCGAGATATAAATCCGCGTCTGCGGTGCGCCCGATCACGATGTCCTTATCCACTAAGTCCATTTCAGCTTCACCGAGCGGGCCGGCGGTAAAAATAATTTTGGCCATACGAACGTCCTACTTCTCCGGGAGGCGGAGGCCCCCGAGATCCTTGATTTCATCGGTCACGCGAATGCGACCTAACTCCTTGACATTATAATGCTTCGGGTTCGCAAACTGCGGTTTACACCAGGTGGGATACAAATCGCGTGAACGCTCATACTGCCAGCCCGGCCCGACATCCTTTAACATGATCAGGCGAAGTGAGCGCCGGAAATCTTTACCATTCGTTGAGGACCGGTCCCGCAGGTAGGTCACGATCGCCCGGCTTCGATTGCCCCTGCCGGTCTCGCCTTCCAGGCGATGAATGGTTTTCTTGGTGAAATACTTTTCTGCCTTTTGCACAGTTGTAGCAATTTTCTGCTTATCCTCATCGGTCAGCGTGCTTTCGCCACGATGCAGGTTCAGCCCCTCGTAATACCGGTCGTCATAAATCACCACCATGTCATATTTCCGCATCGGCAATCCCGTGAGCATAAATTCCCGGCGATCCGGACCACTAATCTTTGCCTCGTATACCAGGCGGGGTTCATCCGGCGGAATCGCCAGCACGGAAAGCACCGGCAGGCTGGGCGTGGTAATCGAGCCCTTAATCCCGCCCTTTGCCTCGGGATCGGGCTTGGTGTACAGGCGGTCGCGCTCGGCTTGTGCGAGCGCACCCATGAAAAACGCAGCTACCAGTATCCGGAACCTCATTTCAATTGACCCAGTATTTCATCAATCCGCTTCACTGCGGGATGGAACTCCAGTTTCTTCCGCATTTTTTCGCAAAACGCAATCATCGGTTCGCGGGGCTCTTTCAATTTGATCTTGCAGGTCAGCAAGGCCTCCACCGCGGGCGGGATAAAACTCGAGGCATCGATCTGGTCGCAATACGCATCCAGCACCACCGCCGCCCGGGCCCAGTCCTCCATCGCCATGAAAAACCGGGCTTCGTTAATCACGAAATCATTGGAGACCTTGCTCAGGGGGAAATTCCGCTCCCACTCGGCGAGTGCATCCTTCGCCTCCAGCAGGAACCCCTGGGCGACAAGGCTCTTGATCTTCTCCGAATAGCTCGCATCCACCAGGGCATTGACCTTCCAGTCGGCGATGCGCTGGTTGTTGATCAGGGTTGACCCGTCCGACCTTCCACTGGTGGCTGCCTGGGCTGCCGTGGCCACGGACTTCATTCGCTCCAGGCGTTCTTTTTTCTGGGCTGCCATCTCCGCCTTGTTCTTGGCCAGGCCCTTCAAGGGTGCGGGAACGACCGGCCCGGTGGGCGCCACGCGCTTGGGTTTACCGATGGAATGCCCCGCCCGGTTCTGTACGCTTCCGTACATCCGCGTCGCCTTGTTCAGGTCCCCGGAAAGGAACTCGATGTCACCGTAGCGGATGCGTGCCCACTCCGACACCTCATCCTTAAGGTTCTGGCGCAAAATCGGATCGAGAATCCTGCGTGCGGCATCCAGGTCGCCCTTGTAGTACATATAGATCTCCGAGCGACGGATTTTCATCATGCCCTTCGCGTGGGGGGTCCGCGCATCGCGCTCAAAGGTCTCGGTCCACTTTAGGGCCGTATCCGGGGAGATCCGTGGCAGGAAGTCGAGAAACACGGCCTGGATCTTCACCTGTTGGTCTGCGGGAATCTTCCCTTTCAGGGTATCCCAGCGCACGCGGAAAATGTGGTTCAACAAATCCTGCCCCTTGTTCAACTCCAGCGTCCGGTAGAAGTTGTTCCAGTAACTCGCGGTCCAGTTCGCGGTGGGATCCTGGTCCGCAGGATAGGCTTCCAGGCCATTGAGGGCGGCCCGACGGAAATGCTCCCGGTCGGTCGCATTGTTCAGGTTGGTCTTCTTTGTCGTAAAGGGAAAAAACGAAACCGTGGCCGTCGATTTTTTCGAGCCGGCAGACGCGGTCAGGGAAACCTGGAAATCCCGGCCACCGGGAACAAACCAGTAGACCTCGGGCTGGGAGAGGGTGGCCCCCTCGCCGAAATGCCAGGTGTAACGCGTACCCTTCGGTTGACCGGCGGCATCCGCCCTCAGCTTGTACACCAGCAGGGGCCGCTCATTGCCAAGCCAGTAATTCGCGATGGGATCCATCCGGACACGGGCGATCGGCCCACCGTCTTTAAACTCGATTTTCTTTACGCTTGCATGGCCGGAGCGAACAATCTCATTGCCCCTCAACGGGCGTGCCGCCCACATGGATTCCCCGGGATACGGGAGATCATCGGGCCGTTTTCCGCCCAGTGATTTCATGTTCGTCTTCGGCGTTTTCCACGTCAAAGTCATCAAGCCATTGCGATTCCCCGAGTTGCCGGCCCAGGCCAATATTTCCAGGCGGTGCAAGCCCTTATCGAGGGACATGGACGCCCCGACCCCACCGGGCTTGTTATTCTTCTTCTTCGGACTCAGGACCTGGCCGTCAATACGGACGAGGTTTCCACCGGAAAAGGTCAGTGGACTGATCCAGGTATTTCCCGCGTCACTTACGTTCAGGTAGGCCTGCATGTACAGCGACACCGGTCCGCCACGATCCCTGAGGTTCCCGGGGACGGAAAGCGGCGCTT
Source organism: Verrucomicrobiota bacterium (assembly GCA_046581765.1). Classification (GTDB taxonomy): domain Bacteria; phylum Verrucomicrobiota; class Kiritimatiellia; order SS1-B-03-39; family UBA6053; genus JAPYUI01. The sequence continues at coordinate 11,230 of JAYGFS010000075.1, forward strand.
TGGAGGAACCCGCGCGATTGCGGACATGAACGGTACGGTTCACCGCACCGAACCGCGCTAACTGCTGGGCACCCGCCTGGCTCCCGACGCCGGGCTGGGTACAGAGCAAGGCACTCGGGGTCAGGCCCGAAGCAGGTGTCCAGGACATCGGCTGCTTGGATGGCCCGAGATAAAGGGTCACGTCACCTTTTTGCTTCGGTGCCTCGAAAAGGATGTCGACCCCTGTTTCCGCATTCTCCCAGAGGGTGTAGGCCTTCAGCTGCTTGCCCGCCGAATCGACCGCGACCGGGCGGATGAAGGGCTTGGGGAGGATCCCACCGTCCGCAATATGGACGTAGTAGCCCGCCGAAGCATGTGTCGGGCTGGACGCCAGCTGGAGGGTGACCCGGACCGGCGCCTGGTCGTACTTCCATTGGCCGAACGCGGGAACGGCAAGGAAACCGATGAGGGCCATTGAAAACAGGTTTTTCATAAGGTGATCGCGGGAAGAAAACCCCTTCCTTCAAGGGGCGGAATGCCCGGGTTTGTACAGCATGCAGCCCCGGCCTCGTGATTTGCCGAGGTGCGCATGCAGGGCATCATATCGGGAGACCACCCCTGGATTCCTACCCCCATTATAAATTCTCATTCAACGACTTATAATACTCGGCCACGAGATCCCGGTATTTCGCCGGTGCGGCATCGGGACCGCCCTCGACCACGTCGTCAATAAATGAAGGCGTCGACTCCAAGTTAAAGCTCCCGGTCATCGTCGCATCAATCTGTAACTTGGCTTTCCTCAGCGATGCCAGGGCGGCTTTCCGGTGTTCTTTCAGCTGCGCGATATTCCCCCGGGCCACGGCATCCTGTGCCTGGCGCAAATGATGTGCCGCATCCCTAAGCGAATCGGAACGCACATTCTGCATCGAGGCCTTCGCATACATCGCCTCGGCCCGCTCGGCCATCAGTGCCTCCATGCCCTCGCGCGAGCCCGCCTCCATGGAATCCATCCGCTTCGCTCCGCCTTCCATGCCGATATCATCCGCCTTGCCGGTGCCGAGCTTGCCACCACCGGTCGCCTTGGTTTCCACATCTTCGCCCTCGACGTCCACCTGGCCGCTTTGTGTCGGCTCCTGGGTGCGTCGCTCCTCGATATTCTTGTCGCCCTCACTGATGGTTCCCGATCCGGCCGCCGTTTCGCCCACGGACATGCCCTGGCGCCCCACGTTTGACCGGCCATCCTGTTCCTTGTGATCCGGGGTCTCATTGCCTGACTTGCCCTGTGCGGCAAAGGACGCGACATCACCTTCTTTCACCTCGTTGCCGGGTACCATGTCGGGCACCGCGGTGTTCGTCGCACTGTCATCCGCCTCCTCGGACATGTCTTCCTCTTTTTCCATCAGGTCGCCGATCAGGTCCTCCGCTTCCGTGGTCAAGGCACCCAGGGCCATTCCAGCCTCGGGCATCTCCTCCTGGTCGAAGGCCTCGGTGGTGATCTTCATGTCATCCGGGTGGTCCATGAGCCAGGACTCCAATCCATCAAGGCGATCTTTCGCCTCTTCCATGCCCTCGAGGTATTCCTCCCGCTTGGCCAGGGCGCGCTCCTTGACATCCTCCGGGTTCAGGGCTTCCGAGCCCTCGGCCTGTACGACTTCCTCAAACACGGTAAACACATCCTCGACAATGTCGTTGGCCACGTTGAGCTCCATGAAGATGTTCAGGTCCGTGGGCACCTGCAGCATGGCCTCGCGGATGTTCTTCATCAGCTCCTCGTATTCCTCCTCGAGCATGTCGGTTTCCTTGGTGCTCTTGTCCTTCTGGTCGCCGACCATATCCATGGCTTCGAGGGCCTTCTTGTAGACCTCCTGGATCTTCTCGAGACGTTTCTTGGCCTCCTCGATCTGCTCCAGCAGGGCTTCCTGGTCCTCCTGCCCTTTCGTCGCCTCGACTTCCTCCAGCAAGCGGGCGAGTTCCTTCAACTTGGACAGGGCCGCTTCCTCATACGGAACCGCATCCGCCGGCTTGTTGACTTCCAGCCTTGCCCCGGCCTGCATCATGTCATCGCGAATCTTATCGGCCTCCGCCTTCTCCGCCAACGCAACCAGCAAGCTGGCATACGACTCGTCATTCGCCCGCACCAGCTCCGCCTCAGACTTGCAGGACTTGACGAAATCCGTGAGATCCAGGGCCAGCTCGTCCTGGCGATCGATCAGCACCTCGCCCACCGTCGCGCTCGTGCTCACGCAATTCCGGGTGTCCTTGATGATGGAGGCTTCACTTTTAATCATTTCTTTCAACATGTTCGCCAGCGCGGAAACCCGGCGTTGAACTTTCGCCTTTGCCGCAGCCGAGTCCGCGAACATGAACTGGCGCAGGATCTTCTCCTCCAGGACCAGGGCCTTGGCCACCCGCACGGGCCGACCGGCCTCCGGGGTGTTCGGAACGCCTTCCAACATGGGGATCACCTCCGCCATCTCGTTCACGTACAACTTCTTCGCGGTGGAGGTCATCGTTCCCAGCGGATTAAGGGGGTTGGTCAGCAGGGCCCTGGTCATCGTCCGGATCTCACGCTGGCGCCCCGATGTTTCCTTCCAGTGAGCCGGCGTACTCGTATCGAGCATCTTCTCATACATCTTGGTCTTGCTGATGTTCTGCTTCTGGAGCTCGATCACCCTCGACAAGGCGGCGAAGGCTTCCTTCTCCAGTACATTGCGCTTCGCGGTCATCTGCTCGGTTGTCGGTGCGTGAAACACGATCCGGGCAGAGGCGGCGAAGCGTTTTTCATCGCCAAACGGATAGTTGTCCCGGGCAATAATCCGGTAGGCCAGCACCTGCTCCGTCCGGCTGTGCCAATTGTCATCCTGCCAGGTTTGCGAGAAACGCTTGCTGCCCGTGCTGTCCCAGGTCTTCAGCACCTTGCCCTTGGCATTGCGCATGCTACCGACAATGACCTGTTGCACCTCAATCGTCCCCAGGCCGAATTCGTCCTCGACCTCGAAGGAAATCACCGGCTTGCTTCCCGGCGTCAACACCGGGCGACCCTCCGGAGCCAGGATCTTGATCCCCGGCAAACGATCCGGCTCAAAGACGTAATGCAGGGTTTGCTCAACCTTGTCGCCCGCTTCCGCCTCGGCGAGCAGGCGATAGACACTCCCATTGGTGATCGTCAGCGAGCCCGACCATTCCTCCGGACTGCTCGGCTGCATGGGAATCACCTGGTCCCCTCGATGGAAGGCCATGGTCTTCACCGGCAGGTTGGCATGCACCCCAAAGCGCAGCGTCGAGCCGTCCTGGACCACCAGGTCATCTGCAAGCCCGTCAAATGTGGTGGCGGGCAAGCCCGTGTAGACCGGGGGTTGGATTTCGACCTGCATGTCATCCAGGGCCAGGGGCGGCCGGGTGTGCAGGGTGTACCACTCCGGCAGGGCTGCATCACCCGCACGAAAGCGATAACGCGTATCCGCATTCACCTTGGGGATGCGAAAACTGAAGTCCTCGGCCTCGTCGGTAATGGAAACCTTAGCCAGGGCATGGGTGGTCTTCTCCTGGTCCGCGGTATCGATATCCACCCATATCTTGTGGCCGGAGCGGCCCTTGACCGTAACCGTCAGCACGGCCGGATCCCCCTGCAGCACCGTCGTGGTTCCCGGGTCGACCTTGAGGATGTTGGTCAGGCTGACGGGCTTCATGTCCGTAAAGGGATTTACCACCCGGTACATCGACACGCCCCAGGCCGAGCCGAGGAACAAGGACGGCAGGATCAACAGCACGGCCGCCACCGCCATCGCGATATGCACGCGCTTGTGCTTATCGCGTTCCCGCATCTGGTCGAAATTCAAGCCCCTCCAGTTCGGCACGCCCTGGCGGACATAAGCCTGCTTGAAAAGATCCTCCCCGGGAGCATCCGCGAACTGCAGATAGTTGATCAAATGGTTATCGAGCTGGGGAAAGGCCTTCTCGACCATGGCCGCGACACCCTGCACGGAAAAGGAATGCTTGAGCGTCCGCATCACCCACCAGATGCCCGCGGCCAGGCCACCGTAAAGGACCACCGCAATACACGCGCGACCGGCCTCGCCGTAATGTACCCACAGGTCGAGGAGGCTGAACAGCCAGACGAAGCCAAACACCCCGGCCAGGCAGGCCCCGACCTTCAACTCTGCACGCCAGCGCGTGATCTTTCGGCCGATGCCGTCGAGTTCCTGCTTGATGGATATAGGGGACATGGTTGATCTCGCCTACTTGATGCGTTCCACTTTAACGTTGTCGATATAGACCTTCCCCGGGGCGTCGGCGATGGCGATGGCGTAGACGGTAATGAAACGTACATACCGCAAATGCTTGAGGGACAACTCCGATGCATTCTCCAGGGGAAACTCGAAACTCACGCGCTTCCAGCCGTTGCTCCCCTTCTTCACCTTGTGCCCGCGGAACTGGCTCTTGTAGATGCGGCGCAGATCCCCGATATGCGGATCCTCATGCGGGCGAATACCCGGGTTCCACTTGTACCCGGTAAAATAGACATGCGGCGAGGTGGTGCCATTAAGGTCCAGGGTGCAGCGATACCGGGCGCCCTGCTCAAACTTAATCGGCTTGCATTCGACCTTGGTTTCCGAGCTGCCATTGACCAGGAGTACACCCTGGTGGCCCTTGTAGGTCGCTAACAGCGACACCCGGGTATGGTTTCCCATGTAGTGGGAAATCTTCGCGTAGCGGTAATCATAGGTCCACCCGTCAAGCCCATCTTCCTTTGCGGAGAAATCCCCGTTGTAGCAGAGATTCTGGCCCCGCTGGACTATTTGGGCTTCCAGTCGCGTTGTTACAGCCATGCCCAAGGCGAGAAATATCAAGCTATAGCGATACATAAGGTTTATCCACCAGGCGTTAACGCATACTCAAGCACGATTTGTATAGAAAGAGCCCGTTCCACACAAGCCCCGAACCCAGGGTATAGTACGACAAGGTACCCGCTTTTGGGACAGAAGCATACAGATTTACGTCCAAATTTGACCAGGCATTTTCCCGGGCATAAGGGTGGGGTATCCGGGTGCTCCGGGACCTACTCCAAGGGGATGGGCTTGCGGTTGATATGCTGGAAATGTCCGGGATGATCCGGCCCGACAAGTTTCCCTTTTGATTCCCGTTGCACATCGCAACCAAGGACGGATGGGGAAGCCTGGTCAAGGGGCCCCGCAATAACCTTCGCGGATTTTCACCCTCGGCCCTACGGCATGTTATTCAGCTTACGGATAATCCACGCCGCCGCGGCCAGGACCATCATCAAGGCGATAATCCTCGGATCCTGCCAGAGCGAGTTGTACTCGGACAACTCTTCTTCAACCGGCTTAAAGGTCAGCGAACGCAACTCGTCATTCAAGCTTTGGAGATCCTCGAAGTACTGTCCGCCGCTGCTCTTCGCGATGGCCTTCAAGACCTCGGCATTTGCCGGCCGCGGAGCCGACTCGGGCGAAAACGACTTCACGTAGAAAGAGATCTGGTCGGACTCGACCTCTTTTCCGCCAATCGTCGCGGTGGACGAAACCCGGTGCAAGCCCGGGTGAACCGCCTTGTACGTCGTGGTGAAGCCGGGATAGGATTTTCCCCCGCTGGTCGTCACCTGCTCCGGACGCATCGAAAAGGAGGTCTTGCTCTCATCGGGCAGGGACATCTCCGTGCGCACGGCAATATCCCGGCCATCGCGCTCACCGCCGAGACGGGCACTGATCACCACTTCTTCGCCGAGAATCAAGGTTTCCCGGTCAGCGAAGATGTCCAGGCGATCCTGGTCAAGATCTTCCTCCTCGGGCAGCAACCAGGAAATCAGCTGGTCCCAGAATCGCTGATACGGCCGCGTCTCGATCGCGTTGGGATGCAGTTTCCACTTCCATAGGGAATCCGTGAACACGGCCACGACTTTGCCCTGGCCATAGCGCTGGCTCGTGATGGCCGATTGCGGGCCCTTGGGTGTTTCCGCGAGGACCAGGGCCTGTGCAGCCTGCGAAAGGACCACGTCGGGAAACACGGAAAGAATCGGCGGGATAACATCCCAGAGCCCGGGATCCCCCGCAAAGGCCGGGTGCGAACGGCCCGCGGTGGTCAGCGACACCGGGAACTCCCCCTCGATCGCCTTGGGATTAAAACTTTTTACCGGCAGTAATTTCCTGAGGGGCGTCTTGGCAAAACCGGAACCACTCCAGGCCTTGGTCCCGCCCAGCAGGACCAGGCTGCCCCCGGATTCGACGAACTTGAGCAGGTTGTTCGCACGGCGATCGCTCAACTCCTCGGCATCGAGGTTCCCGATGATCACAATCTTGAAATACGCCAATTGGGTCTCGGTCATGTCGGGGGTCATGCTCCCCACGGGACCAAAGGCACGGGCCTTGCCGCCGGGGCCCGCCACGAATATGAGCGGTGTCACCTGGCGATTCGACTGGAGCGCGCGCTTGAGGTACTTGGACTCCCAGCGCGGTGAGCCTTCCACGTAGAGCAAGCGGTTCTTGGCGTCGATGACCTGCACGCTCACCGAGAACTCGTTGTCCGCGACGTTGGTTTCCCCCTCTATGGGGGGCACGAAGATCTTGTAGGTGAAGACGCCGATCTCCGGATGGGCCAGCTCAAAGGTCACGGGGCGGGAACCGCCGTCTTCCGGGATCTGGGTGGGAATCTCCTGCTGCATGACGCCCTCCTTCCAGAGCTGCACGGCGACGACCTTGCCGCCGGTCCCCTGCCCGGACACGACAGCCTTGAGTTCTGTTTTCCAGTCGAGCGTTACCCGCTTGGGCGTGCGAACCGTGTCGACCCGGAGATCGGGCTCGACATCCCATACCGCACCGGGTTCCAGGTTCAGGGTGTACAGCGGAAAGGGTCGCGCCTCCGAGGCCCAATCATCAAAGGCCTCCCGGGTATCGAGGCCATCCGTGAGGATCAATCCGCCGGCGACATTCATGCCGGCATAGCGACCGGTTATTTTCTCCAGTCCATCGCGCAGCAGGGTTGCATCCGCATCGGGACGCAACACCTTCGCATCCTTGAAGGGCATCTTCTTGCTCACCTTGGCGTTAAAGGCATAGACATCGATCTCGCACTCGGCGGAAATACTTTTCGTCCAGGACAAGCTGAGCGCCTCCATCGCGCGCGTCCATCGGTCATCCGGCGTCTCCTCGGCGTGCAGGCCCATGCTCTTTGAGGTATCCAGGGCGACGACAAAGCGCGGCTTCAAGGTGTGCGTCTCGGTGGACTTCCGCCCGGGCATGAGCAGGCACCAGCCGATCAAGGCCAGCAGGGCCAGGTACAACCCGGCCATGCAATACGTACCCTTGGTCTTGGGTGCGTATCGCCAGAAACTGTAGGCACCCAGCAGCACCGCGAGGACCAGGGCGACGACAATCAGGAAAGTCGGGCTGGTATGTTCGTAGATCAACATCAGGCGCTGACTTTTCCAGAGGCATCAATCGTGAGGTGCTCGCTGAGCGCGGGTCCGCGCTTCATCAGCGCGTTGGCATAAAAGAACTCGACCACGGCGAGGATCAGGACCAGCCAGAGCAATTGCTCCCCAAAGGTGCGCCCGACCCGGCTTTCCTCCAGCTGGCGTTTCAGTTCCTCCAGGTCGGAGGAAACATATACGGACGAGACCCCGATGCGTTCCTCGAGGCCCTCGAGGTTCAAGGGGGTGAGATCCGACTCATCGCGCGACATGTTGACGGCCAGGGCGGGCTGGGCGACACCCGCCCCATCGTTCATCGTGTACATGCCCGCATGCATCAGGTCCTCGACATTCAACAAGGTCCGGCCTTCGACCAGGGCGGATCGCACCGGCACCTTCTGGCCATTCGGGGCACGAATCACGCTGTTCGCCTCCGCTTCCGGCAAATACACCTCGAGTGGCAGGCTCTTGGCGCACCAGACATAGGGGATGAAGGAGCCCACGCCCGCACCGAAATGCACGATCTGGTGGGAAATCGGGAGGAAATACGGCGAGAGCGGGAGGTCACTCCAGGAGCGGTCCGCGCTGGTCGCAAACAGCAGCACGTACCCGCGGCCGACCGGCCGACCGACCAACATCGGTTCACCGTTATGGGAGATCAACTTCTCCGCGCGCGCGTGCAATGTATCCCAGACCAGGGTTTGCCCGACGTCGACCGCGGGGATCGCGCTCGCATCACCGAGCGGTTGGAGAATCGGGTGGTACGGGGCGTCCCAGTTGAGGACGCGCTTTCGTTCAGAGGAGAGGATCTGGCGCACACCCGCAGGTTTCGCGGGAAGAAAAGCCAGGGAGGTGTAGTCGCTGGGCGAAGCCCGGTCGCCCGGGAAAATGGCCAGCAGGCCCCCGGCCTCCACGAAGCGTTGAATGGCGCCAATCTCTCCCGCGGACAGCGGGATCGCGTTGCAGAGAAAAATGGAAGAGAAGGTATTCAGCCCCCCGGTATCGATCGCGCTCGGCTCAACCCAGTCGGTCTTAATCGAGGCCCGGCCACCGAGCTCGGCCTCCAGGGCCGAGCGCAGGAAGAGGGTGTCATCCCGCCCACCGATCACGAGGGTTGGCAGCTGGTCCTCGGCCTTCAGGAGGAAATAAAAGATGTTATCCAGCTCAAGGTTATCGTCGGGGAGTTCTATCCGTGCAGCGTGACGGCCCGGGGTGAGGGGGGGAACGATGAAAGACAGGGCACCTGCTGCTTCTCCGCCACCGATGAGGATCGAGCGACTGGCAATTTCTTCATCGTCGATATAAAGGGTGGCCACGGTACTGCGTGGCGGACCGGTGTAGCCGATCCGGATGGTCGCCCGCGCGGGCATGTCGGCCATGATCAGCTCCGGCTCGAGTTTCACGTCGATCGGGGCAACGTTTTCCGGTGCTTCCGCCCCGAGCAGGGAGACGAAGACGGCGGTGCGCTTGTCGAGTTTGCTTACATCCCAGTTGCCCATGGCCGCAACCTTGGGACCGTCATCTTCCCCTTCCCTGTCGGTGGCCAAGTTGGTCGAGGGCTCCCCATCACCGATCCCTACCCATGGCAGGGCCTGGTTGTCGGTGATGATGTGAATCTCCCGCTCCCGCTTCTGCTTGGACTCCCGCAACGAATCGTTGGCCTCCATGATCGCGGTCGCGAGCTCGGAACTCGTTTGGCTGAAAGAGAGGCCCTTGAGCCGGGTGACGGCCTCCTCGCGATCGCTGGACAACTGCTCAATCACCGGGTCGACATAGTCGCGGGCCACGAAGATGCATAAGCGATCCTGCTCGGACAGGCCCTCGAGCACCACGATCGCCGTCTCTATCGCTTTCTCCCATGCGGTGCTCCGCCCGAGCTTGTAATCCATGCTGTAGGAGCCATCGATCACGATGGCCACGTCGCGGGCGGAGCGCCCAACCCAGGCGGCTCCTCCGTGGCGCAGCATGGGCATCGCAAAGGCGAGGGCGAGAGCCACCAGCAGGAAGGTGCGGATGAGCCAGAGGAGGATATTCTCCATCTTGATCTTATGGGAGGACTTCTTCTGCGCGAGCAGGAGAAACCGGATGGTCGGGAAAGGCTCGCGAACGGTACGGCTGGACTGGATGAGGTGGAGGACCAGCGGAATCACCACCCCGACAAGGCCGCCGACCACGAAATAGGCCGGTACGAGAAGCTCGATCACTTGGACATTCTCCGGCGCTCTTCGAGATAGGCGCGAACAAAGGCATCCAGCGGTTCGTCGGTACGTGCAATGCGGTAATCGATCTTCATCCCGGCGCAGGCCTGGCGATACCCGTTCAGGAACTCGCCGAAGACTTCGCTGTAGGATGCGCGGAGGCGACGGGGATCAATGACAAGCTTTTCTTCGGACTCGAGATCCTCGATCCGGCAATTCTTCTTGAACCCGAGATCCAGCTCGTAGGGGTCGAGGACCTGCAACACGATCACATCGTGCTTGCGCTTGCGCAGGTGAGCGAGGGCGAGGTTGATTGCATCCTGGTCGCCCAGCAGGTCCGAGATCACGACGACGAGCGCCCGGTGACGGATCGAACTCGCAACCTGGTTGAGCGCCCCCGCGATTTCCGTGGTCGAGGCCGGCTCAAAGGATTGCAGGGTCTTCAGCGAGTTGTTCAGGTGGTTTAACGAGTTTCGCGCGGGCATGACCGCATCGACCTCATCCGCATAGATGTACATGCCCAGCGAGTCACGGGCCTTGACCACGACGTAACCGATGGCCGCGGCGAGCCGGCAGGCATAGCGGTACTTGGTATCGTTCTTCTCCTCACTGCCGTAGCCCATGGAATTGCTGCGATCGACCGCGAGGTACACGCGAAGGTTGGTGTCGTCCTCGTACCGCTTGATGAAATGCCGCTCGGTTCGCCCGAAGACCCGCCAGTCAATATGCCTGGGGTCATCGCCGAGGCCGTAGGCCTTGTGGTCGGCAAACTCTGAGCTCGCGCCCTTGAGCGGGCTGCGATGGGCGCCGGCCAGGTTGCCCTCGACCACGTAACGGGACAACAGAACCAGCCGGTTGAGCTTGTGCATTTCCTCCGGATTCAAGAAGGCCCTTATGCCTTCTTTTTCAGCGCTGTCTGCTTCGTCAGCCATAGGGGGAAAGTCATAGCGCAAGGGTGCGCTTTGGACAAGTACAGCCTCGCGGGACAAGGTGAGGAGAAAACAAGTCTTGCACCTTGGGCTTCCGCAAAACTTTCCAGTGATCGCGGTCGCTCAGGATCAGCAGGTTACGGCCCGCATACACGAGGGTTACCCCCTCCACTTTCTGACCCAACCCGAGCAGAAATGTATTTTGTGGACCCTCGATACCGACCGGACCGCGATTCATCTGCACCCCATTGGGCTGCATCTTCACCGGCACCATCCGGATGCGGGCTGCATAGGGCCAGGCCATGGATTCCTCGAGATCGGAATCGATACCGAGCTTCGTCGACGCCAGGGCATACTTTTGATCCAACAGCCCGGGAATGCGCGCGAAGCCGACCAGCTTGTATTTCCACGGCTGGTCGAAGCGATCGCGCGCCGGTATCTTCAGCCCGGGCGGAAGGGCTGGGTATTCCAGCAGTTGCTTGAGCGTGCGAGGATACTTGATCTCTTTCCGGTAGTAAAACTGGAGTGCTTCCCGCACCTGCTCACGATCCATCCGGCTGAGCCAGGCCCGGGCCATTTCTGCCGCATTTTCGTCCACCGCATTCCCCTTCAAGCCCGCGTAACGGGCTAAAAGCTTGGCTGCATCATCCTGCTTGTCCAGGGACAAGAGGTGCCATGCGGCCAGGGTATTGCTGACCGGGACCAGCGGGTCCTCGAGATTCTGCCGGGAAAAGGCGATACAGGCGGCGAGTACAGCCTTGTGGTCGTCCGCTTGACGGGCATGCAGGTCCCAGACGTACCAAAGCCCTTTTTCGTTGGGCTCGGCGCACAACAAGCCGGCACCGATCAACCAGGCGATCCCGCAAAGGCGTATCACTTGTCCAGGGGCTCCGGCTTGTTCGCCTGCTCGTTCACCCGGTCCTGCTTCACCTTCTCCTTGTACGCCTTGGCCTTGGCCGCGCGTTCTTTTTTGCGTTCAGCGACCTTCTGCTCAAGGAACTCCGTCCACCCCTGCTTGCCCTTGCTCTGCAGGATTTCATCACGAAACTGCAGCAGGTCGCGATCCTGGTAGGTCAGGGAGACCGGACGCTTGCCCCCGGTGTACGAATAAAAGGCGCCGGAGGCATCGATCTCGTAGAACATTTCCTTCCCACGGCTTGGCTGAAGGACATCTTTATGGCGGACAATAAGCGGGCTGACCGTGATGGTTTTGTCCTTGATGCCCTTGACCACCCCCGTGATGGCTATCGCATGCCCCTGCTGGCTCCGGGGGTCCTCCATCAGCTTGGCGAGCGAGTGCCGCTTGGTAACGATAAAGGACACGTCCATGAGGGACGCGGGCTCGAAAGCGGTGATCGCAACCGCGCGGGGATTGCTTTCATCGATTTCCATGATCTGGAGGTAGCGAAAGTAATGCGGATTGCCCTTGGCATCGTTGAATAGATCCGCCTGCTCCTGTCGACTCTTCGCCTCGGAAAAATAGAGCGCAAAATCGTTTCCGTTGCGGGTGTCGGCAAAAACAAGTCCTGACCCGGCGAAATACAGGCCGAGTGCTATGCAAGCGGTGGTTTTCATAGGATCCCTTTATCTAAGGTACGCCGGGTCCGGACACACCGGACAGTGTTTTTCGGATAATATTTGATGCTGCGGCATCTGGCAAGATGATGGAGCATTTTCACCCTGGATCATCGTATCCCTCGCGGAAAGGCCTGTACGCCGGGCTTATTGGGTTACCGCATGCATCAGGATGCACTGGCCCAGCTTGAGTGATCCGATCTCGTTGTAACCGCGTGCATAGGGACTCTGGCTCATCTCCCAGCCCCCGGCGACACCGAAACGGCTGTAGACCACGACCAGGTTCCCCTCGACCTCCACCCCCTCGACAATCGGGGGCACGGCCGCCTTGCCTAATTCCTGCTGCAGGGTCGGCGTGACACCAAGGGCGGTTAACTGGTGGGGATAATTAAACAGGTCGCTGGACTTGTCGATCGAGTGCAGGCGCGAGGTCGGCAGGACCCTCTTCATCAACTGGCGGAAAGCGAGGTCAAAGCCCTTGCGGCCGCAACAGGCTTCAGCGAAGAGAAACCCGCCGTTCTGCAGGTACTGCCGGAGCTGCAGGATCTCCTTGTCCGAGAGGGTGAAATGCTCGTGACCGGTCAGGTAGAGGAGCGGGGCATTGAAGATCGCCGGGTTCGTCAAGCGGAGCTCCTTGATATTGTATTTCACCTGAACATCGGTCTGCTGGTTGAAGGTATGCAGGAGCACGGACATCCCCACGTGGCGCGTCTTCCACACGCCGTCGTAGACCACCTGCACGATGGCCACCTTGTCCGAGCTCGCCTCCGGCTTGTCGACGTATTTCATCGCCTGCGCGGCATTTTTGGCCCAGGCCCGCATGGCACTCGCGTAGGAAAAAATGTTAACGCCCAGCTTGAAGGCTGATTCAGCCTCGTAGGCCTGGTACTGTGCCTCCACCGCATCCTGCCAACCGATGGCCATCCCGAAGCGGGAGACCAGGGCAACCACCCGGCAGTTGATTTCAACCGCGTCAAACCATGGCTCATCTCCCCGGTACCCGCCCGCGGCCACGCCGGGGGCGTATTTAACCCGGTCCACGTCGTAGAAGGCATGGAAGATCGGGTGATCGGCGGTCAGGCGCTGGACCGGCTGCTCGGGAAAGATCTCCTTTAACTCGCGCAGGACAGACCGATAAAAGGGCTGCGATCCGAGACCGGTATTGTAGATGACCATGCCGCCACTGAGCATGAATTCCCGCAGCTTCGTCCGCTGCGCAAGCGTGTACTCAAAGTTGTAATGCCCCGAACGATAGAGGACCGGGTTCTTTTCCGGGTCGGGGGAGATCTGGGACAGGAACTTCACGTCCATGTTATAATTGATGTCAGCGAAGTCCTTGAGGTTCTTGAGCAGGTTATTGACATCGTTTGGCGTGGCGTTCCAATAGATGTCCGCACCATAATCCTTCTTGGCCGTCTGGCCCCAGGTTAGAGACGAGGCGACTGCGAGGAGGAGGATCAGTTTCTTGTGCATAGCAAACAATCGAGTCGTAAGAACCATACCTTAGGGGAATCAACCCGAAGGTACAAGGGTACAAAGAGCCTCCGGGGAAAAACCCGCGGACACAAAAAACGCCCCGGTCTCAGAGAGAGCGGGGCGCTTCAAAAATGTCCAGGGCTTACTTGTCCTTGAGCTTGGTCACCAAGGTCGGTGGCTTCGGCGGCTTCTTCGCTTCCGTACGGGCCATCGGCGTGGTGCAACCACCCGGAATAAAGGTTTCTGCAGAGGATACCGTTCGCGGAGGTGCAGACGGCAGCTTCTTCTTCTTCGGCGGCGGAACGAAACCCGCCTCTCCAGAGCCATCCCCTGCGGCAAGTACCGTACCGGAGCAGAGGGTCGCGGCGAGCAGCGAGCTCACACCGAGAATACTTTTCTTACTGGTTTTCATTTTCATCGTTTTTCCTTTCAAAAGCCGGTTTAAACGCAGAGCACGGGGAACCAGCCTCTCTCAGCCTAAGCCAGGCAGCCGGCCCCGCCGACCCTTAAATCACTTGAATTCATCCACTCAATGTACCCGGGTGCCGACGGGTTACAACTTTTCTCTACATTTTCATAAAACCTATTATTTATGGGTATTTTTGCACCCATTCGGGTAAAATCGATCCGTCCACAACCCGCGAAAGGCACTTTATGCCCGCATAAGACGTCCCTTCGCTCAATGTGTAATGACGTAGTGCAGGATATTCTGACCCAGCTTGAGGGTATCCGGGTCGTTGTATCCGTTTGCGTACGGCGAGGGGGACATCTCCCACCCGCCGGCGATTCCGTAGGGGCTATAAATCACCGCATACAGCCCCTCGATACGGATGCCCTCCAGCCGCGGCGGAAGGAGCATGGAGCCGTGCTTCGCACCCAGGGCCTGCGTGACCCCGAGCAGCTCGATCCGGTTTGGCACCTTGTACAGATCCGCGTCCAGGGGAATGGGCTGGAGCGTCTGCCCCGGAAACACCTGCCGCATCAGCGCCCGGAACGAACGGTCGAAGGCCAGGCGACCACAACAGGCTTCCCCGAAAAGAAATCCACCATTTGCCAGGTATTGGCGAAGGGTACGAATTTCTTCTCCGGGCAGCTTCAGCGGTTCGTGCCCGGTCAGGTAAAGCAAGGGGTGATTAAACAGGGCCGCATCATCCAAGCCTACCGCCTTGACCCGCAGCTTGATCGGGACTTCCGTCCGCTGGTTGTATGAATGCAACAGGATAGGCAAACCCGTGTAACGCGGGCGCCACTCGCCGGCATGCATCATCTGGGCGATGTTCATGCGATCGGAAGCCCGCGACTCCGTGTCCGGGTAGGAGGTGGCCTGCCCATTGCGTTTCGCCCAGGCGCGGGTCGCGGTTGCATAGGTAAACAGGTTAATGCCAATGCGCAGCGCGTGATCCTCCGGAACCAACTGGGTAGGATCACCGCTTTTCCCCGCCCAGCCGGCGGCAAGGTCGACCGGGGAAATCACCGCCGCCGTGCGGCAGGACAGGGTGAGCCCTTCCAACACGGTCGGCTCCGCAGATGCCCCTAAATCGTAATAGGCACCCAGCAGTGGATGATCCCGGCCAAGCCCTTCGAGGGGGATCTCGGGAAAGACCAGGCGTAGCTCGCGGCGAGCCGATTCAAGCGCAGGTCGCGAGCCAAGGCCGGTGTTGAAAATGATCATGCCGCCGTTCAGCAAATACCGGCGAAGGATGATGCGTTGCTCCGGCGTGAACACGAAATGGTAGTGGGTGCTGAGAAAAAGAACCGGGTGTTGAGCCGGATCTTCACCCAGCTCCTCGACCCCGAGAACCACCACGCCATAATCGAGCTTCAAGCGCTTGCGCACCGCCTCGGCCAATCGGTGCAGGTCATTGGGCGTAGCGTCCCAGTGCGCGCGTTCCCCCAGCTGTATTTTTGTCCACAGGGGCGGGGGAGCGGGTGTACCCGGCTCGCGCAGGGGGCCTCGCTCCGCTTCGGCCAGCCAGGCCGCAGGGGGCGGCACGAAGCCGGGTTCATTCGATCCATCACCTGCCGGCGGGCGAAGATCCGCCGCGATCACCGGCGGCGGGGGCATCAACGGAAAGGGTTCGTACAGGGAGACTTCCTTCGATTTCACCTCGAGCGTGTGGGATGCGGATTGCTTTGCGGTCCCTGCGATGGTCGAGGGCACTGCATCGGGAGGCTTCACCGCGATCGGCTGTTTGACCCCCGGCTCATCGGGCTTCACCACGGGCCCGGGTCGCGATCGATCCGGCCAGAAGACCACGCCCAGGATCACCGCAGCCGCAGCCAGCAGGATCGCCAGCGGCCAGGCTATCGAAACCGATCGCCGCGGTGCCCGGGTTGGCACGGGCAGGGGGGCGACCTGCTGGTCAGAACGAATCGCCTCGAGGATCTGCGGGGTCGGGACCGCCCCCCGCCCCATCGCACGCAGCAGGCGCTCGGTCACCGAGGCGGCGGCCACTTGCAGGCGAACCGATTCCGAGCCTTGCAGCAGCTCCAGCAAACGTTTCGCCTGCTCCGGTTGGAGCGTTCCATCCGCGTAGTCGGCGATCAGTTGGTCCAGGTCTTCCGCCTCGTTCATGACGGACGCCCCTTGCGTTGCAGGCAATCACCAACGGCCTTGCGTGCCCGGTGCAGCGCCACCTTCGCCGCAGAGGCGGAGACCTGCAGGATCCCGGCTACCTGCTTGATGGAACACCCTTCATAATAATACCCATCGACCAGGGCGCGGGTCTTCCCCTGCAGCCCGCCCACGCATTCGCGCAGCGATTCCAGGGTCTCCTCGGGCAGGCTTTCGACAAATTGGTCAATGTTCTCCGCGACCTGGTGTTCCGCCTGGGCTTCTGCCTGGTACTTGAGCTGCATATCCTGGCGGCGATACCAGCGCCGGCGCTCATTCTGCGCAACGTTACGTGCAATGGCCTTGATCCAGGCGCGAAAGTTGGTGCCCGGCTGATAGCTGTCGAGCTTGCGGAAGGCGATGAGAAAGACTTCCTGGATCAAGTCCGGAACGAGGCCGGTATCCGGGCACATGGACGCGATCACGGCGCGCACATCCGACTCATGGGCATCGACCACCGCTGCAAAGGCATCGATATCGCCTTCCAGGCAAGCCTGGATCTGTTGATCAAGCGATTCCATGTCGGCCCATCGCGTTCAAGGGGTCCCGTAGCGATGCTGGTAGAGATCGTGGATTTCCGCGGTCGACATCGACCCCCGCCAAAGCAGGATGGAGGCGATCTCGCCTTTCCAGGGCCGGCCACCGGCGGCGCTGTTGCCAAATACCTTCATGGGCTTTGCACAAATCGCATGCGCGGCCCCGGCGGGCTTTCCATCGACGTAAAACAAGGTCCGGTTGAGCGCAGCTACCACCGCGATCTCATGCCAGCCCTTGAGCTCATTTACACTGAATCCACTGCTCGCAAACCCGCCCGACTCCACGCCGAGTTCCCCTGAAAAATCTACCACGACCTGGTGCAGCTTGTAGCCATGCGAAAGGAGAACACGGGGGTCCTTGCTCGGCTTCAACGGGAAGCGGGCGCGTACCAGGAGCGTCCACGAACCCGCGAGGTTAAGGTGCTCCACCTCCATCATGTCATTGTCGCCGGAAAAGGCGTAGGCCGCACCTTCCTCCGGGTCCTTGACCGGCTTCGCGCCCTGCAGGTCACCGTGCCGCCGCCCGGTGAGGTCACGAATCCTGCGACCGGACTTTTCCTCAAAGGTGTAGACGCACATCAGGTTTCCCGCATACTTTTTCGGGAGTGAAAGCGACTTGGTCAGTGCCTCGTCACTCCCGCCGGAGACCCGCCGAATCTCCTCGGCCGCGGCAGCGGCATCCTGCGCCCGGCCATTCGCCTTCAACTTCTGCTCAACCCCGCGCAAGGCCTTCACGTAGCGTTCGCTCAACGTTTTGACCTGCGCGTCTTCTTCCGACTTTGCCGCGGCAACGAGCTCATGATACCGTGCCTGCACCTTGCCAATCATCTCGGGCGTGCCCACCG
>JAYGFS010000097.1:0-10755 GCA_046581765.1 Verrucomicrobiota bacterium
CGTCAACCGGTTGCATCCGTGATCAAGAGCATGGGGATGAACTTCGACCCCCACGCCCTCAGCCATTACGGGGGATCTCCCACCCGGACCGCGGCCAATCAATTGAAGGATAAAAAATTGACGGAAATGCTGGCCACGTTCATCGACATTCTCAAGCGGACCCGGGAAACGGACGGATCGAGCTTGTTCGACAACACGATCCTGAGCTGGGGAACCAATCTTCGCCATGGACATATGATCAAGGATGTTCCGGCCATCATAACTGGCAGGGGAGGAAAGGAGATCAAGCTCGGCCACAGCGTGGTCCTGCCGCAGGAAGACACGCCATTGGCCAACCTCTGGCTGACCCTGCTACAGCAGGCAGGCGTGCCGGGGGAACAGTTCAGCTCAAGTACCGGGATCATCCCGGAAATGTTGTACTGAACACCCGGGAAGGATCTTTTCCACCAAGGTCCCCGCATGGCCCGATCCACTAACACGCCCACGTGGGGAAAAGAAAAACGGCAACCCGTTTCCAGGTCGCCGCTTGTCGGGTTCAAGCCTCTAAGCGCTTAGAGCGCTTCGCCATCTTTCTTGCCATCCTGCTTGCCATCTTTTTTATGACCTTTTTTATGACCCTTTTTCTTGCCCTTACCATCACCCGGTCCCCCTGGACGGTCCCCGTGACGCTCGCGCATGGCTGCACGGGCCTTGGCACGCTCCTCCTCGTTGAGCTTGCCGTCCTTGTCCGCATCAAACTCGGCGAGGAGCTTTTTCCGCAGTTCAGGGGAAGGTCTCCGGCCGCCGGGACCCCCGGGACCGCCGCGCTGCTTGCCCAGTTCCTCGTGAAGCTTGGCCTTTTCCGCCTCGTTCAGTTTACCGTCGCCATCGGCGTCAAATTTCTCGAGCATCTTCTGCCTTCGATCCTCTCCACCAGCTCGATCGGGGCGACCTTTTTTCTGGCCGTCTTCCGCCTGGGCGGTTGAGACGGAGATCAGGCCTCCGATGCATACAAGGCCGAGCATTCTTGTCAGGTTCTTCATACGTATTCCTTTTTATTTAGTAGGTTTCGATTGATGCCCCTATAACGCGAGGGGTCGCGGATTATTGTAGAGCAGGCCCCTTTCTTTATACCTTAGATGTACTTAATGGGCCCATTTCCACCCCCGCAAGGGCCGTAACCGTTAACACAAGCCATTCTGTGGAGGCAATGCCTCGCACAGGACTAGCGGTGATTTACCGGAAAGGCCCCGCTCCGCCGGGGCTTTTTTTGTGTCCCTCCCTCCGCAGGACCCCTACGATGCGCGGGTGATGAATGAAGCAGATAAGCATATACCGGATCCCCGGTTGGGCAATATCCGCGTGGTCCTCGTGCAACCATTGTACGGGGGCAACGTGGGCGCGGTCTGCCGGGCCATGAAAAACATGGGTCTCCATGAGCTCGTGCTGGTCGACCCCCCGGAGCACGACCAACACGAGCTGCGGAAGATGGCCTTGAGCGCGGGGGACATCTACGATCAGCATCGCCGCGTCGACACCCTCGCCGAGGCGGTCGCCGACTGCGGAGCGGTCGCCGTGACCAGTGCCCGGGACGGGTTTTATCGTGACCACGGGTACACCTTGCGCGACGGCGCCCCGCAGCTGCTCGAGGCCGCAGCGAGCCAGCCGGTGGCCATTGTCTTCGGTCGCGAGGACAGCGGCATGGGGAACGACGACTTGAAACTCGCAACCCATATTATCCGCATCCCAACCTCTTCCGCCTTTTCGTCGATGAACCTCAGCCAGGCGGTCATGGCCTTCTGTTACGAACTCTACACCGCCTCGGGGATCTTCGCGCCCCCAAAAGAAATCTCCCCGGATGCCCCGATCGAGTTTCGCGAACGCATGTTTGAGGCCTGGGAGTCCACCTTGTTGGATATAGGCTTTTTTGATGAGGCGAAGGCGGGGCACATGATGATGGGCTTGCGCCGGGTGCTGACCCGGGGGAAACTGACGACGAATGACGTCAAGATTATGATGGGGATTGCGCGCCAGGCACAATGGGCAGCCAACCATAAGCCGGTGGGGAAGGAGTAGGACCACCCGCAATGTGCTTGGTAGGCTTATCTTGGCTTTCGTGCTCAACCCCGACGAAGCCCCTCCACGGCTTCCTCACCCGTGCAGGTTCCACGCAACCCGGGGGTAAAAATGAGGCGGGGCGTGGGCTGAAACCGGGAAATGAGGCCCAGGGATTCGGGCTTTCAGCCATCGGGACGCCGACGCATCCTCCCTATTCTATCAACCGGTAGTTTAGCAGCCCACCAACCCTCGCTTTTTCCCGACAAAATGTACCCCCCCAAAGGGTGAATTCGACCTTTTCTACACATACCCTGCTGTACTACGCTTTTCCCGGCCCACTTAAGGAAACCACATGACCGAAGAGATGCATCACCAGAAACTGAAGGCCCAGCTGGGCGCCATGGAAGAGCGGCTGAAGAAGATCCAGTTCTGGCGGGCCTCCGGGAACACCGTGGTCCTCTTCCTCCTGGCGCTGGGCCTTGCGGCGCTGATCGATTATTTCATTCCCCTGGCTTTCAGCCAGCGGCTGGTGCTGACCATAGCGGTATACGGTTCGGTCGCGGCCTACGCGATCTACGGCTGGTGGCTGCCCTACCGGCGGCCGATGAAAGCGGAGAAGATTGCCTGGGTACTCGAGGAGCTGGAGCCCCAGTTTAATGAGAAACTCATCTCCGCGGTCGAGTTCTCGGGCACGAAGACCCGGGCCATCTCCCTCGATATGATCGATTCGGTACTCGATGACGCGGAGATCGATCTCGCCCGCCACGACCCGGAAAAGGTTTTTCCGCTCACGAGCAGGACCTTTACCTTTCCCGTGCTGATCGCGCTGATCTTTCTCGGCCTGTTTCTTGTTCCCGGCTTCCAGTTCAACCGCCTGGTCAGCCGGGTCGCCTTCCCCCTGGATCACCAAGCGACCGTGGGAACCTTTCGTCTCATCGTGCACGCACCGACCGGTAAAAAAGCGGCGGAGGCAGACACCCTGGCCTTTGAAGTCGAATGCACGGACGGCAGCATCGAGGAGGTTGACCTGGTCATCGAGGACAAAAAGATGCGGCGTTTTGCCATGGCCTTTGACGAAACCCGCAAGCGGTATGTCTTTTCCCATCCGGACATCCGGCAATCGTTTCGCTTCTGGGCTCAATCCGGACGGGTGCAGTCTAGAAAGCATGAACTCACCGTCATCCCGCGCCCGAAAGTCCGGGACTTTACCATCGGCTATACCTTTCCTTCCTACACCGGCATGCCGGCCTCCACGACCACGCAGCCGACCGGCGCCTTGAAAGGGTATCCCGGAACGCAGGTGACCTTGAAGATCCAGGCGACCAAGCCTTTGAAGGCGCTCACCCTGGTCGAACTGGGGGAAGAACGGGACTTGGCCATCGACGGGACGGATACCGCCGCCATCGCGCACCTGACGATTGAAAAAAGCGGCGAGTACAGCCTCACCCTGCTCGATACCGATGGGCTGGAAAACCTGAACGCCATCGTGTTCCCCATCGTCGCCATGGAAGACCAGGCACCCACGGTAAAGATCCTCAAGCCGGGCGGCGAAGTACACCTCGGGCTCGAGGACAGCTTGCCCCTGCACTGGGAAGCCATCGACGACTTCGGGATCGCCCAACAGGAATTGATCTGGACAGTTCCCGGACGGGAACCGGGTTCAATCCGCCTGGACCCGGACGCCTCCACCCACGAATGGTCCCTGCGCGAGGCCGGCCTGCAGACCGGGGACGAGCTTTCCTACCGCTTGCGGGTTGAGGACGCGGTGGGCCAGGTCGCTGAATCCCACACGCGTTACCTGTCCCTGCTCAAGGACCTGGCCCTCGCGGATTCCACGTCTTTTCGGAATATCGCCCGGACCCTCTCCGGCGAACTGAACGGAATGGCAAAACGCCTGGAAACACTCGAGGGGCTGGAAGTGAAATTGAACAGCCGCGGCGGAGCAGCCGCGGAAGACCTCAGCCACAATCGTAACCTGATCATCAAACACGCGCAATGGCTCTCCGACCGGCTCGCAGAGAGCGAAAAACTTTCCCGCGACCTGCTGCAGAAAAGCTTCTTTCCGCGAGGGAAAATCGCATCCGAGCTGATGGCTCGGCACTTTCGCCAGGAACGCCTTTTCTCCACCGTCCGGCTCACCCGGGAAGACGCGGTTCAGGCCATCGCATCCATCGACGAGATGCGCAATTTGAACCAGCAAATGACCCAGGCCCTGCTGGAAAAAGCCAACCAGCACGTGCCGGCGATCCAGGCCCGGCGCATGGCGCGAACCGCCCGCTCCCTGGAAGTCGACAGCGGAAGGGAGATCCTCGATCGCCTGGCCGAACGAGCCCGCAAGATTTCCGCGAAACACCACCCGAAGTCATCGGATGCGTTCAAGAACTCGGACCGCCTCGTGGACAAGCTGACCAGCCTGCAAAACGAGCTGGATCGGAAGGCGGGCGACTACGCCCAGATCGATCGCCTGATCAAGGAGATCCGGGGACGCCTGAAGAGCCGGGAGGATCAGATGGCCGCCCTCGCGCGCCAGTTGGAATTGTACAACCGGGAACAGGATTGGGAATCGGTCGAGGAGATGCGTAACGCATTGAACCAGGCCGCGATGCAGGAAACCGAGAACCTGGCCCGTCAAGCCGACCTGGAACTCGCGGCCAAGGTCCTCGATAAGGCCATCGAGGCGGAAGACCCCGACCGGGTGGAGGAAGTGGTCGATCGCCTTCCCGGTATGGACCGGCAACACGAACTGGAAGCCCTGCGCAACGAAATTGCGGATACGCGCGAGGAGGCCTCCGAGGTGCTCGCCACCCTGCGGGAAGACCTGGTGGATGGAGAGTCGACCGATATCCCGGAAGACCTGGAAGCCCTCGCACACCAGCTGGACCAGCTGAAGGAAACACCCCTGGCGGGCGAATCCCTGCACGAGGATGCGGAGGGCAAGAAGATATACGCCCCGTTGAACGCGGCGGATCAACACCTGGAACAGCTCGAGCGGGCACTCTCGGCCGGTGATACCGCAAAAGCCCAGCGCGAGATGGCGCAGCTGGAGAACCGGATACAGCAGGCGGAACAAGAGGCGGACCAGACGGCGCAGCGCGGAGAAGACGCCCTGGCCCAGGATCGCGGGGCGCTGGAGAACCTCCAGGAAAGCCTGTCGGAGCAATTGAGCGAAGTCGCGCAGATGCTGCGAAGCGATGCCCCGGAAGGCGCGCCCGAGCCACGGCAGCTCCAGGCGGCCTCGAGCCAGCTCGACGAGCTGGCAGGGGAACTTCAACGGGAAGCCCAACGCGAAATCGCCCGTCCAGACGGGAACGCAAAAGAGGCCCGGAACAAGTTGGCCATGGCCGAGACGCTCGAGCAATTGAACGAACAGCGATTGCAACCCGCAACCCAGGCCTTGCAGGCCGCACAGCAGGCGGATGAGGTCGATCTCGCCCGGGGAGAATTACAGGAAGCCCTGGCCGAGCTGGCCAAGTCGCAGATGCTCGCGGAACGGGCGGAGCAAAGCGAGAACCTGGAACTGCCGCTGCAGGCACGTGAAGAGGTCGAGGAACAATTGGATAAACTCGCGGAAGAAACCCTGCCGGACGACCTGATTGAATCGCTGGAAACCCTGGAGCACCTTCGCGAGAGCGGCGAGGATGTCGAGGAGATGGCGGATGCGATCGAGGACAAAACCAGCCAGCCGAAAACCGTGGGAGAGGCCGTGGATGAACTCCGCCAGGACCTGGGTCATGCCCTGATGATAGACGGCAAGGAGGCCTTCATGGATGAGGCCGAGGACGTCATTGCGACGGCCCAACGCGGCACGGAAGAATTGTTGACGGATGCCCGGGCCCTGCGCGCGGAAATGCGCAATGCCGAACGAACCCCTCAGCAGCAGGCGATGATCCAGGCGGAGGCCGAAGCGCTGACCGAGCAGGCAAGGGAACTCGGCGTGGATCTCGCACGCGCCGATGCGGTCCGGGACTTGCTGCAACCGGATGCAGAAACCGCGCTGGATCCCCTGATCGAGGCGATTCCACAGCTTGAACAGGTCGCACGAAAAACCGATGAAGCCGGGCGCGCGCTGGAGCAGGCGATGGCTGCCCCGGCCGAGGGCCAGCCACCCATGACCCCGGAACAGCTCGCGGCAAAGGAACAGCAGGCAGAAAGGGCCCTGGAGCAGGCCGGTGCAGCCATGGAACGCGCAATCGAGGGAGCCAAGGAAGCGGCGGCAAGCCTCGAGCAATTCGCGGAGGCATTCCCGGGCATGGAGCCACAGCCGCAACGGGTTGCAGCACTCCAGGGCGAGGAGGCGATGAACGCGAGCCAGCTTGAGCCCGCCGCGGAGCACCTGGACCGCATGCAGGACTTGATGACAGAAACCCGGGCCTTGCAGGCTTCAGCGAAGAAAATGAAGGACGACCTGCTGCCGGAAATTGCGGAAGCGGCTCGCCTGCTCGAGCAGTTGCCGGAAGCGGGGTTGGAAAAATGGCAGGAGCAGGCAATGGACCGGGCCCGGGAGGCCTTTGCCAAAATGGAAAATCCGCAGGCCATGGCCACCGGGCTGGAGCAGGCGGCGAGTGCACTCAAGCAAGAGGAGCGCGCCTTGGCCAAGGAGTTGCGCAGGGAGGCCCAGGAGATGAAGAAGCTGGCCCAGCACGGCTTCCAGCCACTCCAGGAACTCGAGCGGCGTGCCGGGACCCGGATGCAGGAAATGAAGCAGGAGGCGAGCCGCCTCGCGGCTGACCTCGCGAAAATGGAGGCCCCCGAGGCCGACTCCGCCCAGGAGACCCTTGAGCAGTTCCAGCAGAACGTAGCGAACGAGGACCTTGCGCGCGCGGAGAAAAACCTGGATGCAATCGAGGCCGACCTGCAGGCGCTTGCGCAGGCCGATCCAGCAGTCGCCGAGCAACCGGTGACGATGCCCGTGCCTGCGCCACGATCCCGGGAAACACCTGAGCTGAATCCCGAGCGATTGCTCGCACAGCATCCCGAATTGCAACAGGCGGCGAACAGGGAAACCCCTTGGCATGAACGCAAGGGGCTCATGGAAGCGGCGGCGGAGGCGCTGAACCATGCACAAGCGCAGCTGCCGGAGGCCAAGCTCGCTGTACAGGGCGAGCTGCAGAAAGCGGCCGAGACCGCCCCGCTGCAAGCGGCGAATCATTTCACCAAGGCGGCGGAGTTGCAGGAAGCACTGGAAGATGCGCAGCCCATGTCCAAGGACTTTAAACAGGATCCGGCCGCCTTTATCGAGCAGGCCCGGGAGCAGGTGGCGAAGGCCCAGGCAGCGGCCGAGAAGGTCGCTCGTGCCGTCGATGACGGTCAACGGCCGGGCGAGAGCGAAATGGAGAAGCTCCAGGAAACCATCGAGGCGACGGAGAATCTTCGCGGGCAAATGGGCGAAGCCCAGCACCCGGCCCAGGATGCGCTGGAGGAGGACGTGGCCGGGCATCTTGAAGGCGAACGCCCGAATTTCCTTGAAGCGGGGGAAGGCATGCAGGACGTCGAAGAAGCGCTCGCCGCCTACGCGGATGAACTGGAGAAAACGGCGGAAGACCAGGCCGCCTTTGAACAGATCGCCGCCTTGTCCGACCAGCTTAAACAACTTAGCCAGGAGGAGAAAAAGGCCGAAGCCGCCCAGGCGGCGAAGCAACTGGCTGCGGTCTTGAAAGAGCAGGAAGGCGCAAAGGCGGCCGAAGCCCTGGCCGCGGTCCAAAACCGGGAACCGGAGCAGGCGGCCGAGCTGGTGGAAGCGCTCAACCCTGCGGCGGACATCCAGGCCGATACGCCGGATGCCTTCAGCCAGCCGCGGGAAATGCTCGATCCGCAGGAGGAACAGGCACTCGCCGAGCAGGCGGCAGAGGACCGCGGAGCGTTTATTGAAGGCGCGCAGGAGCAATTAACCGACACCCGGGCCGCGGCCGAGAAGGTCCAGAAAAAGCTGGAGAAGGGGAAGCTCGCCAGCGAGGAGGACATGGCGGCACTCGAGGCTGCGGTCAACGAATTGGAAGCGATGCGGGATAAGCTCGGTGCCCGGGACTTCGAGGCGCACCGCGCACTGGAGGACAGGGTCCTGTCCGAGCTGGAAAGCGATACGGCGAAGGCCGGGGATGCCGCAGAGGGCATGCACGAGCTGAAAGACCGGCTCGCGACCTACGGGCAACTGTTGCAAGCGGAGATGGAACGCCAGAAGGGATTCGATGAAATCGAGGAGCTTGCCGCGGCTCTTGAAGAGGCCGCGGATGAACACGAATCGAAGCCGGAGGGCGCGAGGGCGGCCGCGGCGAAGCTCGGCGCCTCGCTCGAGAAGCGTAAAGGCCTTGCCTCGATGGAAGCCACGGAGGCGCTCGAAGCCCTGGAGGAGGCCCTGGAGGAAGCAGCCTCGCCGAAGCAGCGCGGGGAGCTCACCACGGCAATGGAGGCCTTAAAGGACAAGGTCGAGGAATTGAACCCGGCCGAAGAGCCACAGGTCGCACCGAACAGGGAGGCTTTTGACGCGGCGGCCAAGGCCGCCGCGCTGGAGAACCAGGAGGCGTTGCAAGATGCCATCGCCGGTGACTACGAGGCGGCGGCTGAAAGCATGAAAGAGCTCGCAGAAGCGCTTCCGGAAAGCGGAAGAAAAGAGCAGGCCGAAAAGTCGGCAAAGGAATTCCGTGCCGCGCGCGAAGAGCAGATGGAGGAGCTACAGGATGATCTCGCGGAGGCCCTGGAAGGAGCGGAGGCCCTGGAAGAGCAGTTGCCGGTGGCGGCGGCCGAGGCCCTGAAGGATGCTACGGATGCCACCCGCGCGGGCGAGCTGCCCGCGGCCTCGGAGCGGCTGCAGGATGCGATTGCGGCGGCAAAGGGTGAGGACCGGGAAGCCCTGGCCAGGCTCGACGAGGAAATAAAGGAAGCCTTCAAGCAGGAGGAAGCAGCGATCGCTGCCCTGTCCGAGGAAGCACAGACGGCCCTGGATGCCGTCGGTGAACTGAGCAGGAAGGCGGACCCGGTAACCCAATCGGTCCTCGAAGAGGCAACGGAAAGCTTGAAGCAGGAGGAATTTGGCAAGGCGGCGGAGAAGCTTGCTGAAGCGGCCTTCGGTCTGCCGGAAGAGGGCTTCAACGAGGCGGCCGCACTCGCCCGGGAACTCCAGAAAGAGGAGCAGGAGAAGTACGGGGAGGCCTCCGAGGCTGCAAGGGAGGGTTTGAAAGGGCTGGGCAACCAGCATCCGCAAATCGCGGAAGCGGCCAAGGCGGAAGATTACAAGACCGCTGCGGATATGGCGAAGAAGGAAGGTGAGAAGGAGGCTGCCCAAGCCTTTGAGGAAGCCGCCGCAAACCAGAAAGCGGCATTGCCATCCTACGCACAGGAGGGATTGAACCAGCTTGAGGATGCCATCAAACGCGCCTCGGGCGAAGAACTTGATCGACTGAAAGAGGCGGAGACAGCCGCCCTGAAGGGGGCATTCGAGGAAGCCGCCGACCTCGCCGCCGAGGTCGCACATGCGCATGCGGATGAAGCGGCCCTTGCCGAGGCACTGGAAGCGGCAAAGCAGTACCAGGACGAGGTGGTCAAGCCCCTGGAAGACGCGGTGCAGGATGCGAACCAGCACAAGATGGAACAGGCCGCGCAACATGCGGCGCAGAGCCCGAAGGGACAGGAAGCGGCTGAATCACTGCAAGCCGTGGAGTACCAGGCGGAAGCCGCTGCCAAGAAGGCTTTCGAGGAGGCCTTTGGCTCACCACAGGAACGCGGGCGCCAGCAACTGGAGAAGGCCGCGCACAGCGCACTGAATAATCAGCTCGACCAGGCGATTCAAGAGGCCAAGCAGGCAGGTAAAACCGGTCGCGAAACACAGGCAGCGCTGGAACAGGCCAAACAGGCCCGGGACCAGGCTCGGCAGGCGACGCAACAGGCCTTGAACGATGCCAGGGAAAACAGTCCGGCCCAACAAGCGGCAGAGCAGGCCATGCAGCAGGCCCAGTCCGCGCAACAGGAAGCCGCCAAGGCCGCACAGGCCGCCGGGCAACAGGCCCAGCAGGATCAGCAGGCACTGAACCAGGCGCAAGCGGCCCTGAACCAGAACAAGCCCGAGCAGGCCGCGCAGGCCGCAGCCAAGGCGGAGGGAGCCCAAGCTGAGTTGGCGCAACAGCTGAACGACCTGGAGCCGGATGCAGGTAACGAGGCCCGGCAAGCGGCGCAGGAAGCCTTGAATCAGGCAAAACAGGTCGCGCAGCAGCAGGGTCAACAGGCCCAGCTCGATCAGCGGGCGGCGCAACAGGCGGAA
This sequence comes from Verrucomicrobiota bacterium, assembly GCA_046581765.1. Lineage (GTDB taxonomy): Bacteria > Verrucomicrobiota > Kiritimatiellia > SS1-B-03-39 > UBA6053 > JAPYUI01. The sequence continues at coordinate 10,289 of JAYGFS010000097.1, forward strand.
CAGGGTTTGAAACAGGCCGAACAGGCGATGCAGCAGGGTCGCCTGGACCAGGCGGCGGAGATCGCGAAAAGCCAGGCGCAAGGGGCCTTTGAGGCGCAAAAAGCCTCCGAGGCTTTTGCAAAGGCCGCTGAGGCCCAGCCGCCGCAAGCGCCTTCGCCCGCAGGACAGATGGCGCAATCGCAGCCCAGCCAGGGAGAGCCCAGCGAATCGGCTCAAAGCCAACCCAGCCAGGGAGAGCCGAGCCAAGGCCAGCCCAGTGAATCGGCTCAAAGCCAACCCAGCCAGGGAGAGCCGAGCCAAGGCCAGCCCAGCCAGGGGCAACCCAGCCAGGGACAGCCAAGCGAATCGGCTCAAGGCCAGCCCAGCCAGGGACAGCCAAGCGAATCGGCTCAAGGCCAGCCCAGCCAGGGACAGCCAAGTGAATCGGCTCAAGGCCAGCCCAGCCAGGGACAGCCAAGCGAATCGGC
>JAYGFS010000342.1:0-34085 GCA_046581765.1 Verrucomicrobiota bacterium
GTCGCATAGCTGTTTCGCTCGTGAATCTTGCCCTGGACACCCGTGGTGTGGAGATCGGTTTTCCATTGGGCTTCGCCACTTGTCCGGTCGAAGGCCATGAGGGCCTGGTATTTTCCGGCCTCCGCCGTACTGATGAAGACCTGCTTGCCGACAACAATCGGGGAAGAATGACCTTTCCCGGGAAGCTCCGCCCTCCAGAGGATATTCTTGTCAACACCCCACTCGCTCACAATGTCCTGGGGTACCGCGATGCCATTGTGATTCGGTCCCCGCCAGGAGGACCAGTCCGCGTTGGGTACGGTACCGAGGGCTTCCGGTTCCTGCGGCGAAAGCGGCTTGCCGGGGAGTCCATCGGCCGGGCCTTGACCGCAACCGTTAACAATGAGCAGCAACAGGAAAGATGTAAACCGGATCCTCATGCCCACCAAGGTGTGGGATTCCAACCGGATCGTCCAGCCGAAACGTAGAAACCGCGAGGGTAACAGCCGAAATAGCGGTTCAAAGCCCAGGAATTTACGGGACCCGGGGAAAAGGGCTAACCGGGGGGACCGGCTCACCCGTCGCGGCACCACCGCGCAACAGATCCTTTACAATGATCGTTGTTTTCACCCTTCCGGGCCAGGAAGTGATCGCCATATCCTTGAACATATAGATACCGTCGAGTTCCTGGAGGCCCTTCATCTCGATTTCGCGGATCTTTTCGCCTTGCGCATCAAAGACCGTCGCCGCGCGAACCAGGGTTTCCGCCTGGTCAATCTGCAGGCGCACGCGGGAATAGGTCTGGCGGAGCTCGACGGGAGGCTCAAGGTCTACAAGCCACACCTTGCGGATGGTTTTTTGGGACTGGGCGATGGTTTTCGCCTGTGGCCACCAGAGAAAGGACAGGCTCAAGTCGTACCAGGTAAAGGGTGTGTTCTTAAGCATCTGCGTCGGCACAAAATCCTGTTTCCGCACCAGGTTCGGACCTTCGAAATAGGTGAATCGCGCATTCCCTTTGATCCACTCAACCACCGCCTTCTCGATCGGCATCCCCTTGAGGTCGAAGATGGTGTAGCTCCCATGCGGTATATCAGCGCCAAAATCCATGGTGCTCTCCGCTTTCACCCGGGTGATTTCATCCGGTCCCGAACGAACGCTGGTCACGGTTTTCAGCGTGGCCTTGAGGGTGATGGGTTCGGCGGGAAGGCGGTCGCGCACGGCCTGGAGCAGTGCGTTTCCATTGGGTAAAACGACCCGGGGAATCACCTGGTCGGCCAGGTCCTCCCCGAAAGCATAGGCCGCGATAAAAAGGACGGGGGTAAGGGCGTGGCACAGGACCTTTTTCATCCGGCACTGTACTCCACTATCCCATCTGATTCCACTGTGCACGCCCCCGGCATTCCCGACCCCGATCATACGCCTTTCAGCCGGCCGATCGGCGGGAGTTCACCCACCAGGGGAGCCGCATAATCAATAAAGGCCTGGGTCACATTGTTTCCGGATTTATGAATATACCTGGCCGGCATGTGACGGGTTTTCTTCGCCACGCTGTTCAGCGATACACGCGCGTAGTATACGGCGTACCTTTTACCCGGTTTGCGCTTAATCGCGATGCTGCCATTGGCAAATTCTTCGATCGAGCAGCGTACGGCGCGCGCGGCAGAGGCGCGAGCTTCCCGGGCATCAGCTTCCGAAAATACACCCGGAAAGGAACGCTGCAGATAACCAAAGGTATCCGCCCGGACACGTTTAATCTTCGTCTTGGCTTTGACTTCATTCGCGAGAATGTCACCGAGCGCCCCCGTTCCGCTGAGCTGAGCATTACCATGCGAGTCGACTTCTTTGGTCACCTTGGAAATGATCGCCACGCCCTTGTTGTCGCAGATGCCTTCGGATACTGCGACGAGGCAGCGACCATATTTCCGATACACCGCCTTCACATCACGCACGAAACGGGGCAAGGAGAAGGGGCATTCCGGCAGATAGATCAGGTGCGGCCCATCATCCGGGTACCTACGGCCAAGCGCAGCGGCCGCGGTCAGGAAGCCGGCATCGCGACCCATCACGATGTTGATCTTCACGCCTTTGAGGGCCCGATTGTCCAGGTTGTCGCCCATGAACGCGCTGGCCACGAACTTGGCGCTGCTGCCAAATCCAGGCGTGTGATCATTCTGCCGGAGATCGTTGTCGATCGTCTTGGGAATATGGAAGCAGCGGAATTCATACTGTTGCTTGCGTGCTTCTTCGTTAATAATGTGCGTGGTTTCCGCGGTGTCGTTTCCGCCGATATAGAAAAAGTACCGCACGCCATATTTCTGAAGAACCTGGAAAATATTCGCACAGTCCGCCGGCGTCGGCTTCTTGCGCACGGAACCCAGACCGGATGAAGGGGTAAGGGCAACGGCCTCCAGATTCCTTTTTGTCTCCTTCTGCAGCTCGACGAAGTCCTCGTCGAGAATGCCCTGAATTCCGTGCAGGGCACCATAGATTTTCTTGATGTTCTTCTGGGTTTTCGCTTCCAGCACCGCACCAACCAGGCTCTGGTTGATGACCACCGTGGGTCCACCACTCTGGGCAATCATCATATTGCCGACAAGGTCTTTCGGTTTTGTCAATTTTGCTGCCATGGGCCTTCCGATCCGTTGGGTTTTAAAGGGGTTTCAACTCCCGCAGAAACCGTGATGTTGACTAGCAGGATGGCCGCTTCTTTCAAATCCCTAATTTTAGATTTCAGCTGCCTCGCCCGGCCCTGTGAGCCCTGCCCGGCACTATCGCAACAAACTCGACCAGGTGTAATGACGGTCGCCCAGTTGACCTGATGCCGGAGGGGGCAATTGGATGTCCGGCCAGAACACGGCGATGAGCTGAAGCAACATCAACGGGATGATGCAGAGCTCCAGGCCGACCCCGTGCGAGGTCCCGATCACGCTGGGCTTGAACGGCACGTGACCGAATCCTATGGCGGAAAAAAGCCAGGCGGTAAGCAGGACAAACAGGCAGGCGATAAGCATGATTACACCCATGAAGCGGATGGATAGTTCGATTCGATCAACGTAGTTGATGACCGACTCCCAGGTCGGGGTACGGGCCGCGAGATCAGCCAGCATAAGCCGGTAAAGCAGGAGGCCAAAGCCCACGCAGAAAATGCTGTGATGGATCAAGCTGATATAAAACGTGTAACTAAAGGGATACAGGCCCAGCATTTCCGCCCCCATGGCAGCCCAACTCGCGCTGACAATGGAGGCCAGGAAGATTGATCCCATGAGCGGTAAATACAGGCGGCGTACGCTTCGAATTTTCGGGCTGCGAAAAGGATGGGCAATCTGGCTCAGAAACCAGGCGGCGAAAAACCAGCCCGCTGCACGAAAACCGATTGCCGGACCCCAGATATCGCAGAGAAGGTCCCCCAGCACGCTGGCGATGGCGGCCCCCCAGACCCCCGCAGGGCCGAAATAAATGGCAAAAACCGGGATGAAGGCCACTCCCGGGTTGTACGGTACCAGATGCGGAACGATGCTCGCCTTGGCGAACAGCAGACGGGGTGCGATGATCAGCAACACGGTGATACCCAGCCACGCCAGCATACGCGGAGAGGTCCACATCCTGACAAGTGGCTTAAATTTAGATGACCAGCATACAATCGCCATAACTATAAAACCGGTAGTTTTCCCGGATTGCTTCCCTGTAACTCTGCATAATGCGTTCGTATCCGCCCAAGGCGCAGACCATCATGATCAGCGTCGATTCCGGTAAATGAAAGTTGGTTAACATGCCGTCGATCAACTTAAAATCATAGGGTGGATGTATAAACATCCGGCTCCGCCCGGAGCCCGCCTTGATCGGAAAACCATCCGTCGCAATGGTTTCCAGGGTCCGCACGGAGGTGCTGCCAACCGCAATAATCCGTCCGCCAGAAGCTCGGGTGCGGTTAATGGCCTCGGCCGTGGACGCGGGCACCACATAGCGCTCAGACTCCATCTCATGATCCGCCAGCAGCTCCGTGGAGACAGGGCGAAAGGTTCCCAGGCCCACGTGCAGGGTGATCGTTGCGGTTTCCACCCCGCACCGGGCCAGCTCTTCCAACAGGGCTGGAGTAAAATGTAAGCCCGCAGTCGGAGCAGCCACCGCTCCGGGTTCGCGGGCATACACGGTCTGGTAACGCTCACGATCCTCAGGCCGTTCGGCCGCCCGACGGATATAAGGAGGGAGGGGGGTTTCGCCGTACTGCTCCATCAGTTGATGGAGATCCTGGTCACTGTGGATCTTGACCCGGCACCGGCCATTCCCGAGTTCTTCCAGTACCTCGGCCCGAGCCCGATCGTCGGCAAAGTGTACCATGCTGCCTGTTGCAGGGCGCTTGGAGGTCTTAAGCAGGATGTCCCACTCCCCGAAGCCGGTCGCTTCGAGAAAAAATAACTCGGCTTTCCCTCCGGAGGATTTGTGCCCGCGCATCCGGGCCGGTATGACGCGGGTATCGTTCAAGATCAGGAGGTCGTTCGGCTGCAGCTGGCCGGGCAGATCGGCGATGAGAAGATGCCCCCGATCATTCGCTTTCCGGTCGACCACCATCATACGTGCCTGCGAACGCTCCGGTGCAGGCGTCTGTGCGATGCATTTTGGGGGTAAATCATAAAAAAAATCATGTGTTTTCACGATTTAATGATACACAAACGGTTCAAATCCATTTATATTCATAGATGCGGGTTGGACGTTTGGGTTTCGGTTGATTCCAGCATGTTTAGCTTTCGGAGTATTGGATTTGCGTGTAAAACGCAAGCTTCCGGGATCCAGTTGCACATGTTATAAATAGTTATTTCTAATAAATGGAGTGAAGTGATGAGAATGAATAGGAAATTAGCGTTCACCTTGATTGAACTGCTGGTGGTTATCGCAATTATCGCGATCCTCGCGGCGACCCTGATCCCGGTGGTAACCAGTGCGCTGGATACTGCACGAATTGCCCAGATGCGGGACGTGGGAGTCGGACTGTACAAGTCCATTTTCGCGGCGGAGGTAGATGACCCGGTTTTCGGTGGAAACGTTATTTCCTTCCCATCCTCGAAAGACCACGATGGTAACGGTTGGCAGAGTTCCACGGATTACTTCAAGTATCTGATCGTTTCCAACGTGGTGGAATCGGACTTCAAGATCTTTTCTGGCCCGGGCACCCAGGCGTACAGTGGAACGGATGAGGTGAAATTTCTCGAGGAGCACAATGCGTGGAATGTGACGCTGGACGTTGCCTCGCAAATCACCAGTACCCCCTTCCTGTTCTCCCGCAATCTCGAAGTCACGGAGCTTCCCGATGGGGATCAGAGATTGAGCCTGATCACGCTCATCCCTGAATCGGGCTCTGGCAAGCGGGACCTTCGCTTCCACAGGAAGGCGGTCGTCGCGATCAACAAAGGTGGCGCAGGATTCGTTATCAAGAAACGTGCCCTGGACGGTCCTGACACGGTTAGGAATTTCAACCCCACATCAAACAAACTGGATGTACTCCAGCCTATGGGAGGCGGCGGTTGATTCAAATCCGCTTACTTTATGAAAAAGAGCAGATTTTCCAATCTGCTCTTTTTTGTGTACAGAATTATGCGGCATTAACGCTCAATGGCTGAACAACTGGACTTGGGCGCTACCACGCCCCCTCCCGACACGCCTTCGCCTCCCCTGGGCCCCGTTTGAAAAAAACCGTTCGGCTCGTATATGTTACGATGTGAATAGGCCTCCGCATGGCCTTGCCATTCGGTGCAAGGGTATGATTTATGCTGTCTTGCAGTCCTCCCGGTTTGACCCAGGGCACCCGATGGGACAGGACCCCGGGGCATGCAAGATACGACTCGATCGAGGGCCGGGTATCATTTGTATAAACGTGCGCAGGAAAGAGAAACGCCCATGTGTGGAATCGTAGGATATATCGGTAGTCGCAACGCCGCCCCGCTCTTGATTGACGGCCTACGCCGCCTGGAATACAGGGGCTATGACTCCGCCGGCCTCGCGCTGAACATGGATGGTGCGCTTGCGATCCGGCGCAGCGTGGGCCAACTGAAGAATCTTGAACAACATTTGGTGGAAGACCCCATCCAGGGTTCAGCAGGCATTGGCCACACCCGCTGGGCAACCCACGGGGAACCCTCGGAACGAAATTGCCACCCCCACACGGACAGCCAGGGACGAATCGCCGTCGTACACAATGGGATCATTGAAAACTTCCAGGACTTGCGCGACCGACTATCCGGGGAGGGTCATGTTTTTCAATCCGAGACCGATACCGAGGTCATTCCTCAACTCATCGAGGCCCGGCTCAACCAGGGTACAAGCCACTTTCTTCAAGCCTTTCGTGAGGCCCTGCAGGAAACACGCGGAGCCTATGCCCTGGGCGTCATGAATAAGGATGAACCGGATACGATCTACGCCGCCCGCCAGGGCAGTCCCCTCATCGTGGGCCTGGGTGAAGGCGAATATTTTATCGCGAGCGATGTGCCTGCGGTTGTGAATCAGGTGGATCGTATCATCTACCTGGACGATGGCGAAGTAGCGGTCCTTCGTCGCGAAGGCGTTGAGATCTATCGACTGGACGGCAGCCATGTAGCACCGGTGATACAAAGCATCGAGCTCCAGGATGAAGCCGCGGACAAAGCCGGTTTCGAAACCTACATGCTGAAGGAGATTCATGAACAGCCTCGCGCGCTTCGTAATTTGCTGCGCAAGCACACCACCAACTTGAACGACCTGAACATCCAGGGGCTCGAGTTGAGCGACCAGGAACTGAAGGGGCTGAAGCGGATCATCATTGTGAGTTGCGGTACCGCTTACTACGCGGGCATGTACGGCCGGTTGATCCTCGAGCACTTCACCTCGATCCCGGTCGAAACCGATGTGGCCAGTGAATTCCGCTACCGCTCACCCAATGTCGAGCCGGGAACGCTTGTGATCGCGGTCTCCCAGTCCGGGGAAACGGCGGACACCCTGGCCAGCATCCGGCTCGCCCGCGATATGGGCTGTACCATCTTCTCCATCTGCAATGTACCGGGAAGCAGTGTCGTCCGCCAGAGCGACGCCGTATTCTACACCTCAGCGGGACTGGAAATTGGTGTCGCATCCACCAAGGCATACACGGCTCAATTGATGGCCTTTGCTCTCTTTTCCGTACACATGGGATCCGTGCACGGAACCCTTTCGCCTGGAAAATGCCGGGAATTGATTGGACAACTGAAGAACGTTCCAGATTCGATTCACTACGTGATCGAGCGTAAGGACCTGATCCAGGCGATTGCGGATAAGCACCATGATGGACCGAGCGCCTTGTACCTGGGGCGGCGCTTCAATTATCCGACCGCGCTTGAGGGTGCCTTGAAAAATAAGGAGATTTCCTACCAGCATGCCGAGGCCTACCCCGCGGGCGAGATGAAACACGGGCCGATCGCCTTGATCAGCGAATACCTCCCGGTCGTTTGCGTGTGTACGCGCACCGAGGATGACGTGTACGATAAGATGGTCTCGAACATGAAAGAAGTCGAGGCGCGCAATGGCCGGATCATCGCCATCGTTACCGACGGGGATCAGCAGGTCGCAGCATTCGCCGAAGACATCATTTCTGTCCCGGAAACACTCGAAATCTGGTCACCGATCATCAACGTCGTGGCCATGCAATTACTCGCCTACTACGCCGCCCAGGCCCGCGGCACCGATATCGACAAACCCCGCAACCTCGCCAAGAGCGTCACGGTCGAGTAGCCCGGCCTGCACAAGTACAATCGTCCCGCCACTTGGCACAGCCCTCCAGGCCCCTGTACCGCGATCGTTTACCCCGGCTGCAACGGCCCGGTTAAAAATCTTGCTTCGTACTTTTCTATCTGCCCTAAGTTCATAGGCTAATGCTATGGCACGATTCATCATAAAAGGCGGCCGACCGATCAGTGGGACATTCACCCCGGTCGGCAACAAAAATGCAGCCCTTCCCATGCTAGCGGCCTGCCTCTTGACGGAAGAGCCGATCACCTTGAAGAACCTGCCGAATATCCAGGATGTTCGAATCATGCTGGAGCTCCTCGCCGACCTGGGCGTCGACGTGAGCCATGGTAAACATTCGGTCACCCTCTGCGCAAAGAACATCCGGTCCGGAAAACCCGATCCCGGCTTGTGCAAACGTGTCCGGGGCAGCGTCCTGGTCACCGGGCCCCTGCTCACCCGGGTGACGAAGGTCACCCTCCCTCCACCCGGTGGAGATGTTATCGGGCAGCGGCGCCTCGACGCGCACTTCCACGGGTTTCAGGAACTGGGGGTAACATTAAAGAGTGGCATCCCCTATGTGCTTTCGTGCAAACAGCTCAGCGGAGCCGGGATCCTGCTGGACGAAGCCAGTGTAACCGCAACGGAAAACATCGTCATGGCGGCCACGCGTGCCCGGGGCAAGACGACCATTTTCCACGCCGCATGTGAGCCGCATGTGCAGGACCTCTGTCACCTGCTCAATAAAATGGGAGCGCGTATTGAAGGAATCGGCACAAACTTTTTGACCATTTTTGGGGTCCGGCGCATGCGGGGAGCTTCCCATCGCATCGCCCCCGATTATATCGAAGCGGGCAGTTATCTCGCAGCTTCCGCGGCTACGGGTGGAAGCCTGTCGATCAAAGGCATGAGCCAGAAGGGCGTATTGCCCGTGTTGCAGCATGGTTTCGGTCGGCTTGGGGTCGACTGGGAAGTGAACGGTGGACAATGGATGCTGCCTGCACGGCGGCGTTTCACCATTCGCGATAATCTCGGGCTCGTCGTACCCAAAATTGAGGACGGCATCTGGCCCTCCTTCCCTTCCGACCTGATGAGCGTGGCCATCGTGCTCGCGACCCAGGCACGGGGTGGTGTCCTGTTCTTTGAAAAAATGTTTGAGAGTCGCATGTATTTTGTGGATCGCCTGATTGAGATGGGAGCCAAAATCGTGCAATGCGATCCACACCGCGTCATGGTCGTCGGTCCCTCGCGACTGCACGGTTCCCTGCTGACCAGCCCCGATATCCGGGCCGGAATGGCCTTGATCATTGCCGCCCTGAGCGCCCGGGGGGAGAGCATCATCGACAATGCCCACATGATTGACCGCGGGTATGAGAATATCGATGCGCGCTTGCGGGCCCTGGGGGCGGATATCCAGCGCGAGGACTAGGTTAAGCCACTTTACCCGAGCGGAAGGATCTTAAAGGTCGCAGGCGAGGGCTGGAAAAATAGCCGGGCGCACGAAAACGGAGAGCTGATTAGATCATTACGTCGAGCAGCACAAAGCCGAACAACGCGGGAAGGTAGATGATCGAGGCCTTAAGGAGATCGCGCGCACTCTTGCGGCTGTGGGTCTTGATAAAGGCGATGCTGTAGTAAACGAAATAAAGCCCCAGGGAAATGGCCCCCACGAGATAGATCGTTCCCGCCATCCCGATCCCCGCCGGGATCACGGAAATGGCGAGGAGGAGCAAGGCATAGAGAATCACCTGAACAAACAAGCGATACCCCGCCGGGTCCACCACCGACAACATTTTGAATCCGGCCTTCTCGTAATCATCCTTGTACATCCAGGCGATCGCGTAGAAATGTGGATGCTGCCAGCAGAACATGATGGCAAACAAGAGCCAGGCACCGAGATCAAATTGTTGCGTCGTCGCTACCCAACCACAGACCATGGGCATCGCCCCGGGAACCGCACCAATCGAGGTATTCAGCCAGGTCTTGCGCTTGAGCGGGGTGTAGATCAACACGTACGTGAAGGCCGTCACCAGGACGAGGAAGGCCGTCAGTAAATTCACAAACAGGATCAGCAGGCCGAGTCCCAGGAACACGAGCAGAATACCGAATCCAAGGGCATTTTCAGGGCTGACCTTGCCCATGGGCAGTTCACGCGAAGCGGTCCGGCCCATCAGCGCATCGATATCCCGCTCCAAAAAATTGTTTAATACGGACGAGCCTGCGGAGGCCAGGCCGATGGCGAACACGCTGAGTAATAAATGCCCGATTGAATCAACCCCGCGACCACCCATCACGTACCCAAAGGCCGCGGTAATCATGACCATGCGGGTAATGCCCGGCTTGGAGAGCCGGAAGTAGTGTCGAAACGATTCGGAGCGAGGCATGGCGCGACCGATTTAGCGACTCACCTGTGATTCGTGGATCCAACCCTGTTCGTTGGGCATCCACTTGCGACCTTCGATATCCGAGATAAGGAAGGTTAAAAGAATCGCCAGGAAGGTGAAGGCACAGATCACAATCAGGCGAATAAGCTTCGAGGCCTCCTTGAGGTGCATGAAGAAGATGAGCACGAAAGTGGCTTTGACACACGCAATGGCCAGGGCCACGGCAATATTAGCATAGCCACCGAAATCCACCAGCGAGGCAAGATAGGTGACGATAGTTCCAACAACCAGGACCCCCAGAACGGCCGTATATCCCTTCATGGACATGTGATCGTGTTCCTCGTGTTGTGCTTCTTCTGACATGCGGGTAACTCCTTAGATCAGGTACAAGAGCGGAAAGAGGAATATCCAGACGATATCGACGAAGTGCCAGTACAGGCCAAAGTACTCAATTTGCGGATGGTACGCCGGGCTGAACCTGCCCTGCAGGATACAAATCAACAGCCATATCGCAATACCTTCACCGATAATCATGTGCAGGGCATGGGTGCCGGTCATGGCAAAGTAAAGCGCAAAGTAAAGGGGGGTACCCTTGGGGGCCTTCGCACCCGGCGGAACCGCATGTGCATCGCCAGCGTTGTCGCCACGACCACCTTCGGCACCATGATCACCTGCCTTGTGCCCCTCCTGGGTATGTCCCGCTTGCGGTTTATGCCCGTCCGGGGGGTGGGCAGGTACCCCTTCGTCATGCTTGGATTCATGTGCCGCCCGATACTCGCGAACCCAGCGGTTCTCGGGAAAGTGTGCCATCTTCTCGGCGGTCTTGTCGTTTTTGACCATGCTTGCGACTACGTAATGATCGTCAAACTTTTTCCCGGGAAAGAGATGGTGCTCAAACTTGTCCTTGTATTCAACAACCTTGACGCCCAGGAACACACCGCCGAGGATCATGGTGGCAACCATCCAGACCGCCATGGCGTTCTTTTTACCTGCGCGGGCGGCACAAACCATGAGCACAACCGTGTACGAACTCCCGATAAGCACCAGCGTATTCATGAAACCAAGGAAAACATCAAGGGTGGTGGCACTGGCCGCGTAGGCCGCCGGGTAGGCATAGCGATACGCGGTATAGGCGCCGAACAAACCGCCAAAGAACATGATTTCCTGGGCCATGAATAACCAGATGCCCATCATCGAAGCCTGGCTCTGCTGAACCATGTTCTCGAAGAAATGCCTCTGGTATGGGGGGTGATCTTGGTGTTCGCTAGACATGATTCAGTCCGTCTCCTGAAGTGTACAAGCTCTCGTCCGTGTAATCGTATGCCTCCCGGGTCACCACCGGGTCTTCAGCAAAGTTGTGGGCAATCGGTGGACTCTCGGTATGCGTCCACTCCAACCCGGCGGCATACCAGGGATTCTTGGGTGCCCGGGCACCTTTTAACCAGCTGTGCGCGAGACAAAAGAAGCAGATAATATAGCCAAAGGCCATGACCGAGGCGCCCGCAGTCGACAACATTTGGAAAACCTGGAACTCCTCGGGATACACGTGGTAGCGGCGCGGCATGCCCATGTACCCCACGATAAACTGCGGGAAGAACGTAAAATTAAACCCGAAGAAAACGAGGAGGGCTGCCATACGGGACCAGTACTCGGAGTACAATTTGCCCGTTATTTTCGGCCACCAGAAGTGCATGCCACTGAGCCAGGCCATCATCATCCCGCCCACCATCACGTAATGAAAGTGCGCGACGACAAAGTACGTATCATGCAAGTGTACGTCCGTCGCCATGGACGACAGGTACAGGCCCGTCAGGCCACCGACCAAAAAGAGGCCAATGAAGCCGAGCGCGTACAGCATCGGGGCGGTAAGCCATACCGACCCCTTGTACATAGTCGCCGTCCAGTTAAAGATTTTAATTGCGGTCGGAATACCCACGAAAAAGGTCAGGAAGGAGAAAACCATCCCGGCATAAGCCGACTGCCCGCTGACAAACATGTGGTGGCCCCACACGAAGAAACCGATGATCCCAATAGCCATGCTGGACATGGCCACGAACTCGTAGCCGTAGATACGCTTGCGGGAGAAGCAGGCGATGACCTCACTGATCACGCCGAACCCTGGAAGAATCATGATGTAGACCGCCGGGTGCGAGTAAAACCAGAACAGGTGCTGGAACAAGACCGGGTCGCCACCGAGTTTCGGGTCGAAGATGCCGATACCAAAGCCACGCTCAAGAATGAGCATGAAGATGGTGATGGCCAGAACCGGGGTGCCGAGCACCATGAGGATACTGGTGGCGTACTGCGCCCAGACGAAAAGAGGTAGGCGGAACCAGGTAAGCCCCGGGCAGCGCATTTTATGGATGGTCACGATAAAATTCAAGCCGGTCAGGATGGAGGAGAACCCGGTGATAAATACCCCAAGCGCGGCTAGAATCACGTTGGTATTGGCATAGGTCGAACTATACGGCGTGTAGAAGGTCCACCCGGTATCCACCCCGCCCAACAGGACGGCAGCAAGGGTAAAGCTTGCACCGAGCATGAAGATGTACCAGCTCGCAAGGTTCAAGCGGGGGAAAGCCACGTCCTTTGCACCCAACATAAGGGGCATGACAAAGTTGCCCAGGACCGCGGGCACCGAGGGGATGAGGAAAAAGAAGATCATGATGACCCCGTGCATCGTGAACAGCTTGTTGTAGGTCTCGTGACTGAGCAAATCCCCCTCGGGGGTCGTCAGGTCGAGGCGGAACAAGGCCGCGGCCGTTCCCCCAATCATGAAAAAAACGATGATCGCAAACAGGTACAACAGCCCGATGCGCTTGTGATCGAGCGTCAAGAGCCAGGAGCGGATGGTCTTTCCCTCGGTCAAATAACTTTCGTGGTGTTCAGACATGATTAGCTACCTGCGTTCCCGCTTTCCTCGGCGGTATCTTCACTTGCTTTTAAGGATTTAATATACTCGATCAGGTGGAATATCTGCTGCTCAGTGAGTTGTGCGGCCAGGAACGGCATGAGGTTTGGCTTGAAGCCCTTAACAATATCGGCATTCGGGTTGACGATGGACCTGCGGAGGTAATCTTCATCCGCCAGGATAAGGTCACCACTCTGCATACCTATTTCATGACCAAACACACCAACCATGCTCGGCCCCTGGAGCCCCTTGCCACCGTCTGGCTGTGAACCGTTGAAGTGACAGCCAATGCAGCCCTGGGACGCGAACAATTTCTCACCCGCCTCTACCGGTGAAACGTTTGCCAGGGCACTCTCACCGCTCACCCAATCATCGTACTCGGAGGACGGCATGATGTAGACGGTGCCCACCATCCTGGAATGCTCAGTTCCACAATACTCCGCGCAAAAGAGGTGAGAATTCCCCACTTTATTAGCCTCAAACCAGAGGCGGGTATACCGACCAAACAATACGTCCTGCTTGATACGCAGATTGGGGATGAAGAAGCTGTGAATCACGTCCTCGGACGTCATGGTCAACTTGATCGGCACACCGACTGGCACATGCAGCTCATTGATCTCCTTGCGGCCATTCGGGTGCTGGACCTTCCACATCCACTGCTTGCCGGTTACCAGGATCTCCATGGAATCCTCCGGCGGCACACGATGATGGAAATACAGCTTCGTGCCCCAGACAAACATCACCATCATGAGGACGAACGGGATGATCGAGCCCACGATTTCCAGGAGAAAACCCTCGTGTTTCCAGGGAACGCGCTCGTCCTGGCTTTTCCGCTTGAATTTAACCGAGAAGACAACGATCAGTGCCAGGATGAGTACCGAGAACACCAGGGAGACAATGTTGAGGTAGGCATATAGCCAGTCAACCTGCTCCGCATAGTGCGATTGAGCTTCAGGAAATATGCGAAAATTGGATTTCATTTTTGCTTATTATCCCGGATCTGTTTCGCAATCTTTTCCTCGTCATCCTTGTGCAGTTCCGCGTCCTTGCGAAACAGTATAAACAGGAAGACGCCAAGGATTCCTACCGTGGCCAGGCAGGCGTAACGAACGGCATTGTTAATGGCCCGGGTGTACTTTCCGGTCTCCGGATCAAACTGGTAACAAAGCAGGAAAATCTTGTCGCTCAGGCTGCCTATTTCACCCTTGGACGTCTCGACCAGGCCGAAGTGAAAGGCCCGGTGGGGGTACACCGTCCCCGGGAGATAACGGGAAACACGCCCTTCCGGCGTGATGAGCATAAGGCCGGAGCCATGGGCGAATTCGTCCGTTTTCGGATCGTGTTTAAACCCGAAGCCCACGGTCTCACAGAGACTGAGAATGTTTTCCTGGCTCTCGCAGGAGAGGAAATGGACGCCGTCAATGGCCTTTTCGCGGCCGTAACCATCCAGGAACTTGGTTCGATTCTGATCGGCCAACACGTAGGTTTCCTCGTGGTCAAAACTCAGGGCGATCACCTGGTAATCTTTCCCGCAGGTCAGCTTTTCGTCCTGCTTCATGGATTCAAGTAACCCCTTGAGTACCAGCCCACAGAGCATTGGGCACTCATAATATACCAAGGCAAATACGGCGGGCTTGCTGTTCAGCACATCGCCGAGTGGACGAATTTTGCCGGCACTATCCCGTATCGTGAGATCAAGCGGTAACTGGGCACCCAGCTTCTGCTTGATTCCGACTTGCAGGAAGGGTTGCGCCTTCGGATCCTGGGACTCGCCGGGTACGGCCTGCCCGGGGACAGTACTTGCCCGAGCAAGCAGCAACATTCCTATGAGTAGGGGGACGATACGCATCAGAGGTTCAACCTACTTTTTAGCCGCCTTCTTAGGACCCAGCGAGACCACGTAATCGAGCAAGCCTTCCAGGTCCGCTCCCTGGATATCCGGCCTGGGAGGCATGAGGGGGCTGCCTCCATACTTGATAGTTCCGTTAGCCAGGATATTTTTCAGGTCCGCACGGGTGCCCTTCTTTCCGTCTTTATCGGTATCAAAGAGAAAGGCCCCCTCGGCAAAGCTGCGCGGCTTCGGATTCAAGGCGATCGCGACGGGTCCATCACCTTTTCCGGTGGGCCCATGACAACTGAAGCAGGCGCCAATGCCCATGTAGATACCTTTTCCCTTCTCAATGGAGGCCTTGTCTGCCGAGGCCATGTGCACCAGGCCGAAGGCCAACATTGCGAACAACATATTTTTCATGGTCATTCCTTTTCTATTCCGCCTTCAAGGCCTGTACAAACTTGATCAGGTTCTCCAGGTCTTCACCCATGATGTCCGGCCGAGGTGGCATCAGGGGGCTTCCACCGTATTTGATGGTTCCGAACTTCAAAATATTTCTTAAATCCGCTGGGGATCCCTTGATCCCGTCGCCATCTGTGTCGAACAAGAACTCGCCGGATGCAAAGCTGCGCGGCTTGGGATTCAAGGCAATAGCGACCGGGCCATCCCCACGGCCGGTGTTTCCATGACAGGTAAAGCACGCGCCGACACCCATGAATATCGCTTGGCCTTTTTCCAGTTCAGGCGTCATCACCATCGCCTTGGGCTTGCCGGATTTTATGCCCTGGTTGAGCATTTTTTCCATGGCCACCTCGATCGGGATACGCGCCTGCTTCGTTTCCGCATTGTATCCGTATGTCGCCAGGACCTTTTCCTGGCTATTCACCAGCTCGACAATCTCGCGGGGAGGATCAGTCTGCAGGCGATCCCGGCCCCGGTACGAGCCCTGCTCGACCTGAAGCTGCTCGAATTGATCGATTTGCTCACCATAGCTCTCGGGTTTATCCGCGTCCTTCAACGCGACGTAAGCCGAATCCCCTTTTTTCATCTCGGCCTTGGTCAAGTTAGCCAGGACCGGGATCATCCCGATAAAGGTGGCGATAGCAAAACCGAGGATGACCAGGATAAACCAGATAAGTGCCTTGCGATTGATGTCCAGACATTCCCAGCCCGGGTTCGGATTCGGCGGACGTTCCACTTCGGGTACGGGCACCGGCACAGGCTCAACCTGTGCATACTCAACCTGTGCCTCAACGGGCTCCGCCTTGGAGCTTGATACCTTCGCTGCCGATTTTGCCGCGGTTTTCCTGGCAGGCTTCTTCTTGCTGGCCATCAGGCGGTCTCCTTGACGTCAAAGTGTTCGGAAAACATCGGGTCCTTCGTTGGCAAGACCGGCTTCTGGCGGAAATTCCGCAGGAAAAATCCAAACCAGAGCGCACCGAATCCAATGGGCGCCAGGAGGTCGGTGAAGAACAGCGGGAATCCGCTGTCAAACACGGGTTTCTGGCCGGTACCCGCTACGCCCGGGTGAAGGGACGGAGCCACGATCCACCAGAGATCAAGCACACGGATACAGATGATGGCGAGAGCAATTTTCACGATGCGTTCCTTCACCCGCTTGACACCACGAGAGATCAATACAAAGAAGGGAATAAAGAACTGTAGCATCACCAGGGCGGTACTCACATATTCAAAGCCATGACGCGAACGGTTCATGTACCAGGTGATTTCCTCCGGCAGACCCGCGGACCAGATAATGATGAACTGGGAGACTTCCATGTAGGCCCAGAGAAGGATGAAGGCAAATTGAAGATTTCCGAGGTCGTGCAGGCGATTGACCCGCAGTTCCGTTTTCATGGGCTGGAACTTCGAGAGCCAGACCACGAAGACAATCGTAAAGGCCATCATGGACAGGCCCTGGCCGATGAAGAATATGGCTCCGTAGATCGAAGAGAACCATGCCGGCTCAAGCGACATCACCCAATCCACCGAGGCGATCGACATCGTGAGCACGTAAATCAGCAGGGCGGGACCGGCGAGAAACTTCATTTTCTTTCGCCAGACCAATTCGCCCGTCGCATCCTGGCGTTCCGACCACTTGTTCATCAGGGTCGCCAGCCCAATCCAGATCGCAAAACAGATCACGGCACGAAGGACCCAGCCCCCGATACTTAGGTAGCCGAGCTTCTGGGAAACCACATGATCCCCCCGTGCCCAGGATTTATCCAGCCAGGGATACACATCCGAATTCCCGGAGACCACGGTGAACAGAATCGGGAGAAAGAGCACGGCCATCAGGATGATATTCATTGCACCGGCCTCAAACACACGGCGACTGACATATCCCCAACCTCCGCCAACCAGGTGGTGAATGCACAGCCAGCCAAATCCACCCAGCGTGAAACTCAAAGCGAAGAGATAGCCGATGAGGTACGACTGGAAAAAGTGCGTGGAGTGATTGCTCAGCAAGCTGTAGAGCACCATCGTCGCTAAAACGGCAAAGCCGATGACCAGCGAGGTTTTCTGGAGCCTTTCCAGGCGCGGGGGAAGTAATTCGTTATCCGTCATTTCTCCTCGACGAGTAAAGTAGCTCTCACGTCTTCCGGAACGTCCTGCAGGTCGGCGTTCTGGCTGAACTGAAGGGCTTTTACGTAGGCAACGATCCGCCACCGGTCTTCCACGGGAATCTGGTCCGAGTAGCCGCTCATCACGCCGAAGCCATTCGCGACGATGCCATATATGCTACCCACCGTATGCTGTTTATCTGCAAAGACCTTGCCGTGATACGACGGAGGCTGTTTAAACCCACGCTGAACGATCATCCCGTCCCCATAGCCCGCCCGTCCGTGGCAGACGGAACAGTAGATGTTAAAGCGCTCGCGACCCCGCTCGAGGTCGGAAGCGGTGATTTCAAATGGGAAGCGGTCAACGACCGATCCGTCAACCTTGCCTTCATACAAATGCGTGTCTGCACGCAGCCAGCCGCGCGGAATCGTACCTTCAATTAGCTCGCGAGACGAACGGTTATCGCCGAAAAACTCGGTCTTCTCGAGCGGTTCAAATTTCTCCTGGTCGTACATAGCCTTGCGCACCTTAAACAGCGGACCACACCCGCTGAATCCCGCGGCTACGCCGGCCAATACGATACTAATGACAATCCGTTTCATAAACAGGTAATCCTTACTTCGGCACATCGTCGACACTTTCGGGTGATTGTGCGTGTAGGAATTCGTTGACATCTTTATACCTGAATTGCGGATCGGCCGCCTCGATGCAGAGGAAGAACTTGTCGATCGATGCGCGTTCAATACCCGGCGCATTAAAGATCGACTGGTAGGGCTTCACCAATCCGTTCAGGAAGCACATGAAAAAGGCACAGCTCAACGCAGACAGGAGAATCGTGCACTCGTAGATCACCGGGATAAACGATGGCCATGAAAAGAGCGGGCGCCCGCCGACATTCATCGGATACTCCCATACGGACACCCAGGTCTGTAGCAACAGGCCGAGGGCTCCACCCACAATCCCGCCGAGAAGGGTAATATAGGGCAGGCGGCTTCGCTTGCGCCCCAACCGGGCATCAAGGTCGTGTACCGGCACAGGGGAATAGGCATCCATCACCGTGTAGCCAGCCTCACGAGCCGTATCGACGGCGTGACCCAGTTGAGCAGAGTTATCGAAACGGGCGATAATCCCATATAGATCGCTATTCGTTGCAGCAGCCATGTCAGTGCTCGTCCGGGTGTTGATCCTTGTGTACCAGTTCGCGCATTTCAAAAATCGATATTATCGGCAGCAGGCGGATAAAGACGAAGACCAGCGTCAGGAAAAAGCCAATCGTACCGATGTAAACAGCCCAGTCATACCGCGTACCGGTATATCCCGCCCAGGAGGAGGGGAGAAAGTCGCGGTGCAGGCTCATGACTACGATCACGAAGCGTTCCAGCCACATGCCGACGGAAATGACCTGGCAGATGAGCCAGAGGATCAGCGGATTCGTCCGCACCTTGTAGGACCACAGCGCCTGGGGTATCGCAATATTGCAGAGGATCAGCATCCAGTAGATCCAGGACATCGGGCCGCCGAGACGATTCATCAACATGCCTTGTTCATACATGTTCCCGCTGTACCAGCCGAAGAACAACTCCATGACGTAGCCGTAGGCAACGATGAGCCCACTGACCAACATGACCTTGGCCATGGAATTCAAATGCCGGTCGGTAAGGAAATCGGTCATACCGTACCACTTCCGCACCGGGATCATTATAGTCAGCACCATGGCAAAACCCGCGTAGATCGCGCCGGGCACGAAGTACGGCGGAAAAATGGTCGTGTGCCAGCCCGGAACCACCGAGACCGCAAAGTCGAGACTCACGATACTGTGGACGGATAGTACGAGTGGCGTGGAAATGCCTGCAAGCAGGAGGCAGCAAATTTCGTAACGGTGCCAATGGCGCGCTGAACCGTTCCAACCAAAGGACAAGGTCGCATAGATGATCTTCACCAGCTGATTCTTGGCCCGGTCGCGCATGGCAGCAAAGTCGGGCAACAGGCCGGTGTACCAGAAGACGATGGAAACCGTCATGTAGGTGGACACCGCAAAGACGTCCCATACCAGCGGGGAGCGAAACTGTGGATACATGCCCAGGCTGTTCGGATACGGAAACAACCAATAGAAGAGCCAGGGCCGACCCAGGTGCAGTAGCGGGAACATCCCCGCGCAGGCAACCGCCATAAGCGTCATGGCTTCCGAAAATCGACTGATCGACATGCGCCAATCCTGCTTAAACAGGAGCAAAATTGCAGAAATCAGGGTGCCGGCATGACCGATTCCGATCCACCAGACGAAGTTGATAATGGCAAAACCCCAGGCAACCGGCACGTTCAGCCCCCAGATACCAACCCCGGTCGAGAACAGCACATACACGCCGAAGAACAGCAACTGCATCAGGCAGAAGGCGACGGTGAAGCCAATCCACCACTGCTTCGGCATCTTGTCAAAGGGCAGGAATGTAACATCACTGATCTTTTCCGTAACCGAGGCCAGGGTATGCCCCGGCATGATCATCGGATGCTGGCCGTCACAGTCCAACGGCACCTCTTGCGGCTTTTCCGGATCAACCGCCATCAGTGTATATCCTTCTTGCCGTGACCGCCTGCGGGGGCTTCATGACCGCCGTCTTCCGGCGTGGCCTCAAGATCTTCGTTATTGTTGCGCACCAGCGCGAGATACGAGGTCCTCGGCCGGGTGTTGATTTCCTCCAACAGACTGTAGCGCAAGTCGTGTTTCTGCAACCTGGCAACAAGGGTAGGCCCCTCACCGTGCGCCGGGTTCTTGCTGCCAAAGTGAATCGCGCCTGTCGGGCAGGATTCCTGGCAGGCGGTCTGGAAGCTGCCTTCCGGAATAATCAGGCGGTCGGATACGTTTTCCGGTTCATCTTTTGTTTTAACATAGTTCTTTTTCAGGTCGATCCGGGCGTGGTTGATGCGTTGAACACAGTAGGTGCATTTTTCCATCACCCCGCGCAGACGAACCGTTACATCCGGATTCCGCGCAAACTTGGCCGACTCCGTTTCGTCATCGGTAAACTTGAAGTAGTTAAAGCGCCGTACCTTGTAGGGACAGTTGTTCGAGCAGTACCGCGTGCCTACGCAACGATTGTAAACCATCTGGTTCAGCCCTTCATTGCTGTGTACGGTTGCCCCCACCGGGCAAACGGTTTCACAGGGCGCGTTCTCACACTGGAAACAGGTGACCGGCATGGCATGGTTACGCACCTTGTTGGGATCCCAGACATCTTTCTCGGTTCCCTCGTAGTAACGGTCGACACGAATCCAGTGCATCTCCCGGCCATTGAGCACCTCTTTCTTGCCCACGGTCGGGATGTTGTTCTCCGACTGGCAGGCGACGATGCACCCGTTACACCCGATACAGGCATTTAGGTCGATAACCATGGCCCACTGGTTACCGTGCTTGTAAATTTCATCGTAGGCGTTGCCGTACAGGGTATATTCGTTGCCGAAGGTGTGATGATCCTTGGCAAAGTGTGCATGGTCCTTGAAGTGCTTCACCGTGCCGGAGCGCAAGTGCCCGCGGCCCTGCATGAAATGGTGATCCTGGGTCAAGGCCAGCGGATAGGTGCCCCCTGAAGCCCGTACGGTTACCTTCGGCACAATGGAGGGGGCTTCGGTGGTCCGCAGTGGATAAAAATCGAACCCCACGCCATTGCCCACATCGCCGGCAAAGGTGCGTCCGCCACCCAGATAGACGGTGATCGAATCATCGGCATGGCCCGGCACGACCAGCAGCGCGCCGGGAACTTTGTCTCCACCGATGCTCAAGGTGATTTTTTTCACTTCCGGAATCGTCGTCTTCCGCTCAGGCAGGGTCTTGTAGAACTTCTTTCGTTTCGCCGTGGCCGGGCTCATGAGCACCGCATTGTCCCAGCACATCGTGGTGACCGGATGGGGCAATTCCTGTAACCAGGCATTGTTTGCATACCGCCCATCATCCAGATAAGGATCCGGCTTGATCACCATCTCAATATCGCCATCCTTCGGCAAGGGTGCCGCCGTCTTCAAAAATTCATGGTCGATGGCGACCGTTTCGGTCGACGAAGCGCTGTCGGCGAGCACGCCATCGTGCACAATTTTACGCCACGCGATGTCAAATGCGACTCCCTCTTTCTGGAGCTTTTCCTGCCAGACGGAGCGGATGAACTTATACATATTCCGGTCCGCCTTTCCGGCCACCGCAGCGATGATGTCGTGCACCGACTTCCCATCAAACAGGGGTTGGATTAGGGGCTGCACCACGGAAAAGGTGCCGTCGATCGAGCGTACATCGCTCCAGGCTTCCAGGAAATGGGCCTGTGGCACATGCCAGTCACAATACTGGGCGGTTTCATCGTGATTCATTCCAACCTGCAGGGAGAAGCCGGCTTTGCGCACGAGGGTGGCGAAATCAACATCCGAGCCGCTGGTGTACACCGGGTTGGCTCCGACCATAATCAAGGCCTTCACCCGGCCTGCGGCCAAGGCCTCAACCAAGGCGCCGAAGGTGTTGTCCTCACCACCGACATTCACAACCGAGTTAACGTACCGAACGGTCTTCGTCACGTTGCCAAGTGCCGTATTCATCGCATGCGCCAGGGCGTGAACCGCAGGTGGTTGATGCTCGCCGGCAATAACCAGTGACGCGCCCCTGGCCGCGAGGAGATCCTTCGCGAGGTTCTCGACAAACGGGATTTCATGCGCGGTGAGCTCGAAGGAGGATTCGGCGACCTTCAGGCCGATTTTGGCGGCAACCGCACGACCGATATGCGCAACCTTTCCGGCTTTGACGGCCAGTCGATGATCCGACGTCGCTCCGGTTGGGGTCAGGGTACTTTCAACCGTGTATACCCGGTTGAAACCATCGACCCCTTCCACTCCGCTGCGGCGTTTGCCATGCCCCCCCGCATTGGAGATATGTTGACCCGGGCAGTGGACCAGATAATCGGCATCCAGCGAAAGCACCACGTCTGCCTTGTCGGTGCTGTAGACCGCGTCCACGTTCTTGCCGTAGGCGAGCTGGGCACCCGCACGCGCATTCTGTCGACCGGTCGGCTCGTAATAATGTACGGAAATCTTCGGCCAGTAAGCCGGCTTTTCTACCGCTTGGTCATCGGCTGCCGGTATCTCGTCCGTTTGTGGCTCACCCTTTAACAGGAGATCGAGCTGCTTGGCCAGCGTAGGCGAGCTGTTGGGCTCGAGCAGGAGGTGAATACCTTCACCCCCACGAGCCTTGAGCGGCTCCAGGGCTTCTGCCAATGCGCCCTTGCAGCTCTTCCAGTCGCGCGCACGGGAACGGTGAAACACGGTTCCCGAACGGGCCGTATCGTAAAGATTGAGAATCGAGGCGGAAATGATCGGATCGCTGGAACCCCGGCTGGCCGGGTGCTCCTTATTGCCGATTACGCTCGTGGGACGACCCATATGGCTTTCCGCCAGCACCCCGATTCCGTAGCCCGCCAGCGTGATCGCGGTCGCATAAAACAGGGGTTTCCCGGGAACAATTTCTTCCGGGGCATCCACGTAAGGAACGATGAGTTCTTCCGGATGCTTGGTGCAGGCGGTCAGGCCCGCGAGCGACATGGATGCGCCCATCAATTTCATGAAATCGCGGCGATCAACCCCGTCGAGGCCATCGGCCAGCGCTTCCTTGAAGCCGCCGGCGAATCCATCTTCATGCCCCGCCAGTTCTTTCAAGCTGCGCCAAAGCTTCGGATCGCGCTTCGGGGTAGCGTCTTTCAGCTTCCGATGCATTTCCGGGATACTCATCCCATCCCCAAAATGCGTATGGTCTTCTTTCTTGATCATCGGTGGCAAATGGAGCAGTTGGTTAAACGATTGTCTGCGTGGTCGATGACGTAATCCTCAACCAGGGCTTCGCGCTCTTCGCGGGAGAGGGATTTCACCTCATAAGCCATATCGAAAATCTTGTCCTTCGGGCGGATATGCTTGGCTGGATCGCGATGACACTCCAGGCACCAGGCCATGAACAAGGGGTGCTCACGGTGCATCAGCGGCATATCGTCAACCCGCCCATGACAGGTGCTGCAGCCGACCCCTTTATTCACGTGAATCGCGTGGTTAAAATAAACAAAATCCGGCAAGTCATGCACGCGCACCCATTCGATCGACTCCTTGTTTTTCCAACTTGCACGCACCGGTTCAAGCATGGGTGCTTCCGCCCATATCTGCTTATGACAGTTCATGCAGGTCTTGGTTGGCGGAATATTTGCGAAACTACTGTTCTCGACCGTTGTATGACAATAACGACAATCAATCCCCATGCTGGCATGGTGACGATGGCTGAAAGGCACCGGCTGTGAGCGCGGAATCTTCGTATAGCGGACATACGGTGAGCGGTGAATCAAATCCATTATCGAGAAGAAGCCCACCACACCTACTATCAGGCCGATGAGACTCAGTCTCGCATACATATTATGGATCGGCGTAAAAACCTGTGCCATGAATGCTTATTCTTTCTTTATCAGCGGCTATGCATCCCGGTCCGGACAACGTCAAACGAACTCTTTCCACACGGCGGTCTTCCCTAAAAAATCGCCAGATAAATAGGCAGGCATGACAGGCTGGTCAAGTGTCTTTCAACTTTTTTTAACCCTTGTGATTGCGGAGGTTATCCTTAAGATGAGCTTCCATAATTTTCACAATAAATGAAAATCTTTCAATCGCCTTATTTGGGTAAAAATCACGCGAAAAAGCATCCGGGAGGCACCCCCCTCGTCAAAAATCTAAAGACCATTCCCGGGGAGGGTGTTAAGGTGGGCAAAGAGTTTCAACCCGTCCTGATAAAACGTACAAAACCTCTTTGGGCACTGCGGCCCGCATGAGGCGGCTGGCGGAATAAACCTGAATAACCCGATGAACTGCCGAAAAACAGCCTGGTCCCTTGTCTCGGTTCTCCTGGCCCTCAGCGTAGGGGTCTGGCCCGAGGGCAAGGTACCGGCCGCCGACCCGTGGGAAGACCTGATGAGGCAGGCCGCGCAGCACTACGGTGAGGGTGATTTTCCCGCTTCTCGAGACTCGGCCGCCCGGGCATTGAAACTGGAGCAGGACACGGACAAGGGAATAACCCTACGGGCGGCAGAGTGCCATTATCTCCTGGGTGAAATTCATGCGGCCCTCGCCCGGTACGAAGATGCTATTCACCACGCCCGACGCGGTTTACGTATACGGATCGAATTGCTGGGCGTCGACCACGTGCAGGTCGGCTTTTCCGCCAACAGCCTTGCGCAAGCCTACCAGGATCAAGGTAACTACCAGCAGGCCCTCCCTCTAAATGAGCAGGCGATTAGCATCTGGCGAGTGCATTTCGGGAAGGACCACCCCCACCTCGCGGTGCCCTACAATAATCAGGGCCGGATATTGAATATCATTGGAAAGCATCACGAAAAGAAAGCAGATGAGCGGAAGAGCGAGGGCCGCACCGGCGAAGCAAGCCGGTCGCAGGCCCTGGCAAATGAATCCTACCGACAGGCCATGACCTATTTTCGGGAAGCGGAGTTGATCCTGAAAAGCCTGCCCGGGGAAGGGAGCCTAACCCTCGGAGCCTGCTACCAGAACATGGCCGACACTCA
The DNA here is from genome assembly GCA_046581765.1 of Verrucomicrobiota bacterium. GTDB lineage: Bacteria > Verrucomicrobiota > Kiritimatiellia > SS1-B-03-39 > UBA6053 > JAPYUI01. Next base: position 24,979 of record JAYGFS010000342.1, read on the forward strand.
ACTCGCCCTCGGCCACCTGGAGGAGGCCGAGGTGTTGTACCGGCAGGCCCTGAAAATATTAGGCAAGGACCTCGGCAAGAAAGAACCGTTTGTCATCCTCTGCATCAGTAGTCTTGCGCACATCACCAACAAACTGGGCAAAAATGACGAGGCTGAAACGTTTTACCGGCAGGCCTTGAAATATACAATCGAACATCTGGGCGACGGCGAGCACATGTACCGCCTGCTCACTGACATGGGTGCGTTTTACGCGAAGATCGGCAAGACAGAAAAATCAATAGACTGTCGAGCCTATGCCGCTTTAATAAAGGAAGGCCTGGACGAGTAGCGCTCCTGGCAACGGGGTGTAATGCGATTGATGAAAGCCAACAAACCCATTGCCACGGATACGGCGGAGGTCGCAAAACGCGTGGTGTGCGATCATCTGAAAGCCGGTGATCACGCGGTCGATGCGACCTGTGGAAACGGCTGGGATACCCAGGCCCTGGCGGGGGCCGTGGGACCGGAGGGACATGTACTCGCCATCGACATCCAGGCCGATGCGATCGACGCCACGCGTGAACGCCTGCACGCACATCAATACCTTGAGCGGGTGTCCCTTATTCAAGAGAGCCACGTGCGACTGGCGGATCGGTTGACGGGCAAGGCCCAGGCCATCATGTTCAACCTCGGGTATCTGCCCGGCGGAGACCCATCCATCACCACACACTGCGAAGACACCCTGCCGGCGATTCAAAGCGCACTCGCCTGCCTGGACAAGGATGGCCTGTTGAGCATCGTGGTCTATCCGGGGCATGACGAAGGAGCGAAGGAAGCCCATGCGATCGACGCCTGGGTGGCGGGGCTGGAAGACTTCCGCGTTTTCAGCTATCGGCGGATAAACAGCCGCGCACCGGCACCTTTCGCCTGGTTTATCCAACAGGGCTGAGCCGCGGCTTCCAGTTCGACACCCACCCGGTGAAAAACACACTTGGAAGCATATGGATCTGGGCGTACACTAAGAAACATGGTGCATGAACACAGCAAACTGGTGGAAACCTGGTTCAAGGACTGTCCCTTCGCCCTCGTCGCTTTTTCCGGTGGGGTTGACAGTTCCCTGCTTGCCTTCCTGGCCCGAAAGCACCTGGGTGATACCCGCATGGTGGCGGTGATTTCCGCATCCCCCAGCCTCAAGCTATCGGACCTCGATGCGGGCAAAATGTTCTGCCTGGAACACGGTATCCCCTTGAAGATCATCGAGACCGAGGAACTCAAGAACCCGGATTACGCGACCAACCCGGTCAATCGTTGCTACTTCTGCAAACACACGCTCTACACCGAACTCCAGTTGCTCGCGCAACAAAAGGCCCCCTGCTGGATTCTCAATGGAACAAACACGGATGACCTTGGGGATTACCGGCCCGGCCTGCAGGCCGCATCGGAATTCGAGGTCCGCTCCCCGCTGGCCGAGTGCAACTTGAACAAGGACCACGTACGGGCCTTGGCCCGTAGCCACGCCCTGGCCTGCTGGGATAAACCGGCAAGTCCCTGCATGAGCTCGCGCATCCCCTATGGGCAGGAAGTCACCCGGAAAAAGCTTCGACAAATCGAAGCGGGTGAAGCCCTCGTCCTGAAACTCGGCTTTCCCATCGTGCGCCTGCGTCATCACGACACGAAGGCCGTGATCGAGATCCCGCCCGAGGAGATTCCCCGCCTGAAGCAACAGGAACGCACCCTCGCGCAGCAGTTGAAGATCATCGGCTTCGCCGAAACCGAGATCGACCGGGAAGGTTTTGTCTCCGGCAAGCTCAACCGGGTCTTGCCATGAGCGAGATCAACATCGACTTCGGCCGAGAGGAGCGCCTGGGCTTTCCCGAGATCATTTACGGTGCACAAAAATCGGTCGAGCAACTGGAATCCATTCTCGATCATTACCGGGACCGTAAAATGAAATCCCTGATTACCAAGCTCCAGGCCGAAAAGGCGCGGATACTGCTGGTCCGCTTCCCCGAGGGCATTTACGACCCGCAGGCCGAAACCTATATCATCCTGTATGAACGCGCTGCGCCGAGCCCTGGTGTGGTGGGGGTTATTTCAGGCGGCACCGCAGATGCACCCATCCTCCGCGAAGCGGCGAACACCCTGGCCTTCCTGGGCTACGAGGCGCTTTGCCACAACGACATCGGAGTGGCGGGCCTGCACCGGCTGCAGGCCAAACTCCCCGAACTCGACACCTGTGATGTGTTGATCGTGGTGGCGGGATTCGAAGGGGCCCTGCCTTCGGTCGTCGGCGGACTGCTAAGCCAGCCGATCATTGCGGTTCCCACAAGTGTCGGGTACGGTGTCGCGGAAGGAGGGAAAACGGCCCTGCACGCCATGCTCAGCAGCTGCGCCAACGGTATCCTGGTGATGAACATCGACAACGGTTGTGGTGCCGCACTGGCGGCAACCCGTATTATGAGGCGCGTGCATGCTTGAAGACCCTCGCAGCCACGCAGGTAAAAGCGTGGGAAAAAATATCATCCATTTTTCGTTTTGCCCACCTTCTCACCCGGGCCATTACGACCGGATAAAATGAGTATACTTAAACTAGAACCCTTCAGTGGGATCAGCGGGGACATGTTTCTCGCAGCGCTTACGGAATTGGCCGATGCCGAAGCACAGATGGTCAAGCTGCCGCCCATGCTCGGCCTTGCGGACGAGGTGGAGATCTCCTTCAGCCGGGTGGATCGATCGAGCATTGAATGCAACAAGGTCATCGTGGACGTTAAAAAAGGCGCCGGAGAGCGAGCGCAGGACCACCATCATCATGACGGGGCCGGCCACGGTCATGGGCCTTCGCGCACGCTCACGGACATCCTGGGCATCATCCGGGAAAGCAAGGGGCTCTCGGACCAGGCCGTGGAGCTGGCGCAGACCATTTTTACCAAACTTGGGGAGACCGAAGCAGCGGTACACGGCATACCCCTCGAACAGGTGCATTTTCACGAGGTCGGAGCCGTCGACTCGATCGTCGATATTGTCGGCGCGGCGGTGCTCATCGCCGAACTCGGGATAACGAAGACCTATTGCGATCCGGTCTGCACCGGCTTTGGTTTCGTGATGACCGATCACGGACGACTGCCGATTCCCGCACCCGCCACCGAACGCCTCTTGCAGGGCATTCCGACCTTCAAGGGCCAGACCGAATCCGAGATGACGACCCCTACGGGGGCGGCGATCCTCCAGGTCTTGCAGCCTGAATTCGTCATGCCGCGGATGATCGTTCAACGCTCCGCCTGGGGTGCCGGGGACAAAAACTTCGGGCATCCAAACGCCATTCGCGCGAGCCTCTGTGAAGAATTCACCCGCCCGGGTGCGGAGACCGAAGTCATCATCATCCAGACCAACATCGACGACATGCCGGGCGAACAGCTCGGCAGCGGCCTGCAGGACCGCCTCCTCGCGGCCGGCGCCCTCGACGTCACGCTCACGCCGGTGCAGATGAAGAAGGGCCGACCCGGCGTCGTTCTGGAAGTGCTCAGCCCGCCGGGAAAAGCCCAGGCCATCGCGGACCTGGTGCTCGAACACACCTTCACCCTGGGCGTGCGCATGCTCCCCGCCCAACGCCGCATCCTTCCACGGGAAGCCGGCACGGTGGACACGCCTTTCGGCAGCGTACGGGTGAAGATCGCCACCCTGCCCTCCGGGCGGAAACGCTGCATCCCTGAATACGAAGACTGCCGTAAGCTGGCAGCCGAACGGGATGTCGCGGTACACGAGGTCTACCTGGCGGCTTTACGCCTCCCGTAGCGCGTAGGGACCCAAAACATTGGTTATTTAATGGGCCGTTTTCGGAAATCTACGGCCGAGGGATTCGGGCCTCCCCCGCTCAAATCTCAAATTTCAGACTTCAAATAGGCCCTTATCACCGTAGGCTGATGCCATGAGTACTTATTATGCCAAGGGGTCGCCGGATACCGTTTTCAGCGAGGACGACCTCCGCCAGGCCCTGAAAGACGTTTTTAACCACCTCGGTCCAAGGGAAAAGGTCATCGCCCTGCCCCCGGATTTCACCCGCTTCCACAGCATGGCCGGCGACCTTACGGTCCTGGCGGAAGAATACTATGGTGACAAGCTCGTGGACATCATGCCCGCCCTGGGCACGCATTTCGAGATGACGCCTGAGCAACTCAACAAGATGTATGCGGGGATTGACCACGAAAAATTCCGTTATCACGATTTTGAAAACGATGTGGTTACCCTCGGGGAGGTCCCCGCAGAATTCGTCAACGGGCAGACCGAAGGCCTGATCAACAAACCCTGGCCTTGCCAGATGAACAAGCTGATACGCGACGGTGGCCACGATCTGATCCTGTCCATCGGCCAGGTTGTCCCCCACGAAGTCATGGGCATGGCAAATTACAACAAGAATATCTTCATCGGAACCGGCGGCAAGGACGCCATCGACCTCTCGCACTTTATCGGTGCCGCTTACGGCATGGAACGCATCATGGGATTGGCCGACAATCCCTTGCGCCGCATCCTGAACTACGGCCAAGACCATTTCTGCACCGGGATGCCCCTGGTATATCTCCTCACCGTAATCGGGGCAGACGAAAACAACGTGCCGGTCTGTCGGGGCCTGTACATCGGCGATGATATCGACTGCTTCCTGCAGGCATCGGAACTCTCGATCGCAGTCAACTTTACCCACCTGGATGAAGCCCCGGAAAAGATCGTGGTCTGGATGGACCCGGAAGAATTTCACAGTACCTGGGTGGGGAACAAGGCGATCTATCGCACCCGCATGGCCATCGCCGATGGCGGCGAGCTGGTCGTGCTCGCGCCCGGGGTCAGAATCTTCGGCGAACAGCCGAAGATCGATGAGCTCATCCGTAAGTACGGGTATCGTACGAGCCCGGAAATCCTGAAATCCATCGAGGAGAACGAGGATCTCCAGCAGAACCTGAGTGCCGCCGCCCACCTGATTCACGGATCGCCCGAAGGCCGCTTTACCGTAACCTATTGCCCGGGCGATCTGACCAGAGAGGAAATCGAAGGCGTGGGGTTTCAATACGCGGATCTCGCGGAGATGCAGCAGACCTATAACCCGGAAACCCTTATGGAGGGATGGAACGATGTGGATGGCGAACGGGTATTCTTCATCGGGAACCCTGCACTGGGACTTTGGGCACACCGGGATCGCCTGGCGGGACGGTAAGCCGGTCTTTTATCCGGCAAGGTGACCCGACACTCCCCGGCCGCCACGGAAAGCTCAACAATTTGTATTCCCTGGACCTGGGCCGGTTTGGTTTCCGGTGTCGATCAATATATCCAGCCTTCATAAACCGCGGCATTGAACCACAAGCGACAGGCGGAGAAGGCACGGTCCTCAGCCACATCCTCAAACCAAGCGAGTTGCTTATTGCATGTCGCGGCTGAATGCGTTTTACAGCGGATGGAAAAGTGCGACTCGAATGATGAATATAGTTAATCGTTTTACGGTTGGAGAAACGTTTTTGGCACGCCACTTGCGGCATCATTAGATGATCGGTACCAGCCCTAACAGGTATATGGATTTACGGCCCCTGACATTTATTAGATTTGGTGGATATCTTGCACTTTGTTTGTGCGCGCAGGCAGATGTCGCGGACACCCGGTTCAGCCCGAACCGGGGCTTTTACCTGACGGCAACCCATGTCGTTATACAGTCAGCCACAGCGGGTGCCCTGATCAGTTATACCACGGATGGCTCCTCCCCGGCGACCAGCGGTGGACAGCCCTCTCCGGTTACGGTTACAGTTGACCACTCCATGCCCCTCCGGGCACTGGCATATGTTGCCTCTGGCACTGAACCGCCGTCCAACGTGGACACCCACACCTACATCATCATCGACCAACCGGCGAAGTGGGACGGCACAACCTACACGATCGGAGCGGCCTACCCTTCTAACGTAGTCCGCTCGCTTCATCACCTCCCGGCGATGTTTATATCCATGCCTGGGAGCGACTTCGTGACGGTGCGCGACAGCGGCACCGGGGGCATCGGGAGCTCGGGTGGAAATGAACAATATGAACGAGCCTGTTCCCTCGAATTACACTACCCGGATCATCCCAAGTTCAAGAATTTTAGCGGATTCCAGATCAACTGCGGCCTGCGCCCCCACTCCTGGGTGACGACCAAGCGCGCGTTCCGTGTATATTTCAAACGTGCATACGGCGCAGGAAAGCTCGATTACCCCTTGTTCGAATCTGCCCCTTGGGGAGCCGATTCGGCGGCCCGGTCCTTCGACAAGATTGTCTTGCGGCATCACTCCAACGACGGCTGGGAAGGTCGTTGGGGCGCAAGCAGTGATGCCCTCTACCTCCGGGATCAATTCGCCCGTTCCGTCCAATTCGACATGGGTGGGACGGGTGGTCACAGCACGTGGGCGCACCTCTTCATCAACGGTGGATACTACGGGTTGTACAATCCGTGCGAACGGCCGGACCATGATTTCCAAGCCACCTACGAAGGCGGAAACGGGGATGATTACCTGGGCTTTAACCACGGTGGAACCATTAACGATACCGCCGACACGACCATCAAGGACGCTGCGTACAACCCGGGTGATCTTGCCGTGCCCGCTACCTACGCGGCGTACCGGGACGTGATGGACGTCAGTCAGTTCTGCGACTACCTCATCAGCAGTTGGTGGAACCTTACCCACTCGCACGACTGGCCGGTCAACGGAAGCCAACCGCAGAATTTCTATGGCGGCAACAACAACAATCCCGGGCGGGGGGTCCAACACTTCACCTGGGACTTTGAAGCCGCCCTCGTCTGGGATGCCGAGGTGCACGACAAGTTTAAACGAAGCTCCAGCGATGCGGACAAGGTCTTCATCAAGTCCTGGTTTGCCCTGGTGGAAAACCCGGAATTCATGATGCTTTTCGCCGACCGCACGTACCGACACCTCTACAACCGGGGAGCCTTGGCGGCCGACACCAGCACGGACCGCCTGACCGCCATGTCCAACTGGGTGCGCCCGGCACTCGAGGCTGAGATCTGGCAGTGGGGCGACAAGGGGCAGAACAACTGGAACAGCCGGCTCGCTACAGCCTTTTCGCACTGCACGAGTAACGCGGGCAACCTGATCAGCAGCATGCGGACGGAGGACTACTACCCGGATGTGGATCCACCAAGCTACCTGCACAACAGCGTCGTGATCGAGCAGGTCATGAACAACGTTCCCGTGGGGCATTCTGTTCAACTGATGAACCCGAATGCCGGAACGGGATCGATTTATTACACAACCGACGGATCGGATCCCCGCCTGACCGGCGGCGGAATTTCCGGCGTGGCGGTGAACGGAGGCGACACGGTAACGATCAGCATCACCACGCCCACCCGGTTGAAATCGCGCATCCTTCATGCCGGCGAGTGGAGTGCCATCCATGAGTCGGTCTTTATCACACCACGGGATACCAGCGGACTGAGGATCACCGAGATCATGTACAACCCGCTCGACGAAGCGGTCCTGGCGAACGTTCCGATTGGGCAAATTATTGGCGACGTGGGCGGCGACGATTTTTCCCGGGCCCGGGTGGAGTTTTCAACCGCAGCACCACCCGGAATCACCGGGGGTGACAAGTTAACTATTCATGATGCAAGCCATCCGGAAAACAATGGAACGTTCACCATTCACCACCTGGACGGTACGCACGTGATTCTCACCCAGGCCCTCTCGAATGAAACAGGAACCGCAGCGCTGGCGGACTTCCTCTATGACGGCGATAGATACGACTTTATCGAAATCAAGAATACCCTCTCCACGGAAATTGCATTGAGTGGTATCCAATTTACAAAGGGTATTCGCTTCGCTTTCGAACCGAGTGACACGATCGCGCCGGGCGGTTTCAAGGTGATCGCTTCGCAACCCTGGCGGTTTGCCGAGCGCTACCCGGGGATCATACCTGACGGCGCGTTTCCCGGTGGGTTGGACAATAACGGGGAACAACTCGAGTTGGCCATCCGCATGCCTGACCTTTACCCGGTACAATCGATGGGGACCGATACCAATGGTATCAGTACCATCACCTTCAGTTCTATCCTCGATATCCATGTGGGCGACCGGGTTCAGTTGATCCTTTCCAGTAATGTCGTGAACAACGGTGACTATAAAATCTTGGCGGTGAATGGTAACACGCTGACAATTGATGCAGACTTTTCCCCCGAGGGGGCGGGTGCCAAGGCACGGTTCTTTGACGTCCTCACCTCGGTTAAATACGATGATCGGGCACCCTGGAGCCTGTCCGCTGACGGGTTCGGCTATTCCCTGGTCCCGCTGGCAAGCAACCCGATGGGCGATGCCAACGACCCGACCCGGTGGCGCGCCTCGGCCCTGGCCGGCGGATCCCCGGGCATGGACGACAGCGCACCAGCACCCCGACCGGCCATCCTGGTCAACGAGGCCCTCACGCACACGGACTTCCCGCAGGTCGATGCGATCGAACTCTACAATCCAACCGCCGGGGAGGTGAACCTTAATGGCTGGTGGCTCACGGACGACAAGCAAATCCCGATGAAGTACGCGATCGGTTCGGTATCGGTTCCATCAGGCAACCACGTCGTGATCCTCGAAGACAACGACGACGACCCGGCCAACAATGGTTCCCTGCCCCCGGAATTTTTCGGGAGCGCGTTCTCGCTAAGTTCCAAGGGCGAGGACGTCTTCCTCTTTTCACCAGACCTCGGCTACAGCCACGGTTTCAGCTTCGGTGGTGCCGAGAACGGTGTGAGTTTCGGTCGTCACGTCACCAGCATCGGTGAGGAACATTTTGTCGGCCAGACAACAACCAGCCTGGCGAGCGGGAATACCGGCCCCCGGCCAGGCGAGGTTGTGATCACGGAAATCAATTATCACCCGATGGATGGTTTTCATGAATTCATCGAGTTGAAAAATATTTCCGCCACGACGGTCAATCTGTTCGACGCCTTGAACACGTGGCGGGTCAACGGGATCGGCTTCTCTTTTCCGATGGGCGTGAACCTATTCCCTGGCGAGGCAGTCCTGCTGATTCGAGATACCACTTCTACCGCGGATTTTGCGGCACAACACGGTGTTCCGGGGGGAACCCAAATGTACCTGTACGAGGGGAAACTG
>JAYGFS010000371.1:0-5008 GCA_046581765.1 Verrucomicrobiota bacterium
TCTTGTTTGGCAGCCTGCGGAAATCCCTCGGCCTATGGAGCGCAGCCCTGGTCACCAGCTTTATTTTCATGATCGTACATTTCGCCCGCCCGGTATTGCCGATCAGCCCGGTGTACGGAAACTGGGATAGCGGTTTGCAAATGATTCCGTACATGTTCTCCGGGGGCTACGATCCTATTCATATGCTCACGCTGTTCCTCATGGGCCTGGTGCTGTGCTTGTATTTCGATTCCTATCGTCACATCGGGATGGTCATCGGAATGCATGCCGGCTGGGTCGTGGCGATGCGCTCCGGAGGATACCTGTTTGACCGTCAAGCCGACCACCTGCTCCTTCTTTTTGGACAGAGCGACGTGGTATCCAAGTCGTTTATGGCCCTGCTTGTTGCCATTGCTTTTCTCGCCTGGAACGTGCACAAGAGACGGAAGGCTGCTCCACCAGGATGAAATCCGCCGTGTTGGATTTGGTTTATCCTCGCACCTGCGTTGGCTGTCTTCAGCGCGTGGATGCCCCGCAGGGGTATCTTTGCCATGACTGCATTGCCGGGAACCTGTTTATCACGCTGCCCTTCTGCGAGCGCTGCGGATTCCCAGTCTGTGGGCGGATTGACCACGCCTACACGTGCAATCAATGCGTCGAGCATCCCCCTCTTTTTGACCAGGCCTGTTCCGCCGTTCGCTACGAAGGGGTTTTGCGGGAGGCGATTCACGCCTTTAAGTATCAACAAGCTGTCTGGTTACAGGAGGATCTGGTTGATTTCCTCGAGGCGCTTTACCACGCCCGCTGTGGGACGAGCACCTTTGATGCGGTGGTTCCGGTGCCCTTACACCGGCGTCGCCACCGGAATCGGGGCTTCAACCAGGCTGCATTACTCGCCCAGTCACTGGCAAAACGAATTAATACACCGATAATTCTTAAAAAACTGGTCAGGATCCGGTATACGGAAAGCCAGACTCGATTGAGTGCGCCTGCGCGCCTGCAAAATCTCAAAGGGGCTTTTGCGGTGAAAGAGGCGACCGATTTGGCCGGCATCAAACAGGTGATCCTGGTGGACGACGTGATGACCACCGGGGCGACTTTCAGTGAGTGTGCGCGTGCATTGAAACGCGCTGGAGTGGAACGGGTGGTTGCGCTGACCCTGGCAAGGGGTTAAGAGCAGGCGGATCAGGGGACTAGGGCTGTGATGAGGACAAAGGATAGAAGAGCCGGATTGGCGTCCGCTTGAAAGGCATTGATCGGTAATCTGGGTTTGGCCACCTCGCGAGATACATAACATGGCATTTTTTGGCAAACGAATTTTACCCTTCCGGAATCGGAAGAAAGACACCCCTGGCGGGCTGTGGGACAGCTGTCCCTCCTGCAAGGAAATGCTGTACCTGAAGGAAATGAAGGAGGCGCAGGGCGTTTGTACCCATTGCAGCCATCATTTTTTCCTGCCTCGCGAAGATCGAATTGCGATGTTTGCCGATGCAGGATTGTTCGAGGAATGGGATGGCGACTTGACCAGTGTCGACACCCTGAATTTCACGGGAACCGCATCCTACACGGACAAATTGGAAGAAAACCGGGTCAAGACCGGGTACACGGATGCCATTTCCTGTGGCAAGACACGCGTGGGCGGATTCGATGTCGGCCTTGGGGTGATGGATTTTAAGTTCCTTGGCGCCAGTATGGGTGCCGTTGTCGGCGAAAAGGTTACCCGGCTCATCGAGCGTTCCACAGAAGCCCGTATGCCGGTTCTCCTGGTATGTGCTTCGGGCGGTGCCCGGATGTACGAGGGATTATACAGCCTCATGCAGATGGCGAAGACCAGCGGGGCGCTGGCTCGCCATGCGAAGGCGAGACTGCCATACATCCCCATTCTTACCCACCCGACGACGGCAGGGGTCATGGCCAGTTTCGCCACCTTGGGCGATGTGATTATCGCTGAACCGGAGGCCCTGATCGGCTTCGCAGGTCCCCGCGTGATCAAGGAAACAACCCAGCAGGATCTTCCGGATGGATTCCAGCGATCAGAATTTCTGATCAAGCATGGATTACTCGACATGATCGTGCATCGCCACGATTTGAAACAACGCGTGGTCGATTTACTCAACTTCTGGATGCCTGAATCCTCACAGCGTCCAGTTCCGGTTGACGGCCCGATGGGCATCAAGCAGGAAGATATCGTTGAAGCGCCGACCAAGAGCACGCCTGCGAAGCGGCGCAAGTCGTGAGCAATCGTAAAGCCGCCGACCCCTCGGGCGAGTGAGCAAATCCACCGCATCACTGGACCAGGCTCTCGAGCGTATCTATGCCCGTACCGCGGCAGGTATTCGACCCGGCCTCGACGCGATCAGGGCCATCCTGGAGGTGCTGGAACATCCGGAGCAGCGTTTTCTTGTCATCCACATTGCCGGGACCAACGGCAAGGGCTCCGTTGCATGCCTGATCGAGTCCATCCTGCGCGTGCTCGGGGTTAAAACCGGCCTGTTCACCTCCCCCCACCTTGTGCGTTTTCATGAACGCTTTCGCGTAAACGGCGAAGCGATCAGCGATGCTGCGCTCGAACCCTTAGTCCGGGGCATCGATGCCGCGGATATCGAGATGCTCAAGCGGGGCGGTCCACGCCCATGCACCTTCTTTGAACTGAGTACGGCCATGGCCTTTGAACATTTTGCCCGAAGCGAGGTGCAGATCGCTGTGATTGAAACCGGAATGGGTGGTGTCTGGGACTCCACGAATGTGGTCGATCCGCTGGTTTCGGTGATTACCCGCATTGGGATGGACCACATGGACTACCTGGGCGACAGCCTCCTCCGTATCGCCGGAGAGAAATGTGGAATCATCAAGCCGGGCCGTCCCGTGCTAAGCACACGCCAGGAAACCGACAAGGTGGATGCGATTATCGAAGAGGCGGCCCAAGGGGCCAGGGTTCCTTATCTGCGTTTTACCGATGACGTGGGGATCACGCCCAAGTCGATGAACCTGGATGGCCAGAAGTTCCTGCTGGAAACGCCCAACGCGGATTATGGAACGTGTAGCTTGAACCTGCTGGGGAGGCATCAACTGGAGAACGCGGCCCTGGCCGTTGCGGCATCCGAGATGATCGTTGATCAACTCGGCATCGATTTGCCCGCACAAGCGGTAAAAAAGGGGCTCGCCTCCGCGCGCTGGGCCGGCCGTTGCAGCGTGGTCAATCGGGACCCGCCGATCATCATCGATGGGGCCCACAACCATTCGGGTGCCGAAGCGCTGGCGGACACGCTGGATCATCTTTTTCCCGGCAAAAAAGGGGCTTTCGTGTTGGGCTTCCTGGATGGCAAGCAGGGCGAGGCGATGCTGGCCGCGTGGAAACCCCTGGTGGATCAGGCCTGGGGTGTCGTGGTCCAATCTCCCCGCAGCCTTAAACTTGAGGCTATGCAAAGCCTGCTTCAAGGGGCTAACATTTCGCACGTGTTGGGTGATTTATCACAGGCATTGGAGGAGGCACGGACCTATGCGAAAGGACAGGACACCTTTGTCTGCGTCGCGGGCTCCCTTTATCTCGCGGGTGAAGGCCTCCGGTTGACCGGGAGTTCGATATGAAAATCGGTATCGCGTGCGGGGGAACGGGCGGGCACACCTTTCCCGGTTTAGCCACGGCAACCATTCTAAAGGAACGGGGGCATGAGGTTACGCTCTGGCTGGCTGGCAAGGACATCGAGGCCGATTCGGTCCAGGACTGGGACGGACCCCGCCATACGATTTATGCCGAGGGCTTTCAGCACGGGTTCTCCCTGCGATCCGTCCAGACGGCACGCCATTTGTACGAGGCCTGTAAGCGGTGCAGGGAGATCATGCGCAGGGAGCCTCCGGACGTCCTGCTTGGCATGGGCAGTTACGCATCGGTCGGGCCGGTCCGTGCAGCGCTGAAGTTGAAAATACCCGTGGTCCTGCACGAGGCAAATGTGTACCCGGGACGAACCGTTTCCTTTTTCGCCCGCAAAGCGACCGCTGTAGCGGCCAGCTTCGAGGAAACCCGGCATGATCTGCCGGGGATTGACCTCAAGGTGAGCGGCATGCCCTTGCGCAAGTCGATCGAGTTAGCGGCCCGGGGCCAAGTACCCATTCGCAGCGACGACCACCGCTTCACGATCCTCTGCATGGGGGGCAGCCTGGGCGCGCGAGCTTTGAACGAAGTGGTGTCGCACGGGGTGCTTCAACTGCAGAAGATTACCCGGGATTTCCATGTGATCCATCTTACGGGCCAGGCTGATGAGACGCGTATCCGCGAGCGGTATGACGCGGCGGGAATCTCCTGTGAAGTCAGCAGCTTCGTGCATGATATGCCCCGGGTATACACCGAGGCGGACCTCGCCATTTGTCGGGCCGGTGCAGCTACCTGTGCAGAGTTGTCGTGTTTTGGCATCCCGGCCTTGCTGATTCCTTATCCCTATGCCGCGCGCGATCACCAGACCGCAAACGCCCAAGCCATGGAGCGAATTGGTTGCGCGGATTTCGTGCCGGAGAGTGATCTGGAATCACTGTGGCTTGCTGATATATATGTTGGTGGCTGCATGGATGGCCCCCCGCGCATGGAGCGGATGGGCAAGGCGGCACGCAGCCGTAGCAGGATGAATGCAGCCGAGGCCCTTGCACAGTTGGTGGTGGACTCAGCGTGATCCCGCCAGGCGCCCCTCGCATTATGATGCCGGAACTCAGCACATTACTTGGGCAGGCTGAGCTTCGCATTCATATGATCGGTATCGGGGGCGTGGGCATGGCGGGCCTGGCTCGACTCCTGCAGCAGCGTGGGCATTGGGTCCAGGGTTCTGAACAGACTGCCGGTCGATTGGTGGACTGGCTGCAGGCAGAAGGAATAGAGGTCCATGTGGGTCACGACGCAGACCTGCTCGACGCCGATTTGGATCTGGTGATCCGAACCACCGCGGTGCCCCTGGATCATCCCGAGTGTAAACGCGCAAGCGAGATGGATCTCCCGCTTTATCGACGAGGGGAGGTGTTCCCCGCATTCCTGCGAGCGTTT
>JAYGFS010000376.1:0-1581 GCA_046581765.1 Verrucomicrobiota bacterium
TGCTCCGCGCCATGGACGCAGGGACCCAGCTCGGCCCGGCCGAGCGGGAGCACCACGCAATCGACCAGATCCGGGCCTAGACCTCGCAGGCCGGGCCACCGGGAACCCTTGCTTATCTTCGCATGGGTGGGCCGCACTAAAGGGTTGCACCCCGCCCGTGCAAAAGACTAGGTATCCCCGCTACACCCGGGATATTCCATCATGCTACGTGCCCTTGTTCTCTCCATGCTCTGCAGCACCTGCTTCACCTTCCAGCTCGCGGCCCAGTCCACCTGGACCAACGATGCCGATGGCGCGTGGACGGACCCGGCCAACTGGACCAACGGCATACCCGGCGGTACCGCTGCGGTGGCCCATTTTGACTTCGCCCCCGGATATACCGACCCCCGGATCGTGGTCAATCTCCCGACAAACATCATCCTGGGCGAACTCCACTTCAGCGACCAGCCGGATGGCACCTCGAATTTCACCCTGCAGCCCATCGCGGGCAACAGTACGCAGGTACTCACCCTCGACAACGGGACAAATGCCCCGCTCATCCAGTACACCGGGGCGGCCAGGAACTCCGAGGATATCCGTTTTGGCGCGGGAACAAGGAACCTGGAGCTGGCCGGGACGAACGGGGTCAACCTGCTGACTTCCGGCCGCATCATTCTCGAGGGGTCCAACACCTACACCGGGGTGACGCAGCTGAACGCCCTCCTCCCCCTGGACAATAACGCCGGTCCCCACCTGCGCCTGCGCAACAATGCCAGCCTCGGTGCCAGCGGCCCCGGGAACGAGACCATCGTCCATGCACGCGGCAAGGAAAGCGCGGCCGGGTTCGACCTGGAGCCCGTGATCCGAACGGATCGTTCGCTGACCCTCGCCGAGGACCTCATCTTCGAGTACACGCCGACCCCGATCAGCCGCACCTGGGGAAACACCTTCCTGGTGGAGACCAGCAGTACTACCGCGCGCGACGTTCGACTGGACGACGCGCACATCACCCTGCGCCGCATCGACGGCGGCACCAACGTGGTGACCGGCGACGTGCGCTGGAGCTTCCGGGTTGGCACCTCCTCGACCTCGACCTCGAATGTTCCCTCGAGCCTGACCCTGGGAGACATCACGCTCGAGGACCTTTCCAACAACACCACCGCCGGCAACCTCAAGAACAATATCGAGTTCAACCCCGGCCTCCCGGAGGACCAGATCCTGCTCACCGGCCGGATCGAGGAAGGAAGCGTATTCGGCTCCGGGGTGGACCTCGGCCTCATCCTGACCGGCGACGGCATCCTCCGCCTGCAGGGCACCAACCATTTCGAGGGGGATTTGCGCCTGTGGCGGGGTACCGCACTCCTGGAACATACCAATGCGCTTGAGCACGTATACTCGGTTCGCCTGGGTGAGACCAGCTCGAACGGCAGTGCCCCGACGCCGGATGCCCCGACCCTGCTGGTCAACACGGGGGGGGCGCACGCGCTCCGCGGTGGACTGGCAGCAATCCAGCTGGTGGACGTGGTGGGCAACACGAACGATGTCGATGCCGTCGATGGCGGGGTCGGCCAGGGCTTTGTCGGTGGGGACAGCCTCCCCTAC
>JAYGFS010000490.1:0-3638 GCA_046581765.1 Verrucomicrobiota bacterium
TTCATGAGGCGAGCCGATTCGGTTGGGTGTCACCAGGATAATCCGTGCGCCCGCTTCTTTAATCTTGTCCATCAGGTAGGCCAGGTTTGCCCGGTACTTCGCCACCGGGATACGCGACGGCCCGCCTGGCGAGTCCCCGTCCACCCAGCCGTCATTGGCGCCGAATTGAATGATAACCAGGTCGGGTTGATGCTCGATGACCGCGCTGCGGAAGCGATCGCGGGCATGGGGTACCTTGGACAGGTCGTGGTCTTTCACATGACCGGTATGGCTTCCGCCCATCCCCGCATTGATCACGGTCGCCCGGAATCCCTGATTCTTGAGCAGGCCGGGCAATCGATCAGCATAAACGGCATCAACGGCGGGGCGACGATCCGTGGTGGAGTCACCGAAGGCCACGATGGTGATATCGACGGGTCGGGGTAAGAGGTACCAGCCGAGGCCGGAGAGGATCAGGATCACGGGAAGGATCCGTAGGCATTTGCCGTTGCCTGTTTGCTATGAACTTGACATAAGCGTGGTCATTCTTGGGATACTTTTACTGGAAAAGCAAATCGTGAACCTGCCGAATAACCATGAGTGATAGCGGCCTGTCCAGGAAGCGGATCATGGGCACAAAAGCCTGGTTGATGCTCGGACTTCTTTCCGGCCTGCTCACGATGTTTGTCATGGGCCGCTTCGACAACATCGATTACCGGAATTCCGATAATCTTAATATTCTGCGGCTGAAGCACAGCGGGGAATTCGATGCGCTCGATATGTTGTTCGTTGGCAGTTCGCTCGTGTACAACAGCATTGATCCGGAGATCTTTTCCGAGCAGGGCTTCTCGATCTACAACCTGGGAAGTCCCAGCGCCGGCCCTTTGTTTTACCGGTTGATCACGGAGGATTATCTCGCGGCGGTGAAAACGCCGCCGAAGCGGATCTTGATGCACATCGACCGGGTGACGTTTTCCCCGGTGGCGGATAACTGGCGGGAGTACCGGGTGCACCGCTACCTGAACACGCCGCTGTCTAACGAGGCACTGGTCCTGCGTTTTGGGACCTATGCTGATTATCCGAAACTGTTCTACAACAGTGCCGAGATGGGCCTGCGCAACCTGGTTCGCTGGATCACCGGGTATTACGCATCCGCCGATCGTCCGGATTTGAACCGTGGTTTTCAGGTAAGTTCCGAGACCATGAACCCGGAGGTGATCAAGAAGCAGGAGCCGTACATGCTACCGCTTCGGAAGGCCGTATTTGAACCGGCGAAGGCACGTTACCTCCTGGCCTATCTCGAGGACCTGCGTGCACGTGGGTTTGATGTCCTATTGTTCGAGTTGCCGACCAATCTGTTGCCGACCTATTTCAGTGAGGCGTACGAGGCCGACTACACGAGGTTTAAAACCGTGCTGGAAAGGGAGGGTTTTGTGGTTATACCGAATGACCTGGAGCTGGGCTCCGAGTTTTACCGGAACATCGATCACCTGAATGCACGGGGGGCGAAGGTGGTGAGCCGGGACTTGCTGGATACCTTGGTGAACCTGTAGCCCCCCCGCTGGATGCCGGGTCCACCCGGGCAAAACCATGACCTGACACCCGAATACACAAGGGGACTGTTTCATGCGCCCTCGCGCAGGAGCCCGGAAGCGCAGGGTAGCCTCCGGCGCTAAAACTGGAAGTAGATAAATTCGGCCGGATTGTCCAGGCGCAGCAGGCACAGGGCCAGCAAGCCCCCGAACACCAGCGCATTCACCGGACGCGGCTTGAAGTCCTTGGCAATGTCCTGGGCCGTTTTCCCCAGGAGCACGATCAGCAGGCAGGCCAGGAGGAAGATGGGCGTCCAGAGGTCCCCGCCGAGTCGTGGAAGGACTTCGCCGAAGCGCACCGTGAACATCGAGGGGATCTGGAGCCCCGCCAGGAACTCGGGCAGGATGATGCCGTTCCGCCCGATCATTCCGTTGATGTAGTCCTTCAGCGCGGCCATATTCCCCGAACGGGCGACCACGAGGCTCAAGGTGATGAAATGAAAATTCACGAACCAGGCCCAGCCCCTGGGTAGTTTCCGCATCTTCCTCTTTTTACGCCACTGGTTTACACAGATAGCAACGCCATGCACCCCGCCGAACAGGATGAAGGTCCAGCTCGCCCCATGCCACAAGCCGCTGAGCAGCATGGCAATCAGGGTTGCGATCATCGCTTTTTTGAAGGTGACCTTCCGGTATGAGCGCAGGATCGGGGTGTAAATGTAGGTCATGATGAAGTTCGAGAGCGTGATGTGCCAGTGGGTCCAGAAGGCGATGACGCTGGTGCTCTGCAGGGGGCTCCGGAAGTTGTGCGGAAGGCGGATGTTCAACATGAGTGCTGCACCCATGCCCATGTCAACGTAGCCACTGAAGTCAAAGTAGAGTTGAAAGGTGTACGCATACATACCGGCCCAGGCTTCAAGCAGGGTCGGGGCGGCTTCATACAGCGGGTTTACCCACTGGCCCAGGGGGTCGGCGATGAGGAGTTTCTTCGCGATCCCGATGGTGAACAAGACCAGGCCCTGGGTGAGGTGGGCGGGCTTGAAGGGCTTCGCGTCCGCGAACTGGGGCATCGTTTCCTTGTGATGCACGATCGGCCCGGCGATCAATTGCGGGAAGAAGCTGACGAAGAGGCCGTAGTCGATGAAGTGGTATTCCTCCGCGAGCCCCTCGTAGGCGTCTACGAGGAAGGCCACTTGCTGGAGGGTGAAGAAGCTGATGCCGAGGGGAAGGATGATATGCAGGAGGGCGATGTCGGTATGGAAGACCGCGTTGATATTCCCGATGAAAAAGTCGAAGTACTTGAAGGTGCCGAGCAGGGCGAGATTGACCAGGACCCCGAGAATCAACCAGGGCTTTTTTTTCTGCCGGTCTGCCTGTCGGCAGAGCAGGCTGCCCACGAGGAAGTTGAAGACGATGGAGCCGAGGACCAGGGGGAGATAGATGACGTTCCACCAGCTGTAAAAAAACAGGGAACAAAGCAGGAGCGCAGCCCGGGCGGCGACCGGGTGGATCAAGCTCCGGCAAAGGAAGTATATCGCTACCGTCGCCGGCAGGAAGTAAAAGATGAAGGTGGCGGAGTGAAAGAGCATCGGGGTCTTGTTGGCTGGGTATCGGGAACTCAGGCCGAGATCTTTTGCTGGACCAGGTCCAGCATGTCGCCTACATTTTTCAAACCCTGAAGTTCACCGAGGGCAAAACGGATGGCAAATTCGGATTCGAGGGCGGTGACCAGGTTGATGTGGTTCAGCGAGTCCCAATCCTCGATGTCATCGGCTACGGTTTCCCGCGCGATAGCCAGCTGCTCGTCATCGAAAATATCCCGGAAAATACCTTCGACCCGGCTAAACATTTCTTCATATTCCATAGGGTACTACCTTGATGTTCTGGTTCAGGGTCGCGTGCTCGCCTTCCAGGTCGTAGACCCAGGTAGCCCCGTCGTCTCCCTTGTCCAGGCGGCGAAACCCGAGATCCGCGTAGAGGTTTTCGACCAGTTGGTTTTTAGCACTTGCCCGGTATTCGCCAATGATTTTTTGCAGGCCACGTGCCTGTGCCCGCTCGATGAGGACATCCCGCATGGCGAATTCCATGCCACGCTTAAGCACACGGCAGCTCATGAGCCAGAGGAAA
>JAYGFS010000500.1:0-2381 GCA_046581765.1 Verrucomicrobiota bacterium
ACTGGGACGGGCCGATCACCGTCACCGGCGATGCCCGGATCTTTTCCTCCGGCAATACCCTCTTCCTGGACGGCGGGATCACCCTCGCGTCAAACGTGACCCTGAACGTGGATGCGCAGAACCGCATCACCGTCCGGAATACCGGGATCGTGGGGGGTGCCGGCACCACCCTGCGCTTTGAGGGGAACGATCGCACGGATCTCTCGGTGGCGAACCCGGGCTTCCTCGGCGACATCGAGGTCTTCAACGACGGGCGGCTGGACCTGCACGCCGATGGCGCCCTGGGCGATGCGGCGGGGCTGACCCGGGTGCTCGGGGGCAACAGCACCCTGGTGCTCCGCAACGGCCGGACCCAGGTGGAAGACCTCGAGATCGAGGGCGATGGGCGCGGGACCGAGGGCGCGATCCGCAACGAGAACAACAACAATACCCTCCAGGGCACGATCACCCTCACCGGGGACGCGCAAATCGTGACCCGCGTCAACTCCACCCTGACCCTGGACGGCCCGGTCGGGGGAGGCACCAACCTGGTCCAGCGGGAAACCGGCACCCTGGTCCTGACCCGCGACAACAGCTTCACCCATTTCGACCTGGTGGGCGGAGGGACCGTCCGCATACAGACCCCGAATGGCCTGGGTGGCACAACGGTGTTCAGCGTTGACGCGGGGGAGACCCTGGCATTCGAGGGCAACCTGCTCATCGATGGCGGCTCCAACCTCAACCAGATCGAGGCGAACGACGGGACGATCAGCGCCTTTTCCGGCACGACCCGCCTGGATCTTGCGCTGGTCACGCAACCCGACAAGCCCATTCGATTCAGCGGGGATGGCAACCTCGAGGTGGTGCAGGGTTTCGGCAACGCCGCGACCGGAACGAACGCATTGGAAAAGACCGGGGCTGGCCAGCTGAGCCTGCTCGCGGCCAACACCTACCAGGGGGATACCTCCGTCATGGCGGGCACCCTGCACGCAGCCAACAGCGGTGCCCTGGGGCAGCCCACCGCAGACCTGGCGCTTGCGCCCCTCGCCACCCTGGCCCTGAGCGGCGACATCACGCTGCTGCGCAACACGATCAGCCTGGAAGGCATCGGCGCGACGAACCAGCCGGGCACGCTGGTAAACGCGGATGGCAGCAATACGCTCCGTGCCGCCCAGTACACGCTCCCCCCCTTCAGCGAGGCGGAAATACGCGTGGCCAGCAGCGGCGGCCACCTGACCCTGGACGGCCCGGTGGACCTGCAGTACGGCAACCTGAGCACGGATGGCGCGGGTGATATCGCGATCATCGGAAACATCAGTGCACACCCGGTTTCCTCCATACCCAACGCACGCTTTGTCCAGGTGCTGAAAAATATCCCGGGCCAGTTGCACGTGGGCGAACTGGAAGTCTTTGCCCCCGGCACCTCGGCCGTGAACGACCACGTGGCCGGCGGGGGAACCCCGCTGAACAATCCCGACGACCTCGCCCGGAGCCCCACCACGACCATTTTCTCCAGCAGCACCGGGGCGGGGCATGGGACGGCCGGTGCGGTGATCGACGGCCTGGAGCAGACCGCTGGAGCGACCTGGACCCATGCGCAGAGCGGCGGGGCACCCACGGCCGAGATCACCGTCGACCTCGGAAGCAGCCTGGATATCGAGTCCGTCCGGGTGCACCAGCGCAACGACGCTTGCTGCCAGCAACGCCTGGAGAATTTCACCGTGAACCTGTTTGCCGACAACGGGGGATCCCCGGGTGCCCTGGTGGGCAGGGCGACCTTTCCCGGGCGACCCGCGGTCAACCTGTTCGGGGAACTCACCCTGACCCGTACACCGGACAGCCACCTGGCGAAGATGGGCAGTGGCACCGTGACCTTGTCCGGAACCAACAATTACACCGGGGGCACCTCGATCGCGGGTGGCATCGTGGTGGCGAGCGGCAACGCCTCAACCGGCACCGGCCAGGTCCTGGTTGAGCAAGGCGGGGTGCTCAGCGGCACCGGCAGCATCGCCGGCGAGGTATGGATCGGCGTACAGGGCACGTTGAGCCCGGGTGCGAGCCCAGGCGTCCTGCCCATCGGGTCGGACCTCGTCTTCAGCAACTTCTCATCCGTGTACGTGGCAGAACTGGATAACCCGACACCGGCGGGCGTCGACCGCCTGGACCTTAGCGGCGATATCGACCTGAACAACGCGAGCCTGGACCTGCAGCGCGACCCGGGATACCTGCCCACCGCCAGCGACACCCTCGTCATCGCCACCTACGGAGGAAACATCACGGGAACCTTCAACAACCTTCCCGAGGGGGCACCGCTGAGTGCCCAGGGCGAGGCCTTCACCATCAGCTACACGGCCGGCCAGGTCACCCTGACCGCAACCGGCGATCAACGGGTCTACGCCGGG
>JAYGFS010000602.1:0-4157 GCA_046581765.1 Verrucomicrobiota bacterium
CCCAGGGGACGGCGAGCGCGGTGTCGGCCCCGGTCCAGCCGAAGGCCAGGTGGGCGCGGCCGTAAAAGCGATCATGGATTTCGCGCGGGGTGATGTCCCGGTCCCCGAGGGCCAGTGTCCAGGGTTTCACCCGTCCCCCGGGAAAAACTGCCGGAGTATTTTGCCGCCGCGGCGGGTGATGCCATGGAGTTATTCGGGCCCGGCGAGCGGCCGCTGGCCTACTGCTTCGGCTGGATGGCCCACGTCATCGGCGACGGCCTGATCAAGTCCGTGGCACCCGGTTTTGATCTTTTCCTGCACGACGGCAAGTACACCCCGGCCAACCGGCCCATCCAGGACCTGGTGACCTTTCATGAAGTGGGGGTCAAGGAGCTGGGCCTCGACTGGCCCGCCCTGCTGCAGGACCTGGTGGAGACCCCGATCGAGCCCGCCCAAACCCACTACATGCGTTGTGCCATGCGCCGGGGTCGCCTGGGCAAACAGGCCAAGCACGGCTGGCGACCAGGGGATGAATCCCTGTTGCTGCTGGTGCTCGCCGAGAACCGCCGTTACCAGCGCATTCGAAACGAGCGCATACTGGAGGAACTGCGCCTGCGCGATACCCCGGACGGCCCACAATGCGATCCCGCCCTCAGCGCGCAGGCCGGTCGGCTCAGTTGGCCCGAGATGCGAACGCTGGCCGAGAAGGCCCACTTCCGCCACGCCCTGTGGCAGATGGGTGAATACGTGGCGGAGGTCTTCTCGGAGGTCTGCCAACGCCTACCCGTGCTGAAGGAAGCGCCACGACTGGATACGCCCGCTTGGGAGGCATTGACCCGGCGCTGGAGCAAGTGATCGCCCTTCCCCCGCCCCTCCCGGCTAAGCGCCTCAGCCCGACCGAAGGAATACGTCGCTGCGGATCACTTCCCGGATAAGGGATTTCAGCCTGAAGCCCTCCTTCTCAGTCTCCTGGACGATGGCATCGACGGCCAGGGCGTCCGCGGGACGGAGCTCCCGGGACAGGGCGAAACGCAGCAGGTGCGCGGTAAAGGCCCGGGCGAAACGCTTTTCCTCCTTGACCAGGGAGGCCTTGAAGCGGACCACCCCGTCGAATGCATGTCTCCGCAGCAGGATGCCGCTGGGATCCACGTCCCGCCCGTTTTCATAGCGGTCCCGCCACCGCCCCGTGACGCCGAAGTTTTCAAGCGCAAAGCCCAGGGGGTCAAGCTTCGCATGACACCCGGCACAGTCGGGGTGTTTCCGGTGCACGGCGAATTGCTCCCGGATGGTCATTGTTTTTGCGCCGGCATCCTCGTCCAGGGGTGGCACGTCGTTGGGCGGGGGCGGGGGCGGGTCATTCAGGATCACCTCGATGATCCAGGCGCCCCGGGCGATGGGATGGGTGCGCCTGGGCCCGGAGGTCATGCTCAGCATGCCCGCGTTGGTGATGATCCCGCCGTACCTCGGGTCGCTGGTGGGCGTTCGCTCGAAGACCTGGGAGCGCATCTTGTTGCGCATGGCATTGTCGAAACGTTTCTGGGCCTCTCCCTTGAGCTTATTTGTGTCGACAGGCTTGGGCGCTCTCTTCAAGGCGTTCCTGGAATCCTTGAGCTGCTTCTCCAGTTGGGCCTTGGCCTTTCTCTGCTCCGGGGAGAGGGCCGCCAGCAGCTCCTTGTTGGAAACGAAAAGCTGATTGCCGCGGGCCGCCTCTGCGACCTCTGTTTCGCTGAGGGCCCGGTCGTAGAGCCTGGCCTTGTCGATACGTACCGACAGGTGTTTCCCCCCCCCGGGAGGAAGATGGCGAAGACCGAACAAGACGGAGGACTTGCCCTTGGGAAAGGTAGCCAGTGGCTTCTTGTAGGGCTTACCGTAAACCTCGCCATTTCGATAAAGCGTGATCAACCCGTCCGTCTGGTAGGTCATGACCAGGTGAATCATCTCGTCCTGGCGCTTTTCCGGCTGGGAATCGGCAAAATCATTGGTTCGACTGAAGCCATTGCTCCCGGAAATCCAATGCCTCGGCTTTCTTTCACCCAGGACGATGGTATCGAAAAAATCGCCCGGGCCCTGGATGCCCATGACACCCCCTCCCCGCTGGTTCAGGTCCTTGAGGAGAAACCAGGCCTCCAGGCTCTTGGCCCTTAGCTCAAACGGCAAGGGGGGACTTTGCAGGTAGGAACCGTTGAGTACAACCATGCCCTCACGGAACGTTGCCGCACCATGCTTCTTCAGCGGGAAAGACCCGACCGAGCTCTTCAAGTCGCCTTCGAACTCCCATGCCGCCACCGGCCTCAGGTCCACCGGATCCAGGACCTCCGCCGCGGTGGCGCGTTCGGCCAAGAGCCTTTTCCGGATCGGCTCGATGAAGCTGCCCAACTCTTTTTCCTTTTTGTCCAATGCCAAGCCGAGCTCGACGATTCTCTTCTTCCTGTTCTCGTTGTCCTCGATTGCCTTTTGCAGGTCCTCCTCCCTCGGCTTGAGCTCGTCCCCATACCAGGTCTTGAGGAAGTCGCTCTGGTAGCCGAAAGTCGGGGCGATGAGCTCGATGACCGGTCGATCCTCGACAAATACGGCGTCGAAGAGCAACAGTGGCTCGAGTACCATGTGCAGGCTGGCCGGGTGCTTCTCGTCCAGGCTGAAGATCCGGTGCTGCTTGGGATCCGGTGTCACGGCCAGGACATTCTCGAGCTGCATCCACTGCGCGGGAAAGGCATCCAGGAAGCGTTCGATCTTCGGGTCGGCCAGCATCCGGTCGATCGTCCTGTCCAGGTTTTCGCGCGTGGACAAGGTGCCGAGACCGGCCAGGCGCAGCAGCTCCGCATCCGGGCTGCTGCCCCAGAGAAAAAAGGACAGTCTCGATGCCAGGTGGTATGGTTGGTCCTTCGCGAGGGCTTCATGGCGATACAGGAACAGGGGCGAGGACAGGACGGCCGAGGCGACCTTTTTCATGGCCTCGGCAAAGGGCAGGCCCTGGGTGATCCAGGTGGCCGCGTAGTCGGTGTAGCGCTTGAGCGTCGCGGCCTCGACGGGATTGCGAAAGGCCTGCTCAAGAAAGGGCTGCAGCCGTTTTGCAAGCTCGCCCCGCAGGTCGGCCCCGGCCACGGGTGCCTCGAAGAAGTCCTTCCATACCCCAACCGTTCCCGGGTTGAAGTCCGGGCTCTCCAGGATCGATACGCTGAGTTTCAGGAAGGTGTCCAGGTGCAGCGGTGACAGGCTCAACTGGTCGGCCTGGTTGTCGAATCCATGGGCAGCACGCAGGTCCTTGGGGTAGGCATCAACCCCTTTCAAGCCACCGCTACCATCCAGCGACTTACAGGCCACGTTTACCCGGTCGGGCATTTTGGACGGGTTGGCCTGTAGATAATGCCCCTCCCGGGTCATCAATTTTTCCGGCAAGCTGAAAACCGCGCGATTCATCTGGAAAAGGTCCCGGACTGCGTTGTTATACTGAAAGCGGTTCAGTCGCCGAATCGGCATCGACTTCACCTCGGCATCCTCCGTGGCTTCCCGCAACATACCCCGGAGGGTAACAAGCAACTTCTCGCGAATCTTCTCGTCCAGCTCCGGTTCGTCCTCCGGCGGCATGTCGCGGGCATCGATGGCCTCGATCATTTCCTTGATCAGCCCCGGCTTGGCCAGGAATTGTTTCGCCGTCCGGAGCTCCTTGAGGTTGACCTTCCCCTTTGTTTTCTTTTCACCGTGACACGTGATGCAGTGGTCGGAAAAAAGCGGCTTCAGGAAGGTGTTGAAATCACTGGCCCCCGGACAATCGGCGATGAGCAGCAGCAGGCAAAGCCGGGAAATGAACGGTCCTGCGCGCATGGGCAATCTCAGGTCCACAGGTCCGAGATGACCCCCGTGCTGTCGGCGTAGGCATCCATTTCCACCCCCATGAGCTTGGCGAGTGACAACCACATATTGGCGTTCAGGGTGCCGCTCTTGCACTGCACGAAGCGTCCCTGCTTGACCTGGCCCTGTCCCCTCCCCGCCACGATCATCGGCAGGTCATAATACTGGTGGGTTGCGCCGTCCCCGAGACCCGCACCGTAGGTGACCAGGGAATTGTCCAGCAGCGAGCTTCCATCGGCCTCCTTGAGGGCCTTCATGCGGGAGAGGATATAGGCGTATTGTTCCATGTGAAAGATATCGATCTTCTGCACCTTCTTGTACCCCTCCCC
>JAYGFS010000051.1:0-2373 GCA_046581765.1 Verrucomicrobiota bacterium
ACTCATCGCTATTTGGGAGTTCCTGAGCAATTGAACCCGGATTGGGTTTTTAAGAAACTTAAACCTTTGCTTGAAGACCCGGGAATTAAAAAGGTAGGCCAGAATATTAAATATGACTTAATTGTCTGTGAGAGCATGAACTTGACCTGCTGGCCCGCCCAGTCGCCGTTCCAAGCGCGCAGGAAGTCCTTCTGGCGCTCGCCGAGCAGGAACTGCTGGTCGAGGTCCGCGGGCGGATTGGTGCTGCCGGTCTTGAATTTTCGGTCCTCGATAATCGCAACGCCCACCCCGCCGTAGACCATGCCGGTGAAATACACGCCGATACCCTGGGCAATGGGCGGCGCGGGCTGAACGGGGTTGTAGGGATCGGGATCGGGCAGGTGGCTGGTCTGGGTACGGTCGACGAGCTTCACCCACGACGCGGGTTCCTCGTATCCCCCGGTGCCCTGGCTGGTGGTGGCGATTCCGCCTTCACCCCACAGGTTGCCCTGGAAGACATCGTGGTCATCCGGCATGACGATGGTGGGTATCGCGCGGGTCAAGCCGCGTGACTGCAGCACCCACAGGTACCACTTGTAGAGATAGTCGTGCTGGCGGTTGAAGTCATTCCCGCTGTCCTCCGGTGTGGGTTGTCCCTCGTAGATCTGGTCGCCGTTGGCGATGAATACATCGGGCTGGTGCCTGGGCAAATGCGTGAAGGCGAGGGTGTGCGGCTGCCATACGCGTACCGGCGACCAGTCAAAACCGTTGTTCTGTACGCTGCCATCCGAAATGCGCTGGCAGGTCGTGGCGGCGATCACGATCTCGTTCTTCTCGATGGGGTCGCGCCGCACGGTTCCGGTCCAATGGTACAGGGTCCCGTCGACAGAGACCCCGAGGCGGTAATCCGTATCGACCGTGTCATCCCAGCCGGGAATGCGGAAGGTCGCCGTGTAGGAGGACAGGTTATCCGTGTTGTCAATATCCGCGGAGGCGAGCTGCTGCCAGGCCCCGCCATCCCAGGTCTCCAGCGTGACCGGGGGGGTGCTGGAGAGGTCGACCGGCGGCAGCTGGGCCGTGATCTTCAGGACACCCCGGCTGAGCGTGTACATCGCACCGACGATGGCCAGGTGGCGATCGGGCTCGGGCTGCAGGGCGCTACCGGACCCGGAAAAATCATCGAACCAGAAACGCGCATTGTTGCCTCCCTTGTGGGACAGCAGGCCCAGCGAGCCGAGCAGGCGGTCGGAGGGAAGCACGGCGGTCGCGCGGCTGAACAGGGTGTTGCCGGAATCGTAGGCCGCGAGGCTGAGTGTGTATTCGCCGCTCGCGCTGCTGTACACCGCGTCCAGCACCAGCCGCGCCGATGCGGGAAACCCGCCCGCCGGTACCGCGCCGGTGTCGAGGGCATCCACCGTGCCGGTGCCGTAATCTTCAATGGTTGCGGCACCATCCCCGCGCAGCCCGAGGAACAGGCCGAAGTCGCGGCCCAGGCCATCATGCACCAGCAGCGCGCCTCGCCAGTCAAGGCTCGGCCCAGCACCGAGGAGGAACCCGCTGCGGGCGTTGGTGGTGCTGGTCCCCAGGTGCAGACCGGTCCTCACGCTGAGGGCGAGGCTTCCGCCATGGCCGCGCACCGAGCTGCCGACCCGGTGGACGGTGCGGCGATCGCGCGAGCCGAGGATGCAGTTTACACGCCCGTTGCGCACTTCCCAGTCATGCAGGCGATTCGCCCAGTAGCCCGGGCCAAGCCACACCTGGTCGGGGCGGGTGTCCCAGTCGTCGGAAAACGAGCCGTCGGGTGCGGCGGCGGCCCAGTGGTCAAGGCGAACGTTGTCAAAGGACTGGAAATTCAGGTTGCTGGTGGGGCTCGAACGAAACTGGATGCCGAGGGTCTCGCCCGCGTGGGCATCGAGCTCACCCGCCTCGACCGCGAGGTGGTAATGCTGCCATGATCCCACGGTGAGGCTCTTGAATGCGTTGGTACGCGATGCCACGACCTGCCGCGCGGCACCCTGCTCAACATAGAGGTCGGAGATGATGGAACGCGGCGCGGTACTGGGCCCCGGGATGCCGCGCTGCAGCACGAGGTCGTCAAGGCGCGCGAAGCCGGCATTGTCGCCGTTTCCATCGACCCCCTGGAAGTACAGGAACAGGCGCTTGCCGGCAGCGGCGAGCGGAAGGGGGTCGAAGCGGCTGGCCTGTGCCTCGTACGTGGCGTTTATCGTGCTGAGCTCGGACGCCAGGGTCTGGAGAAGGCTTGGCGTCCCGGTGGGGCTGTCATCCGACGTGGTGAACAAGGACACGCCGACACGGTCGGCACCATCGTTCCAGCCGGACGCATCCCGCCACTGGTAGGTAACCCGGAACACCTCCCCGGTGCCCAGCGTGTAC
>JAYGFS010000072.1:0-2693 GCA_046581765.1 Verrucomicrobiota bacterium
CAGCTTCGCCCGCGGGCGCGACTATGAAGCCTACCTGTCGATCAGTGATGATGCAGAAGAGGTCGTACGCTTTATCCACGCGCATCCGCCGGTGCGCCTTGACCGGGCGTGAGCATCGCCTTCAGCCCAAATCATTCGAGACGCAGAATGTACAAGGAAGGGCAAGATCGGCATACTGTCGGCATGTTCCTGTACACGAGGAGACGGCTGGTCAGCGCAACGTGGCTCATGTTGACGGCATGCTGTTTATGCGAGACGACCAACCAGCTCGGCACCGCCAACCAGGTTTTTATGCCGGGGCTGCACAACTCCTTCCACCATGCGGACTTCAACGCCGACTCGATTCCGGATGACCAGCAGGACGCGACCTTCCGCTTCACCTTTACCACGCCGTCGAGCCTGACCGAGCCCGGCTACCAGTTGTTCGAGACCGGGCGCTTTAATATCGGCCTCTCCCTGGTCCTCGAGGGGGATCGCCTGAAGCTCTATGCCGGTGGCGCGACCCAGTCCGCCGATGGGCTCAACGTCATCCACGCGGTCAGTCGACCCCTGCAGGCCAGCCAACCCTACGAAATCATCTTCGGCCTCCACCTCGACCATGACGGGGACGGCATCGCCGACGATACCCGGGCCCTCCTCTACACCAACGGGGTCGACGCCCTCGACCTCAGCTACCCGGGCGTCCAGGTATACTCCGACATCCGGGTCTCGGGTGCGGCAGACTGGTCCGGTACCGGACCGGGTGGGTACGGTACCATCAACAGTGGCTCGCTGTACGTCGTGGAGGGCGACAACCCGACGGACTTCCCCGGAGCGGGTTTCGACAGCTCCGACGGGTCACTTGATTCGCCGTTGGAATTTTTCGCCGGCATCATCCTGGATACCACCACGCCCTTCCAGGGACTCAACGTATTGCTCATCACGGTCGATGATCTCAACGCGGACACGGTCGGCATCCTTGGCGGCCCCCAGCCGAGCGTGACCCCACGTATCGATCAGCTCGCGTCCGAGGGTATGCGCTTCGAGCGTGCCCACGTGACCATCGGGGTCTGCCAGCCGAGTCGCCAGAGCCTGCTGAGCGGCCTGTATCCGCACCGCAACGGCGGCGAGGGATTCGATCCGATCGATCCCCCGGTGACCACGCTCGCGGAAATCCTGGACAATCACGACTACCGGATGGGGATCCTGTCCAAGAACGCACACCTCGCCCCGGGCTCGGAGTTCCGCTGGGACACGGAACTGGGGGGAGGCGACCTGGCACAGGGCCGCGATCCCGAACGCTACTACACCGAGGTCAAGGCCTTCGTGGAGGAAGCACTGTCCGCGAATCGCCCCTTCTTCCTCATGGCGAATTCCAACGATCCGCACCGCCCCTACCATGGCAGTGCCCAGGAAGCCGGCAAGTGGTCCCAGGCGATCCGCGACACCTTTGCCCTGCCCTCGCACGTTTATACCAGCGGGGAAATACCCGTCCCCGCTTTCCTGCCGGACCTTCCGGATATCCGTACCGAGATCGCGCAGTATTTCTCCTCCGCCCGGCGGGCTGATGATACGGTGGGGCGGATCCTGGATGCCCTGGATGATGCCGGGGCACGCAATAACACCCTCGTGATCTTTTTGTCCGACAACGGCATCGCCGTTCCCTTCGCCAAGACGAACTGCTGGCTCCACAGCACCCGCTCGCCGCTGATTGTCCGCTGGCCGGGGATCGTCCAGGCGGGCACGGTGAACCAGGGTCATTTCATCACCGGCGTGGACCTCATGCCCACGCTGCTGGAAGCCCTGGGAATCGATCACCTGCTGCCCCTGGACGGCCAAAGCTTCCTCCCCCTGCTTCATGGCGCATCGCAAGCCGGGCGCAACATCGCCTTTACAGTTTTTCATGAGACATCCGCCAAGCGTCGTTACGAGATGCGGGCCGTACACCGCAGTCGCTACGGGTACATTTTCAACGGGTGGTCGAATGGCGCCACCCGCTTCATCAACGAATCGCAGAACGGGCTCAGCTGGGACGCCATGACCGCTGCCGGGGCAGGCGATGCAGCCATCCAGGCCCGGGTCGATCACTTCAGCTTTCGCAGCCCGGAAGAATTGTACGATTACCGGCAGGACACGGACGCCCTGTACAATCTTCAATCCCGCCCGGAGCTGGTGGCCTACCTCCACCAGGCCCGCGTGGACCTGCTGGACTGGATGACCCGCACCGGCGACCCGCTTCAAGCGGCCTACCAGGCCTACCTGGACGCCAACCCGCTGACTTTGGGTCCAGGGTCAACCCCCACCTTGTCGATTAGCGCCCTCCCGGCCAGCGGCATGGTCTCGATTGAACTGACCACGCAAACCAACATGCTCTATCGCCTGCTCAGCAGCGATGACCTGCAAACCTGGCAGGTGGAGGGGCCGGTCCAGAGCGGCACGGGGTCCCCTATCAGCCTCCCGATGCCCATCGACGCGGGTCGCGGGTATTATCAGCTCGATCCCTATTTCGATCTCGGCACCCTTTAGGGAATTCCCCGCAGTCCCCGGATGATGCCCATTGCCGTGACCCCGGGAAACGGGTAGGATTCCACCATGACTGCAAGGCGATCCCTCGCCCTCCTCTGGGTCCTTACGATTTTGTTTGGCTTCAGCCCACCGGGCCAGGCCCGCCCCCCGGTACCCGGGGAACCTGTCGCCAGCGATCCCGATCTGCG
>JAYGFS010000169.1:0-12618 GCA_046581765.1 Verrucomicrobiota bacterium
GCTGAGCTTTCACCTGCGCCCGTGCAGGGTGGGGTGGCGGTGTTCACACCCCATGCGTGGTCATTTAGCTTCCTTCACGCTCGCGCCGCCAGAGTGCAAGCACCTGGATCGCCACGCAGGACAGAATGGCCAGGCGCGTCAGCAGCATAAACGAGATGGTGAACTCGAAGTTCGTGGCCATATGGTGCTTCACCCAGGTATAGGTCTCCAGGCCGACCACGGATCTAAACTGATCCCACTTGTTCAGGCCGTAAAGGATTAGCACCTCCAGCAGCACCAGTGCGGAGAAATACCAGAGGCAGCCAAATCGCCGGCAGGCGCTTTCATGGCTAATATGCGTGTTGATCACAACCGTCAGGACGCTGATCATGGAGACCTGAAAGAGCAGGGGCGCATAGGAAACATAGGCGCTCCAGGAACTCCTCAGGGAGAGAATGTCCTTGCCGAACAAGCCGAGCAGGATCGAGGATCCCAGTCCAATCAGGAGCATGGCCCCCAGGGCCTGGATCAAGATGGGGCTGGTCGCTTCGCCCCGCTCGTGTCGTCGCGAGACCAACGGGAAGACAAAGGGGGCGATCGCCTGCACAAACACCATGGGGATGATTCCAAAACGTGAAATGACGAAATACCCTGCGGAATCATCCAACATACGTTGGCGGATGACCCAGGGTTCGACCAGGGCCTGGAAGGAGATCAGTACGGTCAACATCGCCATGGGCTTCATGTACCGGAGCATCTCGGTCAGGAGATCCCGGTACGACACGGCTTTCAGGGATGCATGGAGGTACTTGCCCAGCGCGCCCAGGAGGAAAAGGGTGCTGACGAACAGGTTGGTAAAATGGGCCAGGAGATATCCGGTCAACTGCCACTTTTTCAGGGTCAGCAGGATCACCACCAGTCGGGCTACCGGACCGACCAGGTTTTTCAGGATGACGCGCTTGAATTGCATGACCCCAATGGACGCGCCGCTCACGATCGGCGACCAGCAGGAGATGATGGCGATGGCCCCGACCACCCAGAGGATGTAGGGGTCGGAAAATGCCAGGCGGGCCGTAATGAAGTCGCGAGATCGCCAGAGACAGAAGATCGTTACAACCGACAGGCCCATGCAGACGAGAAACAGGTCGCGTAACATGCTCTTGATCTTCCCGACCGCCTGCTGGGTGTGGCAAACGTTGATGAATTTAGTGTAGGTGCGCAGCAGAATTGCCTGGGGCAGGGTAATAAAGATCGCCAGCTTGGTCAGGGGCTCAATGGCCCCCAGCATGGCCTTGTCCACGTAATCGATGGCCAGCACGCCACCGATGTAGAAATTGAGGAGATTGCCGAACTGGGAGAAGATCAGCATGAGGCCGCTGTACCACCAAAGGGGACCAACCTTCCCTTTAATCTTTGCCAGACGTTCTTTCACCCGGCGCGATGCGTAACAACAAAACGTCCATATGGGAAGAAATTCGTTTTATTTCCGTCTATGACCTGCTGTAAGGTCAGGGCTCATGTTTCGAGTGGAATCATGCCCGGTGTGTGCCGGTAAATCGCTGCGGGTGT
The DNA here is from genome assembly GCA_046581765.1 of Verrucomicrobiota bacterium. Lineage (GTDB taxonomy): Bacteria > Verrucomicrobiota > Kiritimatiellia > SS1-B-03-39 > UBA6053 > JAPYUI01. Next base: position 1,549 of record JAYGFS010000169.1, read on the forward strand.
TGAAAACGCACGCATTCAGCTTTCCGGGTGACAAGGTGAAGGAACATTTGCTGGATTATCGATATTTTGCCTTGTGGACCCTGTTTGAGCGCGTGCTCCAGGATCGTTCCGATGCCGTCTTCGAGCTCACCCTTTGTGAAAGTTGCGGGTTCATATATTCCAACCCCCGGTTCACGGAAGAGGATATGGCAACCAAGTATACCACGTTCAATGAGCTGGGTACGCCGGGGCTCGGTGCGAAACATCATCCCCCCTTCAACCTGGAAGGTCGCGCTAAACGCGGATATGACCTGGTCAACAAGTACTATCCCTTCGAGGGGGAGGGTCGGCCCAAGGTGCTCGATTTTGGCGGTGGAGCCGGCTACAATCTTGCGCCTTTCACCCGGGATTGGGAATGCGGCCTCGTGGATTACGGCTGGTGGGAATTTCCCGAGGGCGTGACCAAGCTGGGCAACGATCACCGGGACCTCAGCCCGGACCAGACCTTCCAGGTGATCCTGCTCCTGCACACCCTGGAGCATGTCCCGGAACCCGTCGCTTTGCTGAAAACCCTGGCCGAACACCTGGAAGACGATGGGGCCATGTACATCGAGGTGCCCCTGGGGGCCTTCGGCGAATGGAAATTCATGAACGAGCCCCTGATGCATCTGAATTTTTTCTCGGAAGAGAGCGTGTGCACCGCGGCAAGCGAGGCGGGCCTTCATCTCGCCCACGTGGAGACGCGTTACCAGTGGGTCACCCATGCCAAGCTGTGGTGCATTAACCTTATCGCCTACAAGAACCCCGATGTCGGTCCGGCCCTGGGCAAACGACCGTTGACGACACGCGCACAGATGGGAAAGCTGAACTACTATCTCCCGTATGCAGCCAATCCCCGGGTCGTGAAGAAGGTGCTGCGGAAAGTGATTGGCTGCTGATGGGGGACATGAAGATTTGTCTGATTGGCGGAAGCGGGCGTAGCGGCACCACCATCCTGCGTCGTATTTTCAGTAGACATCCGGCCTTGAGCGAAGTGCCGGAGTTGCGCTTTCTCGTCGATCCCGATGGCCTGGTCGATTTCTATGACACCCTGCGACATGGTTGGTCCCCCTACCTCTTCGATGTCAAGTTGCGGCGACTGGAAGGGCTCCTGCGGGACATGGAGCGCCCGGCTTATATCTCTGGCGGCATGAAGCTTGTGCTCAGAAAGCTCGGCCTTTCGCGCATTCTTCCCCGTGTCCTCTGGCGGCGGTACTATTATGTCGGCCTCCGGAACTTTGCCCCGAATTACCCCCAGCTCGTGGGTGAATTGGTCCACGACCTCAAGGAATTCGATTTTCGAGGGCAGTGGGTTGGCATGGGTTTCGGTGATCGTCCGCGTTTGGCCTATGCCGGCCGCATGGAGCCGGAGGAGTTGGCCGCGAAACTGGGCAAGTTCTATCGCAATGTCGCCAACGCGATTGTCGCCGAACAGGAGGTGAAGCATTACCTGGAAAAGAACACCTGGAACATTCTCTGCTTCGATCGGATTCTCGACTTGGTTCCCGAGGCAAAGTTTGTGCATATATACCGTGATCCCCGGGACGTGGTGGCCTCCATGGCCAAGCAGCCCTGGGCCCCTTCCGATCCCGAGCTCTGTGCCGTGTGGGTGTCCGACATCATGTCACAGTGGTGGCGTATCCGCGCATCCGTTCCCGCCGAGTCTTTCATGGAGGTGAAATTCGAAACCCTCGTCGAACACCCGAAGGAAACCCTCGAGGGAATCTGCGATTTCTGGGGTATACCCATGGATAAAAGCTTGTTGAGCCTGAAGCTGAATGCACATAACAAGGGTCGTTGGCGCAAACAATTCTCTCCCTTGGTCGCGGCAAACGTTGGGCGGCAGGTGAAACCCATCATGCAAGCCTACGACTACGCACCAGAGGCGTACGCTCAATCAACTTGATGAGCAAACCGAGCGAAGGGCCTCGCGTAAGGCCCTTTCCGATCCCGGCTGGAACGCGATATCCAGCCCGAAATTTTCCTGGAATCCTGTTACCTCGTAACCGCCCTGGCCCAGCATTGCATCGGTGGGAAAGTACCCGAAGGTATGGTCCATGCAGCCGATGGACCAGGTCCGGTCATCCGCTTGGATGCCGTATGCCGCCATGAGCTCCGCCGAAACGCCGAGGAGTTGCACTTCGCCCAGCCGGATGCCCTGCAGGCTGAGGGGCGGCAGGGCATCCCCCGGCTTGCAGATGGTCCCCATCCCCATCGTGCTGCGGAGCGTCCGCAGGGAGCCGGAGCAATCGACCAGGGGTTGGGTGCTCTCGGCCAGCAGGCCGGCGGCAAGGCCGGCGGACCAGCTATCCCATTCCGCGGTCGAGAAGTGTCCGAACAGGGGTCCTTTGAAGATTTTCCGGAGCAGGTCCCGGTGTGGCTCAAGGACCCGGGGTCGCAGGTCGCCGGAAAATCCCTGGAAAAACAATACCGGGTGTGCCGCGCCGTGGATCGCCCGGAGGGTGGCCCGGCCCACCCCGGGAAAGTCCGCGCTGACCGCATCCTGGTCGGGATAGCCCACGGGATGGCAGGCATAGTGCCAGAGGGTTGCGACCGACGATCCCCCCGTGTCGACCAGGTCCATGCGCCGCAGGCGTTCATCACGGGGGGCCCTGGGGTTTGGGCCGGCCTCGCATCGCTCGGCTCCCGGGCGGGTGAAGAGGGGTAGCTTGCGGCGGTTCATGTTGTATGCGGCGGTGTGGCATTGATGCCGGATTTCCACTTCAGCCGGTGTGAGGGAAAAAAGGTGGCGTACCAGCTGGATCGCCTGGTCGATCACCCGGCTTAAATACGCGGGATCAACCGGTCCGAGTCCCGGTTTGGTCGAATCGATCGACGGGGCGAAATGGGTATGGCTCGCCGCGAGGAAGAGCCCTTCCGCTTGCAGCTCATCCGGGAAGGCGTTCAGGATCGCCGGGCGGAGATCGGGGCCGGTATAGAGGGTGTCGAGGCTGAGCAGAAGGATGCGTTGATTCTTGCCTTCGAGCAGCACGCCATTGATCTCGAGCCGGTCTGCGATGCGGGAAAACGTTTTGGTTCGCACCGCATAGCCCGCGAGGGGCAGGGCTTGCTCGGGCGTAATGTCCACGCAACTCGCTGAGGCCTTCCACATGTGCTCAGCCCTCCATCCTTTGTTGGCGTTCCGCCGCCAATCGCATCTGCTTCATTCGCTCGTGACGGCTCGCGTGTATTTCCGGAGTCAAGCGGTCAATGCAGCGCGGGCAGGAGATGCCGTCTTCGTATTCCGGCTGGGCTTTCATCTGCTCGTTCAGGGGCTGCCAGCAGGCGTGGCAAAGCGCGTAGCTTCCTGGTTGCAAGGCGTGGTCGAGGGTGACCCGCTGGTCAAAGACGAAGCATTCGCCTTCCCACGTGCTTTGTTCCCGGGGAATGGTTTCCAGGTACTTGAGAATTCCGCCCTGCAGGTGATAGACCTCCTCGAAGCCCTTTTCCAGCAGGTAGCTGGTGGCTTTTTCGCACCGAATACCTCCGGTGCAGAACAGGGCGACTTTCCTGTCCCGTTCCGGGTCCAGGTTGCCCTCAACGTAGGCCGGGAAATCACTGAAGTGCTCGGTTTGTGGGTTCTCTGAACCCTGGAAACTGCCAATGGCAACTTCGAAGTCATTGCGGGTGTCGATCACGCGGACATCCGGGTCAGCGATCAGCTCGTTCCACGCCTCCGGCTTGACGTAGCTGCCCACACGCGAGCGGGGGTCAATGCCCGGGACCTTCAAGGGCACGATCTCTTCCTTCAAGCGCACCTTCATGCGGCGGAAAGGCATGGTGTCGACCTGGGATTCCCTGGTCTCCAGGTCGCCGAGTCGTTCATCGCTCCGCAAATAGTCCACGATGTGATCAACCTGTTCCCGGCTTCCCGCCAGCATGCCGTTCAGGCCCTCGGATGCGAGCAGGATGCTTCCCCGTACGCCCACGTCCTGGCATTGCTTTAACCAGTGGGGCTGCAGTTCCTCGAAGTCGGGCAGGTCCACGAATTTATAAAAGGCGATAACGATGAGGTTATTCACCCGGCCAAACTAGACCCATCCGGGTGCAGGTCGAACGGAAAACGTCGCAAAACGCATCTTCCTGCCGGGAGGACCGGTGGCCGCTATCTGGTCCATCCACGTTGATATTCCGCACGAATATCGCTATGCTACCCACAGGAGATAACGGATGCTGAAACGAGCCCTGTTCATGATCGGATGCTGCAGCCAGGTGCTGTTCTCGCTTGAGCCCATCGAGCCCGCTAAATTTGATGCCCTCCACGCCTTGGTGCAGCCCACCCCGGAAGAAAGCACGTGGCGGGCGATCCCCTGGGGGACCCAACTCTGGGATGCACGCATCGAGGCGGCGCGTCTCGGCAAGCCGATTTACCTGTGGGAAATGGATGGGAATCCCCTTGGCTGTACCTGAAATAACGGCGTGGCGAACCGTGTGTTCCACTATGCAGATCCCGATATATCCGCCTTTATCAGGCGGCATTTTGTACCCGTTGTCGGCGATGACTGGTACCAGCGCCGGCGCCAGGATGCGGAAGGCGATTTTTACCAGGGGGTCCACCGCCAGGCGCCGCATCACACCCCGGAGGGGCATTCGCGGCAGGGTTTGTACATCCTCACGGCCTCCGGCACCCTGCTCAGCTTCACCAACACGTGGAAAATGGATACTTTCTGGCGTTTCCTGCGTGCCGGGGTGAAGAATTGGGAGGCCCTGCCCGCAGCGGAACGGGCCCCGGGCGCTCTGGTTATTCCGCCCCTGGATGTCGGGCAGCGGGACGTGAAATACACGCGCGTTCCGCCGGCCGATGGCAGCATCCTCAAGGTGCACACCCGGGTGCTGGACCAGGCCGGGAACGGGTTCAAGGCCTGTGAAGCCGAGGGGGAAAAGCGCTGGGGACTTTTTGCCGCTTCGGATCATATGTGGCTGCGGAAGGAAGAGCTCAGGGGCCTCGAGCCCGGGCCCCTGCCTGAACCCTTCGCCTCCCGGATGCTTCGTTTTCACATGGTCGATAACACCCGGGGGGAACCCAGCATGTGGAAGCAAACGGACATTCGGAGCCGGGATTTACGCCTGGTCCAGGTGCCGGGTGAAGCGGGCCGCTTGCGCCTGGAGGGCTCCTTCCTCGTCCACACCGATGACCGGGGTCGCGGTTTTGAGGCCTCGGTACTCGGCTACCTGGATGTGGATCCGGCCACCGGAACCTTGACGGCCCTCAAGGTTGTCGCCCTGGGTGAGCATTGGGGCGACGGCGATTACACCCCCGGGGCCCGACCGGGAAGGACGCCCCTGGGGGTTGCCCTTCACCGGGTCAGCGGGGAAGACGCGGCCGATCGCACCCCGCCCCAGGCCATTCGCTACGTGGAGCGCTACTGGAAGGCGGAGCAGGCCGGCATCGGCAAGCGGTAGCGCGTACGATGCACGGTGAAGCGCCCCGGTTCACCGGGCGGGGCCGCTTAGCGCGTCGGGCCGGAGCGGAGGGAAAAGCGGTCGATCGGCTGCGCCTGCAGGTGGGTCTTGATCTGCTGGAGGATCGCGGCCCGCTCCGCCCCGGTCAAGGATTCGTAGGTCTGCGTCGGCGGGGGAATCCTGGGTACAGGTGCCCGGCTTGGCTCACGCGCGAGGGCGGCCAGTTGCGTGCGGAGCTGCTGCATCTGCAGTTTCAAGGCGTTGGTCCCGGCGCGCCCGCCGGTGCCTGCGTGGCCCAGGGTGATTTGGTGGCGCTGGCCGTCCCGACGGGTCGTGCCTTGATTGATCCGCTCGTGCTCGGCTTCTTTCAACTGTTTTTCCAGGCTGGCCAGCCGTTCCTCCAGTTGGTCGCGTGCGCTGGTTTGCTCCGGCCCCGGATCGTCGTCGTAGCGCAGGGCCTCCTCGGATGTATTGAACATCCCGATTTCAAGATAATGCATGACCCGCGCCTGGGCCTGCAGGGTGTTCCGGGTGCTCACCCCGTCCGGGTAGCGTTGGGCGAACTGTCGATAGCCGTGAAGCAGGTGGAGCAGGGCCTGCTCGGTGACGTTGCCGTGGTGATAGAGATCGATCTCCCGGTTGACCTGCCGGCCCCAGTCCTGGTACTCGCGATAGGGGCCCGCGACGTCAAGCCGCTTGGCCAGTACCCGCATGCCGGACTGGATCTTCAAGCGCATGCGGGGATCGGCGATGGGCAGGCGGGGGTCCCCGAGCATCTCGCGCAAGGCGAGAAAGCGTTGCCAAGCCTGGAGGCTTGATTCCACCTCCGCGTATTCCGCCAGCAGGGCCCGCGTGACCTCCACGCGGTAGGATGGATCCTTCTCGCGCAGGCGGAGCTCGAACCAGTCGAGCACCCGCCGGCTCATTTCAATCGCGCCGTGCCCCCCGTTGAGCCACTCGTCGTAGGTTACCGTCGCCCCGCGCGACTGGAAGAAGCGGTGGGCGATGTGGCCGGCCCAGAAGTTGGAGTCCCATTCACCCAGGCCCAGCAGGACATGAAAGGGGCGTGGGTAGCGCTTGTCGGGATCAAATCTAAACCCGCTCGGCACGCCTCCCGCGAACATCGCGATGCCCGCCAGGTCGGGCGGCGGTCGTATCGACGTGAGGAAGCTGTTGTTGCCGCCCCGGCTGAATCCGCCCATGTAGCAGCGCGATTTATCCACGGACACCTGGGGATCCAGCCAGTCGCGTACCCCGCGGCAATGTTCCCAGATGCGCTCGATGGGAAAGCGCGGGGCACCGGCGTCCCGCTTGGGGTAGGACATCCCCACGACAATCAGGTGGTCGCGAATGTAGGCGAACTTTGCCCGGTACACCTCATCCAGGCCGTAGCGGCCCTCGTCCTTGAGCATGCCGTACTGGTGTCCATGGCCAAAGATAATGCTGGGTTGCCCGCCCGTGCCGTGGAACCAGAACAGGACCGGCAGCGCTTGGCCCTCCGCGGCGGCGGCGGGAACCGATATGCGGATATAGCCCTTCTCGGTCCCCGACCAGTTCACCCGGTGCACCTTGCCCGGGTCCAATGCGGCAGCGACCGACAGGGAGCACAGCCAGGGCAGCAGGCAGCCCAGGCTCATCCGTTCCCGTAGCCATGACCGGTGGGCAAAGCGGCGGAGATTCGGGCGCCGGGTACGGCCGGTCCCGAGGCCCCCGGAATCCCCGGCGGCCAGGACGCGCGTTCCCTTGCGGACCTCGAACATGCCCACATGTTCAACCCCCCATGCAAAATCCGCAATCCGAAATGCATTATTTCGGGACATTTGTACCGCGCACGGTATGCTTCCCCTGCGTGACGCCCATCCTGAAAATCCTGAACACGATCCTCAGCCATCCTTCCTGGCCCCAGGTTGCGCTGGGCTTGCGTATCCTGCTGGGGGTGATGGTCCTCCGTGTGCTCTGGCTGGTGTTTCGCCACCGGGTCAGCGGACTGGGTAAAAATGCAAAAGCCCCGTTCACCAGCGGCGTGATCCTGGCCATGTTCGTCGGGCTGTTCAGCATCGTGTTGATCCACCAGGCAAGCTGGCAGCTCTTCGGCTTGTCGCGCCCGAAATTCGTGGCGTTCATGCAGAAGTACGACCGGCGCCAGTTCAACCCCGCCCATTCCATCAGTCGCGGCAAGATCCTCGACCGCAAGCAGCGGGTGATTGCCTACAGCCTGAGGAAGGGGGACCGGGTGACGCGGCATTACCGCCTGGGCGACCGCCGGGAGGAGGGGGAGATGTGTTGCCATATCGTCGGCTATGCGCACCCGCGTTTTGGCATGGCGGGCCTCGAGGGGGCCGCCCACGTCAAGTTGATCGGGGGCGGCTTGAACAGCCTGAAGGAATGGCAATCCCTCGGCCGCAAGATTATTCATCGCACCGACGCGATCGAGGGAGAAGACCTGGTCTTGACCCTTGATATCGACCTGCAGAAAGTGGCGTACCGGGCGCTCAGGGGGAGGCGGGGTGCGGCGATCCTGATGGACGTGAGCGATGGGGCACTTCTCGCCATCGCGAGCGCACCGACCTTCAACCCGAACCGGATGGCATCCGAGATGCCCGCGGGTGAACCGGGGAGCCCCTACCTCAACCGGGCGACCCAGGGGCTCTACCCCCCGGGCTCGACCTACAAGGTCGTGGTGGCGGCCGGGGCCCTGGCCCAGGGGTTGAAGCGGGTGATCGACTGCCCGGCAGAGGGGTATACCACCTCCGCCATGTACCCGAGGATTCGCGACCATGAGTACTACCAGGCGCAGCGGAGCGGGGGGACCTGGGCCGGCCATGGCGCCATCGACCTGACTCCGGCCCTGGTGAAATCCTCCAATGTATATTTTGCCAAGCTGGGCGTCGCCCTCGGGCACCCGGCGATGCTGTCCACGGCCGAGGCCTTCGGGTTGAACGACGCGGTGACGATTTACGAGTCGGTTGCCGATACATTGCGGGCTGCCCCGAGCCCGTATCCCGACCTGAATGCGGACGATCTCTACGGCTTGGCCCAGGTCTCGATCGGGCAGGGGAGGCTCGTGGTGACTCCACTGCAGATGTGCATGGTCGCTGCCGCGATCGCCAACGATGGGGTACTCGTCCAGCCCCGCATTGAACGGGACCAGGCGGCGAAGACGATCCGGAGAAGCATGTCTGTCGGGCATGCGCAGGCCCTGGGGGTGATGATGCGCAAGGTGGTGAGCGAGGGCACGGCCCGCCGGATGGCGGACATCGGCTTTCTCAGTGCGGGCAAGACCGGCACGGCGGAGAATCCGCACGGCGAAGCCCACGGCTGGTATATCGGCTTTGCCCCTTACGAGCATCCCGCGGTCGCGGTTTGCGTGCTGATCGAGAACGGCGGCTTCGGTTCCTCCTCGGCCCTGCCGGTGGCCCGGGACCTGTTCAAGGAAGCGCATCGCCTGGGGTACCTGGGCGAATGAAAAGGCTGAAGCAACGATTGGGCGCCTCGGCGGGTCCCCCGCGAAAGGGGAGCTATGGCCGCTAAGAAAAAAGCCCCGGGGAAGCCCAGGAAGAAGTCGCCCGCGAAAAAAGCCGGAGGCAGGAAGAAGTCATCCGCGAAAAAGGCCGGCGGCAAGAAGAAGTCCACGCGCAAAAAATCGCGAACGACGAAGCCGGCCGGCATACGGGATTTTCGCCGGGTCGAGGGCCGCTTGTTCTTCTGGTGCTCGCTCTCGGTTATCATCGGGACCGTCCTGTTGCTCGGGGCCCGGCCCGCCGATGCGCCGCCGGTCCAGGCCGTGCACTTCCTGCCCCTGGCCGCCTACCTGGGCAGCCTCCTGTTCCTGCACGGGACGTTCCTGCTGTTCCGTTTCCGGGGCGACCCGGTCCTGACCGGCTTGATGGCTTTCCTCGCGGGCACGGGCGTGCTCGCCCAGACGCGCATGAACACCTTCAACCTGGAGGAGGTGCTGGACCCGGGGAACTTCATGTTGCCGGCCGGCGTGGTGCTCATGGTGCTTACGGCCCTGCTGCTCCGGAAGGGGCGTTACCTGCTGCTCAAGCCCATGGCGGGGCTGAGCGCACTCGGCGCGATCGGTATCATGGGATTCCTGCTCGCGATGGGGACGCGCTATCGCGGTGCTATCTTTGCCCCGGGCGGCATGACGCCCTCGGAGATCCTGAAAATCCTCATTGTCATTTTCCTCGCGGGCTTCCTCACCCAGGAAATCAAGTCCATCCGGGACCGGTCACATCCGGTTTTGCCCCCTTTTCGCGTACTTTTTCCCCTGGCCTTCTACTGGGCCCTCCTCACTGTCCTGCTGGTGTTGCAACGCGACCTGGGACTCTTTGTCATCCTCAGCATGGTCCTGGTGCTGATGCTTTTTCTCGCGAGTGGCCGCTGGCAATACCTCGTCTATGCCGGGCTGGCCGCCGGCGCTTTTGCCTTCCTCACCTTTCACTTTCTCGATCACGGACAGCGGCGACTGCTCGCCTGGCAGGATCCCTTCAGCGATCCTACCGGCGGCGGTTGGCAGGTGCTGCAGGCCCTGTCGGGCATGTACGCGGGCGGCTTGTGGGGGACCGGTTTCGGCGCGGGAAATCCGGGGCAGGTGCCGATCGCGGCTTCCGACTTTGTCTACGCGATGATCGGCGAGGAGATGGGCTTTGTCGGCTGCGTGGTGGTGGTCGTGGTGTACCTGCTCTTCTTCGTCCGGGGCTACCGCATCAGTCGAGCGGCCGGGGACCCCTTTGGCTCCCTGCTCGCCGCCGGCCTGGTCACCGTCCTTGCGGTGCAGACCTTCCTGAATATTGCCGGGGTGACCAAGCTGGTCCCGGTCACCGGCATCACCTTGCCTTTCATCAGCCAGGGTGGCAGCAGCCTGATCACCAGCTTTGTCAGCCTGGGGATCCTGCTGGCGGTCTCGCAGGGCAGGAAGTAGCGGCGGTGCATTCGCCGCGTTGGGCCCGTCCCAGGAAAAACGGCGCACCCGGGGGCGCGCCGTTTCCAGATAGCGGGTGATTCATCGCTAATCGTTGTCGCTGAACTGGCCGTCAAAGGCGATGGCGCTCGGCTTGAAGTCACAGGTCTTGACGAAGGCTGCTGCCTCGGTACCGCCGTGGACCCGATCCATGCGGGAGTCTTCCCATTCCACCGAGAGCGGTCCCTGGTAGTTGATATCATTGAGGGCCACGATGATTTCCTCGAAGTTGATGTCGCCGTGGCCGAGGGAGCGGAAGTCCCAGAAGCGCCGGGGATCGGCGAAGTCGGTATGGCCGCCAAACACGCCCACGGTGCCGTCTCCATGGCCCCACCACACGTCCTTCATGTGCACGTGGAAGATGCGGTCCGCGAAGGTGCGGATAAACTTCACGTAGTCGACGCCCTGGTAACCGAGGTGCGAGGGGTCGTAGTTGAAGCCGAAGCGCTTGTGGCCGCCGATCGCCTTGATCGCGGTTTCCGCGGAGGCGATGTCGAAGGCTATTTCCGTCGGGTGCACCTCGAGGGCAAAGTTCACGTCCAGATCGTCGTAGGCGTCGAGGATCGGTTTCCAGCGCGTCGCGAAATCTTCAAAGCCCTTGTTCCAGTAGGCCTGGTCGGTCGGGGGGAAGGCATAGATCGAGTGCCAGATGCTCGAGCCGGTAAAGCCGTTTACGGTGGCCG
>JAYGFS010000357.1:0-5379 GCA_046581765.1 Verrucomicrobiota bacterium
CTCTTCTATTCCACCAGCGAGATCTACGGGGATCCGACGCCGGAGAATATTCCCACGCCGGAGACCTACCGGGGCCTCGTTTCATGTACCGGTGCCCGCGCCTGCTACGACGAGTCAAAGCGCTACGGGGAAACCCTTTGCGTGAACTTTGCCGAGCAGCACAAGGTGCCGGTCAAGATTGCCCGGCCGTTCAACAATTATGGCCCCGGCCTGAAAATTACCGACAAGCGCGTGCTGCCTGACTTTGCCCGAAACGTGCTCAATGGAGAAAATATCGTCATGTTCTCCGATGGTTCGCCGACCCGGACCTTCTGCTACATCGCCGACGCCATTGTGGGCTACTACAAGATCCTCACCCATGGCGAAGCCGGCGAACCCTACAATATCGGCGTCGAGGATCCGGAAATTTCCATCGCCACCCTGGCGGAGAAGATCGTTGCCCTCGGCAGGGACCTGTTCGGCTATGAGGGCGAGGTCATCCGGGAGGTCAACGAGGACCAGCACTATCTCTCCGACAATCCCAATCGCCGCTGCCCGATCATTGCCAAGGCGCGCGAAGCCCTGGATTACGAGCCGGAGGTCGCCGTGGATGACGGTTTGCGTCGCACCATGATCTGGTACAGGGAAAACATGGAAGCGGCCGAAGCCTGATGAGGATCTCCGTGGTGGGCACCGGGTATGTCGGTCTTGTCAGCGGGGTCTGTCTCGCGGAAAAAGGCCACGAGGTGCTTTGCGTCGATATCGACCAGGCGAAGGTTGACCGGATCAATGCGGGTGAGTCCCCGATCCACGAGGATGGCCTTGAGGCCTTGTTGAAGAAACACGTCGGGAAGCGCTTGCAGGCCTCGACGGACCTGGACCAGGCGGTCCGGGAGTCCGAGGTGTCGCTTATTGCTGTAGGGACCCCCTTTAAGGGCGATGCCATCGACCTTCGCTTCATCCGGCAGGTGTCCGAGGACATCGGCCGCGTGCTGGCGGATAAAGAGGATTATCATGTGGTCGTGGTGAAGAGCACGGTTGTGCCGGGGACGACGGACAGCGTCGTGCTTCCCCTTCTCGAGGCGGCCTCCGGCAAGAAAGCCGGGGAAGATTTCGGGGTCGGCATGAACCCGGAATTCCTTCGCGAGGGCGTTGCGGTTGAAGATTTCATGGATCCGGACCGCATTGTGCTGGGGGGAATTGATGAACGGAGCCTGGAGGTCATGCAGCGCATGTACTCCGTGTTTGACGGTGTCGATGTGGTGCGTACCAATCCGCGTACGGCTGAGATGATCAAGTACACCGCGAATTCCCTGCTCGCAACGATGATTTCCTTTGCCAATGAAGTCGGCAACCTGTGCGCGGCCACGGGCGAGGTGGACGTGATCGATGTCATGAACGGGGTGCACCTGGATAAACGCTTGAGCCCGATCACCGATCAGGGGCGCATTACGCCGAGTTTTACCACGTATATTGAGGCGGGTTGCGGCTTCGGCGGCAGTTGTTTCCCGAAAGACGTGAAAGCCCTGGTGGCCCACGGCCGGGAACGCGGGATGCCGATGGACCTGCTCGGGTCCGTGATGGTGGTCAACGAACAGCAACCCATGCGCATGATCAGCCTGCTCAAGAAGCATTTTCCCGAATTGAAAGGCGTCAAGGTCGCTGTACTCGGGCTGGCCTTTAAACCCGGGACGGACGATATCCGCGAGTCGCCGTCGATTCCGATTATCCAGGCCCTGCTCGACGAAAATGCGGATGTGGTGGGCTTCGATCCGATCGCCGAGGCCGGGATGAAGCATCTCTACCCTGTCGGGCAGATACGCTACGCGGACAGCGTGGTCGAGGCGATTGACGGGGTAGACGCGATCCTCCTCGTCACCCGGTGGAAGGAATTTGAAGACCTGCCCGAAATGCTTTCGACCATGACCAAGGCCCCCTTGCTCGTCGACGGCCGGCGGATGCTGGATAAGCAATCGGTCGAGCACTACGAAGGGATCGGCCTCTGATGCGCGTACTCGTTACCGGGGGAACAGGTTTTATCGGTCGGCATGCCATTGCCCCCTTACAGGCCAGGGGCTACGAGGTCCATGCGGTGGATATTTGTGAAAACCCCGAGCCGGTGGAAGGGGTGGTATACCACCAGCTCGATCTCCTGGACCCGGGGCAGCTGGCGGAGGTGGTCAAGGAGATCAGCGCGGACAGGCTTTTGCACTTCGCCTGGTATGTTGCGCCGAAGGAGTACCTGACGTCCTATAATAACGTTCGCTGGGTGTCCGCGACGATGGAACTCCTGCGCCTGTTCTCCGAGCACGGGGGCTCGCGGGCGGTGCTCGCCGGAACCTGCTTTGAGTACGACCTGCAGCGCGGGTTTCTCAACGAGACCCTCACCCCGTCCGAACCGGATTCCCTCTACGGAACCTGTAAGAATGCGCTCCGGAACCTGGCGCAGGTCTATGCGCAGCAAAACAGCATCAGCCTGGCATGGGGCCGGATCTTTTTTCTCTATGGCCCGCATGAGTATGCGAGCAGGCTGGTGGCCTCGGTGGCCAATGCCCTGCTGCGCGGCGAGGAGGCCAAGTGCTCCCACGGGCGCCAGGTGCGTGATTTCATGCACGTCCAGGACGTGGCGGATGCCTTCGTCGCGCTGTTGGCGTCGGAGGTCACCGGCACGGTCAACGTGGCCAGCGGCATCCCGACCACGCTCAAGGATATCGTGATGACCCTGGCCGGTCTCACGGGCGGGGAAGACCTGGTCAGGATGGGGACCTATCCCACGCCTGAAAACGAAGCCCCGGTGATCCTCGGCGACGCCCGCCGCTTGAATAACGAAGTGGGCTGGACGCCGTCCATGAACCTGGAAGAGGGCCTGGCGCATACCCTGGCGTGGTGGCGGGAGCGCATGGAGCCTTGATTACGGGAATTCCCGTGCCAAGCTAATTTCTATCGAAGTACATGTAGACAGTAACAAGGCAGCAACAAGGCAGCGAACAGACATGAAGGTACGAATTTTAGGATCCGGGATGGCCGGTTACGGGGCAACTCATCACCTGAGGGCGGCAGGGATCACCCCGGACGTCTACGACAAGAATGCCTATCCCTTTGGACACACGTTCAGTGTCGAGCATAAGGCATCCGGTTTTGTGTTCGACGACGGCCCCCACGTGTCCTTTACCAAGGACAAGCGCATCCAGGACTTGTTCGCCGAATTCGTGGGGGGCGAATACGAGGAATTCTCCACCTACGTGAATAACAGGTGGCGGGATCGCTGGATCAAGCATCCCTGCATCGCCAACCTGCACGGCCTGCCCCCGGATATCCTGGTCGATTGCATCGCGGATTTCATCAAGGCCCAGAACGCGGAGCCTCCGGAGATCAACAATTACGAGGACTGGTTGCTCGCGAGTTATGGCCGCACCTATTACGAGCAATTTCCCCGCGACTACACGATTCGCTACCATACCGTCGAGCCGAGCCAGATGAGTACCGACTGGGTGGGCCAGCGCCTGTACCAGGCGGATATCAAGGAAGTCCTGAAAGGAGCCTTCTCCCCGGAAACCGAGGACTTCCATTATATCCAGATAATTCGCTACCCCAAGGGTGGTGGTTTCCAGTCGTACCTGAAGCCTTTCACGGATTGGGTCGACATCCAGCTGAACCACAAGGTGGTGAAGATTCACCCGGGCAACAAGCGGGTCGGTTTCGCCAACGGTTCAGAAATCGATTACGATTACCTGGTCAGCTCCATTGCGTTGCCGGACCTGGTCAAAATGATTGAAGGCGTTCCCCCGGATGTACTCGCCGCCGCGGACCGCTTGGCCTGCACATCCTGTGTGCTGGTGAATATCGGGTTGAATACCGATGCCTTCACCAAGGCGCACTGGACTTATTTTTACGACATGGATTACAGCTTCACCCGCTTGAGCTTTCCGCATAACCTCTCGAAAAGCACCTGTCCACCGGGCTGCGGCGCCATCCAGGCGGAGGTGTATTTCTCGAAGAAATACAAGCCCATGACCGGCAAGCCGGACGATTACATTGAGCCGGTGATCCGCGATCTTCGGCGTTGTGGATTGATCAAGGATGCAGATGAAATCCTGTTCAGGAATGCGACCTTCGCCGATTACGCGAACATCATCTTTGACCTGGAGCGTGCTGCTACCCTGGCGACCGTCCATGGTTATCTCGACGATGTTGGTATCCGGTACTGCGGTCGTTACGGTGACTGGGGTTATATGTGGACCGATGATTCATTCAAGAGCGGGGAGCGTGCGGCACAGTCCATTCTCGATGAAACCTCTTCGTGACATAGCCCCCTCTCGGGGCCTCCGCTCCGCCGGACGCCTGGGCCTGCTCTTGATGCTGGCCGGCGGCTGCGGCCAGCAAAGCAAGGCACCGCCCGTTCCGGATGCCCCTGTTCCACAGAGTCTTTCCGAGTTGACCGGTGAGCCCGCCCGCCTCGTCTGGACCCGCCAGATGCGCGGCAACAACGATGACCCGTACAACGAGGGAGCGAACCACATCATCATGGGACTCGACTCGGAGGACGGCCTGGGTGAGCGGACCATTCTCGGTGATTTGCGCAGCTATCGAAAACCCCTGTTCACCGCCGATGGTGCGCGCGTGGTGTATGGCCTCTTCGAGGAGAAGAAGGTGTGTGTCGTCAACTGGGATGGCAGTGGGAATCGCGAGGTGGTTGACGGGATGCTGGCCGATGTCTGGCGCGACCCGGTGAGCGGCACGGACTGGGTGTATTACCTGCTGGGTCAACCGCAGGATGAACTGCACAAGGCCGGTCCAGCCATGCGGTGCCAACTGGACGATCCGGAGGTACAGGAACTGGTCTGGGACCAGACCCTGGTCAACCCGGACAATTTTCAGCTCTCACGCGACGGGTTGAAGGCGGCCGGGCTCTTCCCCTGGAATGAAGCGGGGCTGGCCGAGCTGCCCAACGGCGCTTTCGCCAAGAAAGGCAACGGGTGCTGGACCTCGATGGCCCCGGATAACAGCTACATCATGTGGGTTTTCGACGGGGCCCACAAAAATGTAATGCTTCGAAAGCCGGCTGAGCAATTTTTCCAGAAGGTCAAGGTGAATGGATCCCCGAGGAATGAAGGCTGGGAGGTGTACCACCCGCGCTGGAGCAATCATGTCCGGTTCATGGCCCTCTCCGGCCCCTACCGTGCCAAGGCCAGGCGCAACAATATCCATGGTGGCGGGGAGCACATAAATATCCACATCGGCCGCTTTGATGCAGCGATTCAGCGGATCGAAACCTGGCATGAAGCGACCGGGAGCAAGCAGGGCGACTTTTTCCCCGACCTCTGGGTCGCTAGCGGCGACCAGTCCCGTGTCGGCAAGCAACAAGTGGTAGTGGCTCCGCCGATTTCATCCTGGCCGGGT
>JAYGFS010000393.1:0-1601 GCA_046581765.1 Verrucomicrobiota bacterium
TGCGCAGCCGCGATGTTCGCCTGCTCAGCGGTATCGGCCGCGAGGTCGAACAGCAGCGGCGGGTCGTGCCGGGCGAGCGGCTCACCCCGGCGCGTGTCGGGATGGGAGGAACGGTCCTTGCTGGCGAGGTGGATCTTGTAGTCCCCGGACCGGAAAGCCAGGGACCCGCCCTGCTGGTAGAGCCATTGCCTACGCGGGGGAGCCTCGCCCCGCAGGAGTGCCCCGGAGAAATCCCGCGAGATATACCCGGCCAGCTCCCCCGGTTGATCGCCCCCCGCGAGGGTCGCGAAAGTGGCATAGAGATCCAGGTTGGCGGCGAGGCCCTTCACCGTACCCGGCTTGATCCGGCCCGGCCAGCGGAAGATGCCCGGCACCCGGTAGCCCCCCTCCCAGGCGGTCCCCTTCTCGCCGCGCAGGGGCTTGGCGGTGCCGCCGTGCGGCCCGAACATGGACCAGGGCCCGTTGTCGCTCGTGAACACGACCAGGGTCTTTTCATCGATGCCCGACGCCTTGAGCGCTTTCATCACCTCGCCGACGGACCAGTCGATCTCCTCCACCGTGTCACCGAAACGGCCGCCTTTACTCTTACCCTGGAAGGCCTTGGAGGCAAAGACCGGCGCGTGCGGCATGTTGTGGGCGAGGTAGAGGAAAAACGGCTTGTCCTTGTTGGCCCCGATCCATTTCACCGCCTCCCGGGTATAGCGCTGGGTGAGCAATTCCTGGTCGGTGGGAACCTCGACCAGCTCGCGCCCCCGGATCAACGGCACCTTGAAGGTGAACTTGTCGCAGGCATCGAAAAGGCTGCGCACCTGGCGCTTGCCCGGCGGTGCCGGGACGTCGTTGCTCCCCGGGGTCCCGTAGTGGTAATCGAAACCGCATTCCAGCGGGTGCATCGGGCTTTGGGTGAAATCCCTGGGGTATCCCGCCAGGTGCCACTTGCCCAGGATGGCGGTCGCGTATCCCTGCTGCTTGAGCATGGCGGCCAGGAGCTTGTCCCGCGTCCCGGGGAGTTCCTTTTTGCCCACGAACAGGGAGGGGTGCCGGCCCGACATCAGGCCGGTGCGGCTCGGGACACAGACCGATCCCGAGGCATAAAAACTCGTCCAGCGCTGCCCCTCGGCCGCGAGCTGGTCGATGTTCGGGGTCCGGTTCTTTTTATTGCCGTAGCAACCCAGGTCGCCGTAACCCATGTCATCCACGAAGATGAGCACGATATTCGGCCGCGGGGCTGCGGCATGCAGCGAGGCCCACGGCGTGAGGCAGGCCAGGAGGCACCAAGTAAACAGGTATATTTTCATCACGGTTCCTTCTCCATTCAATTTTTCCCGGCCCCTACTTATTTCCCTCTGCCTGAAACCAAGCCTCGACCCCGACGTCTCCCTGTAAAAAACCCAGGCCCGCCAGGAAATAGTCCGCCTCGGTCACCCCTTCCCCTCCTTCAGGCACTGACTTCCTCCAGCCACGTGCGGGCGATCAACTCGTGGCCCTGCGGCAGGGGATGAACACCATCCCAGATCCAGTGCCCGGGGCTGACCGCCTCGGCGGCGGCATCAAAGACCTCCTGCGTCCTGAGGTGTACAGCTTTGTAAGTGATGACCAAC
>JAYGFS010000427.1:0-14810 GCA_046581765.1 Verrucomicrobiota bacterium
CCGGGCCCATAAGGCCCTCCACGGTCGCCCCTTCACCGGCCACCGCCTGCACCATATCACGCACCATCGTGGTCGTGGTCACGAGATATAAGGCCCCTTGAACCGGGCTAGAAAGAGCCAGGCCGAGCGCAGACAGGCCCCATGCCAGGGTGATTATGCGGTGCGGTATCCAAGGTTTCATCGTGCTTTATCCAGACCTATTTCAGAGCCTAGGCTATATACTTTCATTAATCAAAATATATATTTTGATTAATGATAATTAAAAAGCCCACCTAGGATGGATTGATGAATTCCTGGAACCAGATGCGGTCGCATTTCAGGTCCTCAGGGGCCTCGGGAGGCCACTCATGAAAAGCGACCGGAATTTTAAATCGGGGCAGAAACTCCTCGAGTTGGTGGGCGAGGTGTGCCGCATTGGTGCCCGGGGGAAATGCCACGAAGGCCACGGGGCGCTGGCCGAATGTTTCATCCGCCACCGGAACAACGACGGCTTTATCCACTTTCAGCCGTCCAGTCAGGATTCGTTCGATCTCTTCCGGATAGATATTTTCGCCCCCGGAGATGAACCGGTTGTCTTTGCGACCTAGGACCGTGAGGTACCCCGCTTCGTCAAGGGTACCGATATCGCCCGTGTGATACCAGCCTTCCGCGTCAAAGGGTTTAACGGTTTTGTCGTCCTCGATGTACCCCGCGAACAGGGTTAGTCCGCGCACGTAAATTTCACCGTCTTCGGCAATGAAGACCTCGTTGCACGGCAATACCCGCCCGGCGGTGTGGAGCTTGTCTTCCGAAATGTACTTCGGGTGCGTTGCCACCTGGGAACTCGTTTCAGTCATACCATAGGTCGCGTGCACCGGAAATCCGAGCGCCAGGGCCTGAAGTATATGTTCGGTCGAAATGGGCGCACCGCCGAGCAATACGGTATGTAATGAGCGCGCGGTTTTCTTCGCATCGGCCGCCCGCATCATGCGAATGAGTTGAGTAGGCACGAGGGAAAGATGCGTGACTTTGTAGGATTGGATATCCTGGCTCAGCGGAACATCACGCGTGGGAATCACCACCGTCCCGCCACCTTCGACACAACGAAAGAGGATGCCGAGTCCGCCAACATGATACAGGGGTATGGAAAGCAGCCACTTGTGATTGGAACTCAAATGCAGATTCGTATTGGAGTGATGGGCACTGTAATACAGGTTGCCATAGGTGAGCATGGCGGGCTTGGGATGCCCGGAACTGCCCGATGTGAACACGATCACGGCCGGTTGACCGATATCATGATACGGGATGATGCTCCGGTCGAGGGCGACATAATCCGAGAGTTCTTCCGCGTGGAGGATATCCACCCCGTCCAGCCCCTCCGGATGCAAGCCGGGCTCGGTTATCATCGTGTGGGCCTGTACGGCAGCCAGCTGGCTTTTCAAGCCCTCCAGCGGAAGACGTGGGCTCAGCGGGACCACGATGGCCTTGATCCGGATCAGGGCAAACACGGTGCAGACGGCGGGCCAGGACGGATACATCAACATCGCGACCCGGTCCCCTTCCCCCAGGCCCCGGCGACTCAGGTGGTGGGCCATCAGGGCAACGGTCGATTCCAGGTCCTGGAAAAAGTGCACCCGATTGCGGTCCAGCACCGCTGGGTGATGCCCGGATATCTCACAGCTCTGGTTCACCAGGCAACGGATTTCAGCCATGGGGTATTTCTTCCAGAGTTTCAGCTTTCACGTGGTACAATGTGGAGAAGGTCTCTGAGAGTTCAAGCCGGGCGTGCGAAAAATCGAGTCGGGGTTCAATGATGTCCCCGGCGAGGAAGCGATACGTATCCAGCCCGGCGAATGCGCTGGCTCCGGGCAGACCCGCCGCAACATTCGCGAGAGTCCAGAGACCTATACCCGTTTCGTAGGCGGCACTGATGGTCATCTTGATGCCGCGCTCGACGGCGAAGGCGTGCCACTGCATCAGGTGAATCCAACCACCCATCAATGAAGGTTTGTAGACGATGGCACCCAGGTCCAGGTGATCCAGTTGAGTTGGCGTCTTTTCCCGCAAGGTTTCGTCCAGGGCTACGGGGAAGTGCGATTGCTCGATGAATGCGGGGAGGTCGCTGAACGCCGCCACCGGTTCCTCGATATACTCCACGTCCAATGCGCTCAGTGCTTCGGACAGGCGGAGTGCCTGGCCCAGGTTCAGCCCTCGATTGGCATCAAGGCGCAGGCGGGCAGGTATCTTCCTGAGGCGATCCCACTCCTCTGCAATCGGGAGCGTCCCCACCTTGCACTTCACCACCGTATGCGGCCGGTCATGCGAAACAGGCTCCTCCGCCGGAAGCAAGGCGTTAACCCGAATATAATTTGGCGCATCCTCACGGATCAGGCGACATAGTGGAAGCCCCCGTTGCGCGGCTTCCAGGTTGCGGTGTGCCGTGTCCATCGCCCAGGCGAGCGAAGGGCTATTCGGCACCTGCCCATCCGGATGGCCCAGCATGCCTCGCGCTTCTGCCACGACATCATCCAGGGCCTCCAGGCTGAAACCGGGAAGCGGCGCGATCTCGCCCCACCCCTCCTGCCCCTGCTCGTCAAAGCAGCGAATCAGCGCAAAGGCCCGTTGGCTTTGATCGGTCATCGGGACATGCCCGCGGAACAACTGGTAGGCGGAAGGCTTCATCCCTGGAGCACGGCGGCGGAGAAGATCAGCGTATAGAGCAGCAGCAGCCCGGCGGTCCTGGCCAGCACCGGATTGAGTTCGGCACCCGTAGTGCCCCGGAGGACCCGGGTAAACAGCACGGCACCCGGGATAAGAATCAACGGGCAGGCGCCCAGCCACCAACCGCGGCCGTACAGCATGAGCAGGAGCGGAATGAAGGCGGCCCCGACCAGGCAGAGTAGGTATTCCGCCCGTACAAATCGCCGTCCGAAGCGTACGGCGAGGGTTTTCTTGTTTGCTGCACGATCCTGATCGATATCCCGCAAGTTGTTCACGACCAGAATCGCGGTGGCCAGCAAACCGGGTGGCAGACCGGCGATGCCGATCCAGTAATTCCAGCCCATGGATTGAACGTAGAAGGTCCCGCCGACGGCGACCGGCCCGAAGAAAATCAGTACGAAGATATCGCCCAGCCCAAGATAGCCGATGGAATACCGGCCGGCCGTGTACCAGATGCCGCAGAGGATCGAGACCAGGCCGATCAGCAGGATGGGGAAGCCCACGCGCGTGTACAGGTAAGCCGCACAGGCTGCGGAGAGCGCAAACATGAGGATCGTCGCCCCCAGCATCGTCTTTCCGGAGACCAGGCCGGCCTGTACCGCCCGCGTAGGACCCTGTCGCTCTTCCGTATCTGCCCCCTGCTTGAAATCAAAATAGTCATTACAGAAGTTCGTCCCGATCTGGATGCACATGGCACCAAAAAAGGCCGCCAGTGCCGCGGCAAGGTAGAACCCGCCCTCCACCGCGGCCAGGACCGATCCAATGATGACCGGGCAGGCACCCGCGAGAAGGGTTTTCGGCCGGGCGGCAAGTATCCAGGTTTTTACGGCAGCGGGCATAAGCTTGTATACAGCGCGAACGAACACTCCGGATTCGCTCGATCAGCCGTATCCTCAGCGGCGTTTCGGAAATTTCGAGAAATCCGGCGCACGTTTTTCATTAAACGCATTCCGCCCCTCCTGGCCCTCCTCCGTCATGTAATACAGCAGGGTTGCATTCCCGGCCAGCTCCTACAGGCCCGCCTGGCCGTCACAGTCTGCGTTCAAGGCGGACTTGAGACAACGGATGGACAACGGTGAATGCTTCAGGATTTCACGGCTCCACTGGACGGTTTCCTCTTCCAGTCGCTCAATCGGAACGACGGTGTTAACCAGGCCCATGTCCAGGGCCTGTAGCGCATCGTACTGGCGACAGAGAAACCAGATTTCGCGCGCCTTCTTCTGGCCCACCAGGCGGGCCATGTAGCTGGCGCCCCAGCCCCCATCGAAGGATCCTACCTTGGGACCGGTTTGACCGAAAATCGCGTTGTCTGCGGCAATGGTCAAATCACAGAGCATGTGCAGCACATGTCCACCCCCGATCGCGTAACCCGCGACCATGGCGATAACCGGCTTGGGACAGGTGCGGATATCGCGTTGAAAATCCAGGATATTGAGTCGATTGACGCCATCGGCATCCCGGTATCCCGCATCGCCACGAACCTTTTGATCGCCACCTGAACAAAAGGCCTTCTCGCCCTCGCCGGTTAAAATAATTACCCCAATCAACGGGTCATCACGCGCATTGTCCAGGGCCTTGCGCATATCCACCACGGTCTGCGGTCGAAAAGCATTGTGCACTTCCGGCCGGTTGATGGTGATCTTTGCGATGCCATCTTCACATTTATCAAACTTGATGTCCGGGAAATCCCCGGCACTCTTCCACGCTACGGATGACATATCAGTCGTCTCCCAGTTCGGTTAAAAATTTATTCACGGCCGCGACATACGCTTCCGGTTGCTCCAGGTGCACGTTGTGTCCGGCCTGGTCGATGACGCTGCATTGACCTTTCGCGCACAAGCCGGCAATCCGCTCGGCCACTGCCGCGTATTTATGGTCCAGGGCACCGGCCAGTGCAAGCACGGGCATGGACAAGTTCGGCAAGGCGGCCCAGTGATCGGGCTGCCCGGCCACGCTGAGCTGGCAGATCTCGGCGGCGACCCTTTCCGGGTTCAGATCCAAGCGCTCCTTGATAAGTTGCCCGCGGAGGACGGGCTGCTTTCGCAGGCTGTCAAAGAGCGTTTGCTCATACCAGGCATGTAAAAAGGGCACCATGCCACCCCGGCGCAGCTCAGACGCCCTGGCTTCATCCCGAGCCATCCGGGAAACGCGTTCCTCCTCCGCCTCCAGGCCGGGCATGCCGCTCTCCAGGATCAGGGCACGCACCTTGCCCGGATGCATCACGGCGGTATGCAGGGCGAGTCGCGCACCCATGGAGTAGCCCGCCAAAACCGTACGATCGGGCCCGGTCGTGAGAATACGCCTGGACACCTCGTCCATGGAGTCACCGGCCACCTCATGGACGTAGGTCGCAATATGATTCGGAAGCTGAAGGCGTATCGCATCCCAATCCGATCCGCTGCCCATAAAGCCGTGGATAAAAACGACGGATACGGGGTCAGGCATCGAGACGCTCGATCACTGCGTCACGAATCGACTGGTGATCGGACACGTTGACATTCCGTTGAGTCGTTACTTCGATCAGGGACGAGACCGTCCCCGTGACCGCCTCCGTGTAGCTCGCAACGAAATCCTCCATGCTAGCTACCCGGGTATACGCCAGTTCGAACTGTGCGGCGGCTCCTTCAAATTGCAGGCCGTGCGGCGTACCAAAATAGTCTTCAAACACGTCCTCCTGGGAGGCAATGGGCAGAAATGAAAAAATTCCGCCCCCATCGTTGTTGACCACCACCAAGGTCACCGGCGATGAAGCCTTGCGCAGCAGGTTCAAGCTGTTGAGGTCGTGTAGTGCGGAAAGATCCCCGATGAGCAGGGTCAGGGGCTGCCCCCTGCCCTCTACGACCCCGGCAGCCGAGGCGATCAAACCATCGATTCCACTCGCGCCACGATTCGCATGGATGCCGGCTGCCTGGCATTCCGGCCAAGTGAACATGTCCATATCCCGCACGGGCATGGAGTTTCCGAGGAACATATGGTGACCTGCCGGGATGAGTCGAGAAACCGTTCGCGCAAGCGCGGGCTCACTCAAAACCGACTGCAACTGCACATTCAACACCTCGGTACATAGTGACTGCCGCTGTTGCCAGCGCTCCAGCCATGTGCGATCCGTGCCGGGCTTGCTCGCCCGGGCGAGGTCTTCGCAGAAGGCCTGGACAGATCCCAAAACCCGGTGCGTCACCATGCCGGGCACCAGCTGATGGTCGGAATCGTGACACAGCACATAGATCGAGGGTTGGTGACGGTTGATCCACGCCTGGACGCGCTTGGAGAGGAAGCGTCCACCGAGGTGAATAACGGCATCGGGTGCGTCGGACATGGCGGCATCGTGCTGCAGGATTACGTCGAGTTGATGAATCATATGCGACGAGGAAACGCCCGCGCGCAACCCGGATCCCAGGTCTGCGACGATCGGCCATCCCAGCATTTCGCCAAGGGTCAATGCGCCGGCGCGATCCGCGTCAGAACGCAAGTGGCCGACCACCAACACACCGGATGCATCTGCGACAAGCAGTCCCGCCAGTTCCTGAACCGTCGATTCATCAACCACGCGTTGCCCCCCGGCATAACGGGTGTGCGGATCATTTGATTCGATCCAATGACCCAGGGAGCCCATCCAGGGCGAGAGATTCGGGCCCTGGTCATCGGGCGCCAGGGGTTCGCGATACATGGCGTTCAAGTGGACAGGACCCCTGCGAGCCCGCGCCACGGCATGGTCGATCGTATGCAATAAATAGTCGGCTCCATGCTGCGTTCCCGGACAGGGAAGATCGACAAACCAGCGCACCCGGTGGCCGAAAAGCCCGACCTGGTTGATCGCCTGGTTGGCCCCGGTGTCTCGCAGCTCCGGCGGGCGATCGGCGGAAAGGACGATCAGGGGAAGATCCTCCAGGTCGGCTTCAACCACGGCGGGCAGCAAATTCGCCACCGCCGTGCCGGAGGTCGTGATCACCACCGCCGGTTCGCCGCCCCCCCGGGCAAGCCCGAGCGCGAAGAAGCCCAGGCCGCGCTCGTCAAAGTGCTTGAAAATCCGGGCACGCGGATTCCGGGCGACCGCCAGGGTCAGCGGCGTGCAACGTGAACCGGGGGCCAGGCAGAAGCGATCAACCCCATTGCGTATCAACTCCTCGACCATCATCGAGGCGCTTAACGCATTCATTGTTCGAGTATCCAGGATATCCATCTGGACCCGATTTAACAGATTATCGGCGCTTACGCCGCTTTCTTTTTCGGCGTCCGGGGTTTCTTTTGCCGCGGCTTTCGCTTAAGCGGGCGGGTATCTTCCGGGACTTTCAAGTCGACACGGAACGCCTCGATTTCCTTCTGCAGCTTCCTGATAACCGGGGCATATTCCGGATTATTGAAAACGGAGGTCAACTGCTTCGGATCCTTGCGGTTATCGAAAAGCTCCCACTCATCGATACCGTAGTAATAGACAAGGGTGTGATCCTTGGCGCGCACACCGTAATGGCGACGAACGCTGTGTGCACCCGGATATTCATAATATTGGTAATAGAATGACTGGCGCCAGTCCTTGGGCGCGCGGCCCTTCAGCAAGGGCACGATACTTCGGCCCTGCATATCATGCGGTTGCTCGGCACCAGCCATGTCAAGAAAGGTCTGGGCGAAATCCACGTTCGACACAAAATCCGTACTTTCCGAGCCCGGCTTGACCACGCCCGGCCAACGAACCAGCAGGGGCATTTTCAGGGAGACATCGTAGATCCACCGCTTGTCAAACCAGCCGTTCTCGCCGAGGAACCAACCCTGATCGGATGAATAGATCACGACCGTATTTTCCGCCAGGTCCTGTTTATCGAGGTACTGCAGGATCCGGCCGATGTTTTCGTCAACCGAGTCGACGCAACGAATGTAGTCCTTGATATAGCGCTGGTATTTCCACTTGATGAGCTCCTTGCCCTGGAGATTGGCTTCCTTGAAAGCCTTGTTCTTGGGTTCGTAGGCCTTATTCCAGGTCGCGAGCTGCTCCGGGGTCAGGTTTCCGGGCGCTCTCAGCTTCAGGTCATTGGCACTCAGGTGACGTTCAATCGTCATCGTCTGTTGCTTGGCCGCTGAACCGAGCCCGGAATAATCGTAAAACAGCGTCTCCGGTTCCGGGATGGTGACATCATCATACTTGTTCAGGTACTTTGGCCCGGGCTGCCAATTCCGGTGCGGGGCCTTGTGCTGGTACATCAGCATGAAAGGCTTGTCCGGGTCGCGTTCCTTCTCCAGCCAGTCCAAAGCGAGGTCGGTAATGATGTCGGTGGTGTAGCCAACATGCTTGGTCCCAACCCCATTCTTTTTCATGGGCGGGTTGTAGTACGGCCCCTGCCCCAGCAGGACCTCGGAGTAATCGAAGCCCGTCGGGGTGCTCTTCAGGTGCCACTTCCCCACAACCGCGGTCTGGTAACCCGCTTTCTGGAGCAACTTGGGGAAGGTCTGCTGGGAGCCGTCGAAGGTGTTGCCGTTGGTGAGGAAGCCGTTGAGGTGGCTATACTTTCCGGTTTGGATGACCGCCCGGCTGGGGCCGCAGATGGCGTTGCTTACGAAACAATTCCGAAACAACATGCCTTCCCGGGCAATGCGATCCATGTTCGGGGTCTTGTTGATCTTCGAGCCGTAGGCGCTGATGGCCCGGGATGAATGGTCATCGGTAAAGATGAAAACAATGTTGGGCCGGGCGGCGAATGAAGCAGACGCGCAAAGCGCCAGGAGGGAGGTGAGCATTTTTTTCATTTTCAATTTCCTTGGTGAGCGGTGGGGGCCGACTGTTTCTCGAACAACAAACAGCGACATTTCCCTCCGGGGACATCAACAAAAGGCACCTCACCTTTATCACAAGGTTCAAAGCGCTTGTCGCAGCGGGTATGAAACCGGCACCCGCGAGGAGGGTCCATGGGCGAGGGCACTTCCCCGCCCAGGGCAATCAATTCCCGGTGATCCGGGTCCAGGCTCGGCGCACTGGCCATCAAGGCCTGCGTGTACGGGTGCTTTGGGTTCGCAAATAATTCAGGCGTATCCGCCTCGTCGACCAGTTGGCCCAGGTACATGACGGCAACCCGGTCGGACAGGTATTCAACAACCGAGAGATCGTGGGTAATGAACAGGTAGGTGAGACCCAGCTCTTGTTGAAGATCTTTCAGCAGGTTGAGTATGGAGGCCTGGACGGACACGTCCAGGGCGGAGGTGGCCTCGTCACAGACAATGAACTCGGGGTCCACCGCCAGTGCCCGGGCGATGCAAATGCGCTGGCGCTGGCCGCCGGAGAACTCGTGTGGATACCGGTGCAGGGTGTCGGAACCGAGGCCGACCTTTTCCAGGACGGAGGTGACCTTGGCTTCGTATTCCACCTTGCCGGTCACCATCTTGAAGCTGCGCAACCCCTCGCCGACGATATCCTTGACCAGCATGCGGGGGTTCAGGGAGTTGGCTGGATCCTGGAAGATGATCTGGAGCTTTTTGCGATACGGAAACAAGTCCTTCTCGCTGAGTTGCAACAGGTTCTTACCCCCGTAGCATACTTCACCATCGGTGGCCTTTATCAAGCGAAGAATGGTTTTCCCCACGGTGGTTTTCCCGCATCCGGATTCGCCTACCAAGGCAAGCGTCTTTCCTCTCGGAATCGAAAAAGAGACATCATCTACCGCGCGAACATGCGCGGTCGTACGCTGGAGTACGCCCGACTTTACCGGGAACCAGGTTTTCAGGTTCTTGACTTCAATCAGTGGCGTGTTTTCACCCATCAGCTTTCGCTCCTTCCCGCTGAAACAGGAGACAGGCCGCGAAATGCCGATCGGATACCTCGAGCAGCGGCGGCTCGGATGTGCGGCAGGCGTCAAAACAGCTCGGGCAGCGATCGGCAAAGCGGCAGGTATCCGGGAATGCGGTGGCGGGGGGTACCCGTCCGGGTATTTCCTCCAGTGGCTTTCCGCGGGCCCCTTCACCCGGGATCGACTTCAAAAGCAACTTCGTATACGGATGCTGCGGATCACGGAACAAATCCAGGCGATCGGCCTTTTCGACGATTTTCCCGGCATACATGACCATGACCCGGTCAGCAACCTGGTTCACCACGCGCAGGTTGTGGGTGATCATCAAAACCGCCATCTGGCGTTCACGCTGAAGATCCTGGATCAACTTCAGGATCTGCGCCTGGATCGTTACGTCGAGGGCCGTCGTCGGTTCATCCGCAATCAGCAGGTCCGGTTTGCAGGCCAGGGCCATGGCGATCATGACCCGCTGCTTCATCCCGCCCGACATCTCATGCGGATAGGCATCGTAGCGGGCCACGGGATTGGGGATCCCCACCTGGCCGAAGATGTTGATGGTCTCCTCGCGCGCCTGCGATTTGTTCATGCCTTCGTGCAATCGGAGGACCTCAGCCACCTGGGACCCCGTCTTGAACACGGGGTTCAGGGAGGTTCCCGGTTCCTGGAAGATAATCGACATCTGGTTCCCGCGCAGGGACCGCCGTTCGTCCACGCTCATCTTGAGAATATCCCGGCCTTTAAAGAAGATTTCGCCAGTAGGATGCAGCGCATTCCGTGGCAGCAACTGCATGATGGAAAAGGCCGATACCGACTTGCCACAACCGGACTCCCCCACCAGGGCAACCGATTCACCCTTGTGAACACGAAAGGAAATCCCGTCCACGGCCTTGGCGGTTTGTTTGCCGGACACCGAAAAGTAGGTGCGCAGATCCTTAACGTCTAAAATGGCTTCACTCATCTTGATTACCCCGCACTTGTTTTGGGATCGAGAACGTCCCGCAGGGCGTCACCGAAGACATTTACACAAAGCACGAGCAGGAACAGAAAAAACGACGCAAACACGATGTTCCACCAGATCACCGGGTCGCGGGCCAATTCCCCTCGGGCCTCATCGATGATGGCTCCCCAACTGTTGTCCAACCCGATACCGAGATAGGCGAGAACGCTTTCGGTGAGCACCAACCCGGTAAAGGCGAGGATGGCGGTGATGATCACGATGTGCATGAGATTGGGGATGATATGACGGATGATGATCTTCGGCTGGGAAACCCCCAGGCAGCGGGAGGCCTGGACGTACTCCAGTTCGCGCAGCTTGAGCGTCTCTCCGCGCACCAGGCGGCATAGCCCCACCCATCCCGTCACCCCGAGACCGAAGGCGATCTGGGGCAGTCCCTGGCCCAAAGCTGCGATCAAGGCAATGAGCAGCAGGATGCCGGGAATAGACGCCAGGGTGGTATAGATGTAGACCACAAAATCATCGACCCGACCGCCAAAGAACCCGGCAGACACCCCAAACAGTAAAGATAAGGGAACGGCGATAATCAATGGCAGGGTGCCGATAATCACCGCTGGCTTGACGCCTTTGAGAATACGGTAAAAGGTGTCGTAACCGGTTTGGCTGGTACCCATCAGGTGCTTGTATTTCAATATCCGGCTCGGGTCGGTGAACTCCACTTTCGCCATTGGCGCTCCGTAGGAATCCTCCTTGAACTTCTTTTCGTGCACCCCTGCCACCCGGGCAAAGCCCCGATCCAGTATGGTACGCGGTCGATTCACGCCGATATCCTTCCCCGGATCAGCATCCAGCCATGCAATCGAGTCCATCACCGTGATCATCACGAACAAGACAATGACCGCAAGCGTAACCATGGCGGATGTCCGGCCCCACAAGCCTTTCATCCGGATGCCCCAATATGGATGCCGCAGCACGCGGATTATACCCGCAATTGCGAGCGCGACCAACACGAACGTGATACAATTCTGAATAAGGTGTGGCGCAATTTCCGCCGCGGTCTGGTCCGTAGTCGTCATGATTTCCGATTTACCGGAGCCGCACCCGGGGATCGACAAAGGTATAGCTTATATCCGTGAGTAGGTTAAAGATAATGTAGAGCAGGGAGGTGATGTACACCATGGCCGAGGTCGTTGAAAAGTCGTTGTTGGTAATTGCCTCAACGGTCAATCGCCCGAGGCCGGGTATGCCGAAAAACGATTCCAGCAACAGGGCCCCGAGAAACAGGAATGGAATGGCCATGACCAGTCCGGTGAGAATCGGGATCATCGCGTTCTTCAGGAGATGCTTGAACAGCAGAGCCGTGTCGGACACGCCTTTGGCCCGGGCCGTTCGGATGTAGTCGCTGCTGATTTCATTGACCATGATCGTGCGGTAAAAGCGAATGCGCTCCCCGAGTCCAGCCAGGGTCCCCACCACAATCGGCAACATGAGGAAGTGAATTTTATAATGAGGATCCCAACCGGATATCGGATGCCAGCGCAGCACCTTGCCGAGAAAAAACTGCCCGCCAATGATGTACACGAATACCACAATGCTCATGCCAACCACGCAGAGCACCAGGGTGATTCGATCCACATAGGTGTCACGAAACAGGGCCACGAGCAGGGAAATGGCGATCGCCGCAACCACGCCTACAGCAAAAGCCGGCAGGGTAAGGGCCAGGCTCGGCCCTACCCCCTTGCGGAGCTTTTCGGAAATCAGGACGTCGTCCAGGTCGGCCTTGCCAAACTTGAACGTCAACATGCGGGTAAAATAATTGGCGAGAAGCACCGGTTTCGGGGTCGGTTCCAGCACATCCTTCTTCGCACCGTCCTCTCCGGTGATCTCCACGATCTCCCCGTAGCCGTGGTTTTCCAGCCACTTGAGGATCTGCTCTTCGCTGGCCTTATCCGACAGGGCCCGCTTGGCTATATCCCGGGGCTTGGCCACCAGGAAAAACAAGGTGTATAGCAGCAACAGCACGCCCAGCACCGTGGGAATGCCCAGGAGAAGACGTCGCACGATATAGGCTCCCATCAGCGACGCTCCTTTCGCACGGTAATGCAGGCGGGAATGAAGCCGACGACAAGGATGAGAACCAGGGCGATGGCGGGCCAGACCACGGGCTCGTTCCATTTTTCACGCAACGAACTGCGCAACTCACGGTTGATTTCATAGTGCTTTAAATTCGCCCCGGTAATCGGGTGCGGCTTCGCATACTTCACCCATGGATTGGCGAGCAGGTAGGTCTCCCGGTGAATGGTCGGGATCCATGCGCAGTCCTCGACAAAGATATCCCGGCACTTGATGATCAACTCGGGGCGCGTCATGCTCACCTGTTTCCCGGCCGCATTCGTCCAGCTCGCCGAGGCCTCGTTGGGCAGGTTTTCCATCTTCTCGAAATAGAAATCATATTCCTTGCTTTCGTACCGGGCATGGTTGGGGTTGTGCTGGTTGTACCGGGCCGAATTCGGCCCGTAGTTCAGGAAAAGAAAATTTTCCGGGTCGGGGTAATCAGCCAGCCAGCCCCAGCTGAAGATCTGGTAACTGCCAGAGTACATCTTGTTCTGGAACTGGTTGTAATCCGTCGCGTTCAATTCAACATTGATCCCAAGCTTTTCCCACTTATCGATGAACCAGTTGTACAGGGTCCGCAGTCGCGTGACCGTGCTCCCGACATCAAAACTCAGGGTGAGCGGCTTGCCGGAGGCGGGATCCTTCCCGTCGGGATAGCCCGCCTCGACCAGCAATTGCTTGGCACGCTTGAGTTCAGGGTCGTAGATGCGATACGGATTCCGATACGCCGGATCATAGCCCGGGATACCCGGCGGCAGCGGGCCTTGTGCTTCAAGGCCCAGGCCGTTGAAGAAGATCCGCAGGTATTCCTCCGTGTTGATGGCCAGGCTCATGGCCTGGCGAAGTTTCTTGTTGCGATTCAGCATGGCATCACGATTGGCCTCCAGGGCGGGATCCTTGAACTTTTCCGGCGCACCGACCTGGTCGTCCTCCATGTTAAAGCCCACGTAAAAGACCCCGATCTCGGCATCTTTTGAAAAGGTCATCGCCTTCGCCTTCATGTCTCCCGAAAGATTCTGGCCCGCCTCGAATATCTGGTTGAAATTTTCGGTCGGCACACTGGATCGATCGTAATAGCCCTGGATGAATTTGCTGAACTTGGGGAGCATTTCTTTTTCGAGATAAAACTCCAGGCGATCGACGAAGGGCAAGGGCTTGCCCGCGACTTCGGCATTCCAGAACCCCTTCTCCACATCGCTCGGCTCCCCCGGTTCAAGGGGAAACACCGTGCCCGGCATCTTGCGCTCGGGATGCTGCAGGGGCCACCACTTCTCGTTCTTCTGCAGGACCATCTTGGCCCGGCTGTATTCGTCCCACTTAAAGTAAAACGGCCCGGTCCCGACCGGGCGCCGGTCAAACTCCTGCGGTCCTACCCCATCTGGATCATCCCGGCCCTCGTAATAATAATCGACCGCCTCATGCGGGACCGCACTGATGAAGCGCATGGCCAGCCAGTAGACGATCTGCGGATACTGCTCGCGAAGGATCACGTCAAAGCTGTGGCTCCCCGTGAGGCGGATGCCCGAGATGCTGCCAGCTTCCGCGTACATGTCATTCGTTGTCCGACCGGGTTTCCCCTTGTCTTTGCCGGTTACCCCGCTGGCTTTTCGAATGGCCGCAATCCGCTCCCGGAATGCTGCCATGCCGCGGATGTAGGCAATGCTTTCAAACACCGGGTTATTCACCTCCGCGTCCGCCACCCGCTTAAACGCGTACTCGAAATCCTTGACGCTCACCTCTCGCCCCTTCCCGCCGGGGAAACAGGGATCATCAATGAAAAAAACATCCTCCTGGATAGCGATCTGGTAGAGCACGCCGGTCACCGCTCCCCGGTCATCCTTGAGCAGTTTCATATCCGGCATAGCGGTGGCCAACTCGGGAATCAATTCAATGGGTCGCTTCAAGTAGTCGTACTGATACAAACCCTCGTAACAAAGTGAGACCAGCAGTCCATCGTCGGCCGTGTACGAACGCTGGGGATCCAGGTCCCGGGGAAGTTCGTCAAATGCCGCATAATACACCACCTCGTCCTGCGCTTCCGACCAGGGATAAGGCGTGTTCCCGCAGCCCGCAAAAAATGCGGTCATGCTCACTAGGAAAGCGGTGCATACCAGGCGGTTCAGCATCAAGGCACTATAGGGAAGCCGGACCCGCGCGCAAGTCCTTTAGTCCCGTGAACGCAACCCCTTCATTCCGCCAGGATGACCTCGCGATCGTCCCGCCGGGCGCGCAAGCTGAACAGGACATTGCTGGACAGGCCGGGAACCGAA
>JAYGFS010000589.1:0-3029 GCA_046581765.1 Verrucomicrobiota bacterium
GCCTCATCTTCCTCGCCGCCGAGCTTGTGTATGGCCTCCATCCGGGTGCGGCCAAACCAGGCCCCGCTGCTGAAGAAAAACAGTGCGACCAGGAGCAAGATAATCCATTGTCCGATAGTATATGCGAGCATGCGATTCCCCAATGATTCCGACCCTGTTTCTAAACACGCCCCGGCGCTGCTTGGCAAGCCTTTTGCCACCCGGCCCGGGCGGTTTGCCCGGGGCTTTCCGCTGGCGGCTGGATGAATATTTGTAAAAGGGGCTATTCTCATGCATAGTCCGGCATGGAACGCATTTTTTTCTTTTGGGGCGTGGTCATGGGGCTTCCCCTTTTCCTGTTCGGGATCACCTACAACCGGATCATTCGCCTGCGCAACATGGCCGAGGAGGCCTGGAGCGGTATCGACGTTCAACTGAAACGGCGGCACGAGTTGATTCCCCGCCTGGTGGATACCGTCAAGGCCTATGCCGACCACGAAAAGCAAGCGCTTGAGGAGCTCACCCGCCTGCGCGAAAGAAGCGCTGCGGCCGAAGGAGTAGCTGCCGCCGAAGCGGTGGAACTGGAACTCAGCGGCGTGATGCGGCATCTCATCGGACTCGCGGAAGCCTACCCCGAGCTCAAGGCCAATGAGAACTTCCTCGATTTCCAGGACAAGCTGGTGGAAACCGAGGACCGCATCGAGATGGCGCGGCGCTACTTCAACGGATCGGTGCGCAACTACAACACCATGATCGAGGCCTTTCCCGGCCTGCTGGTCGCCCGGGTGCTCAAGCTCGAGCCCCGCGACTTCTTCGAACTCGAGTTCGCCATGGAGCGCGAGCTGCCCACCGTCTCCTTCACGGATAAACCATGACCCGGTACTTCCCGAGCATCCTCTCCATCCTCATCCTGTGCAGTGCCGGGGCGGACGAGCGTATCCTGTCTTACCACAGCCAGGTACAGGTCCACACCAACAACACCCTGACCGTAACCGAGACCATCCGGGTGCGTTCCGAACAAAACCAGATCAAGCGGGGCATCTATCGACAGTTTCCCACGAAATACAAGAGCAAGGGCGGGCGCGTCACGGTCCGCTTCGAGGTGCTCTCGGTCAAGCGGGATGGGACCAAGGAACCCTACCATATAAAGCCCATGTCCAACGGTCAACGCCTGTACATTGGCCGGGAAGACAAGATACTCCCGAAAGGCGTGTACACCTACGAGATCACCTATCACACCAATCGCCAGATCGGCTTTTTCCGCGAGCACGATGAGCTGTACTGGAACGTGACGGGAAACGACTGGGCCTTCCCCATGGAGGAGGTCTCCTGCCGTGTCACGCTTCCCGTGCAAACGGAACTCAACGCGGTACAGCTGGAGGCCTACACCGGGCGGAAGCGGTCAAGCGGCCAGGATTTTGAGGCCAGCTACAGCGGCACGGTCTCCCGCTTCAACACCACCCGTACGCTCAAGGCCCGGGAAGGCCTCACCATCGTGGTCAGCTTCCCCAAGGGCATCGTCCACGAGCCCGGCAACGTGGAGAAAATGCAGGCCATGCTTGCCGAAAACCCCTCCACCATCGCGGCTTCCCTCGGGTTGCTTCTCGTTGGCAGCTACCTGTTCATCGCCTGGTTTTTGGTCGGCCGGGACCCGTCCCGGGGCACCATCATCCCCCGCTTTGAACCCCCGCCGGGTATCTCCCCTGGTGCCGCCCGTTACGTCATGCACATGGGGTACGACGACCGGTGCTTTGCCGCCGCGCTGATCACGCTTTGCGTGAAAGGCTGGGCAACGCTGAAGCTGACGGACAAAGGTTTTGGCGCAGACGAATACACCATCGTCCAAAACGATGAAAGCGGTGAGAAACTTTCGACCGGTGAACAAACGATATTCCTCAGGCTCCTGCGTAAACGAAAATCCCTTCGCCTCGTGCAGGCGCACCACGCGACCATCGGCAGTGCCGTCACCGCCCTGCACAAGGCGCTGAAGAATGAATACGCTCAGTCCCACTTTCAGCGCAACCGGAAATACCTGGTCCCCGCGGGGATCGGCACCGTGCTCACCCTGTTGAGCGTAACCCTGCTTGCCCACGACCCCGGCACCGCGGGCTTCATGTCGCTTTGGCTCAGCGGCTGGACCGTCGGCGTGGTCGCGCTTGTCGTCGCCATCTTCGCCGGGTGGAAAAATGCGGGAACGTCCATCAAGGGCGCCGTTGGCGCGATATTCATAACCCTCTTTGCCGTGCCCTTCTTTATCGGCGAAATTGTCGGTATCTTCATGTACGCCCGCGCGACCTCGCCCATCGCCGGGCTCTGCCTGGTCAGCCTGGTCGTGCTCATCGGCGTGTACCATCACCTGCTCAAGGCCCCCACGCGTGCCGGACGCAAGGTCATGGATGAACTGGAAGGTTTCAAGCTATACCTGTCCGTTGCGGAGCAGGACCGCCTTCACCTGATGCATCCCCCGGAGGAAACGCCCGAACTTTTTGAGCGTTACCTGCCCTACGCCCTGGCCCTCGGGGTGGAACAGGAATGGTCCGAACGTTTCGCATCGGTGTTGGCTCTAGCCGAGGCCGGCAGCCAGGGCGCTTCCACGTACCACCCGGCCTGGTACAGCTCGAACCTGGGCCAGGGAATCACCCCCGGGGCATTGGCCGGCGCGGTCGGGGGCGCACTCACCGGCACCATCTCCAGTTCCTCGCACGCACCCGGTTCCAGCTCCGGTGGTGGCGGCGGCGGAAGCTCGGGCGGGGGCGGCGGGGGTGGAGGCGGCGGAGGCTGGTAAGCCCGTACGGGCTGGCCTAAGCGGACGGGATCCCTCCCTGGGCCCGCAGGCCCCGGTTTCCACGGCAATCCTTCCCATTTCCTGCCCTATTTCTTCCCGCTTGCTGCCACATTCCTGCCACATTCTTCTGCTTAACTCGCACGCATTGGAAGAAAAGGAACCCACCCATGAAACTAAAAGATGCCTATTACCGGAACCGCTGGTTTGCACTCGGCCTGCTCGCCCTCCTGATCAACTGCTGGGCCGTACTGCGGCACCCGGGAAC
>JAYGFS010000277.1:0-14279 GCA_046581765.1 Verrucomicrobiota bacterium
CCCGCTCCGGAAAAGTACGGGATCTGTACAGCGGTGTTTCCATCCTCCCCCACGGTGATGTTACCTTCACGAAATTTACCCCCGGCTTTATCGGCGAATTGTACCATTATGACGGCGGGAGCGAAGGTCAGGCCGATCAGCTGCTCGCCTAGTTTCTTGGTATCTTCCGGGTTCACCATCTCCACCACCGCATCCATGTTATTGTCCTTGACCCCTATCAGGGCCTCGATGAAATCGTGATAGCGATCGTCGATGCGCTTCTTGTCGCTGCCCTTGAATTGATTGGCGATGCCGGGCGCAACGTTCCCCGGACCGGGGCGGACCGGCTTCCAGTTTTCCGGGTCCGGCTGTTGCAGCTGGGTGGCTGATTTTGTTTCCTTTGCCGCCTTCATGGCCGCGAGGACATCGGGCCGCTGTCGAACCGCATCGCGTTCCTCCCTGACTTTCACCGCATCCGCGATACGGTTTTCCTTCGTGTACGATGCCTCGAGCCTGCGCAGGCTCTGGTCGTATTTCCCGGACAGGTTGTACAGGCGCTTGTTGGATGTGAGGTCGATATTGTCGAAGAGTTTCCGGTAAGCGGCCAGCAGGCGCTGGAGGTCGGTCGATCCCTCCACCTCCGCGCCTTCGAGGGATCCCTCCTGCTTGAAGCGGGCGATTTCCCTGCGCGTTACCAGCAGGGGATCCAGTTGGCCCGTTTCCTTCAGCTTCCGCTCGATCTCGAGCAGGTTGTAGGCATATTTCTTGAGCAAGGTCTTCCGTACCGCTTGATCGGCCTCCCTGATTTTCATCAGGTTGGCCTCGTACGAGACCTTCAGCTTGGCCAGGTAGGCATCCGCCTCAGGCAGGGGTTGAGCCTGCGTGGGCATTGCCGCGAAGATCAGGGCGAGCAAGCATGGTCCCGGGCTAAGACTCCGAATCAGCATGTTACGAGGCTAGGCCATATTCTACGCCGGATCAACTGGAAAGGGTTCATGGGCAGGTGCTATCCCCTTCGGGTTTCCCGTGGAGAAGCCCCTATATATTCATCACCAACAGGCGAATCGCCATGGCGCTGATGGCGATGTAAAATATGACCCGGATCCAGCGTTCGCCTTTCTTGACCGCGACCTGGGTGCCGATCCAGCCACCGGTGGCGTTCCCGGCGGCGAGTACGAGGCCGACGATCCACCATACCTGGCCACTCAGGGCGAAGGTGATCAGTGCACTGGACGTGAATACGAGGACGATGAAGACCTTGTGCATGTTCACCCGGACGAGATCGAGTCCCATCACCCGGTGGAGGATGGCCATGAGGATAAATCCGACCCCGGCTTGAATAAATCCCCCGTAGAAGCCGGCCGCGACCATGCAAAGATGGCCCCACAGGAGATTGCGGGGCCGGTGCGACCCGCCCGCATCGGGAGTGGGTTTCTTTTTCCACTGGTTGATCATGAGGAGGAGTACCCCGATCATGACGCCGGCGAGGATGCGATTGAAGAGGCTCCCGGTGACCTTCGTGGCGAGGAGGGCGCCGGCGACGGCCCCGGGCAGGGCGCAGAGCCCGAGGCTGAGGCTGAGCCTGAAATCGGCAAAGCCCTGCCGGTGAAAACCCGCGACGGCGACGATGTTCTGGATGATGATGGCAACCCGGTTCGTCCCGTTGGCGACCGCACCCGGAATGCCGAAAAAGATCATGACCGGCAAGGTGAGCAGCGAGCCCCCGCCCGCCATGACGTTGATAAATCCCGCCAGGCAGCCGACAGCGGCCAGGAGGAGGTATTGTCCGGGTTCCACGGCCGAAGGGTATCGTTTTCCGAATCCGAATCCTAATCCTAATCGTAAACTTCATCCGGCAGGCGGGCGGGGACACCGGGGCCCTGTCCCGCCCGGGAGCCGGCCCCGGATGGTGAGGCTTTCGCGGTGCTTGCAGGAAGGCGGCTACAGGCCAAAAGCGTCTACGATGTAGGTCGTGACATCTTTCAGGTCCTGGTCGCCCAGGGCCTCGCTGGACTTGGCCATCAGCAGGCCGCTTGCATCATCGGCATGGTAGCCGCGCTGTCCCCGGACAAACTTGCGCATCTGGTCGAGCAGGTACCAGTCTTCCAGGTAGGCGAGTTGGGGTGACTTGAGCAGGCGCTTACCTTCGGCCTTGTTGCCGTGGCAGGCGATACAGCGCTGGTAGATGCGTTTACCGTTCTCCCGGTCACCGCGGACGGTTTTGCGATGGGCGACGGGCTGGAGCTTGCCGATGACCCGGGCCATGGCCTTGACCTCCCGGTCATGGGCCAGGTGCTGCAGGCCGGCCGTGCCCATCAGGTGCTCGCCCGGGTTCTCCGGTTTTCCACCCCGTATGCCCGAGCGGAATTTATTCATCTGGGCCTCGGCGTACCACGTCTCCAGCCCGTTGAGGATGGGGCCGCGCTGCATTTCCCGGGTGCTGTGGCAGAGGAGGCAGGAGTGAAAGCGTTCTTCCCTGGTCAGCCCACCGCCCGCGGTGGGCGAAGGGGTCTGGCAAGCGACCAGGCCGAGGAGCCCGGCACCCAGGAGGAGCCCCAGCCGGGGGAAAGCGATCGCGCCCGGCATCCGGGATGAAGGATCAGCGGCCATCGAGGATCAGGTAGCCCCAGTTGACGAAGTAACCCAGCCCGGCGAAGCATAAACACCAGCCGGTATCCCGGGCGGACCAGCGGGTGAGCTGGACCCGTGGCCAGCGGAAGAGCGCGGCGGCAAGGGTGTACAGGGCGTAGACGACGGCGAGGTATACGCTGCCGATGATCAGGGGCTGCATGGCCCAGGCGTCGACAACCTGTCCCTGGGCGAGCAGGCCGAGTCCGCGAAAGGTTCCGCAGCCGCCGCAAGGCATACCTGTCCAGTTTTTAAATGTGCAGGCCGGAATGAGGGGCTGCGGCACCCGGGTCACGAGCATCGCTGCCAGCACGACGAGCAGCGGCAAGGCCACCCGGAGGATGTATCCATCGCGATCGAGGGCCTGCCGTTTCAGGGCGATCCGCATGACGACCGCATGACCCGCAGGATCAGGCCTTGGGCGCCTTGGTGATTCCCTTGAACAGGTCGACCGCCCATTTCCCGATGATGGGTAAAGGAATAGCCTGGCCGTTGTTGGTATTGATGATGCCCTTGATAATCCAGACGATGCCCATCACCAGGGCGACGGGATAAATCAAAAAGCCAATACAGACAAAGGACAGGATGGTTCCCACGGTATACAGGACAGCCAATGCAATCCACATCATGAAACATTGCTTGGCATGGTAGAGGGAGAACTCGTTGTCCCGCACGATGATTGGATACAGCCAGAAGGGGAGGCCGATAAGGCTCAGGATATAGCTCAGGAGGGCAATCGTCTTGCCGGCCGCGACCTCCTCGGCCGGGATCTCCGGGATGTAGCCGGGAGGGGGTGCCGGGGGGGGTGGGGCTTCCGCAGGGGGCACTTCGGGTGCCGGAGGGGGTGGGGCTTCCGCAGGGGGCACTTCGGGTGCCGGAGGGGGCGGCGTATCGCCCGGCTGGGCTGGATCTGGGTTTTCGTCTTCGTTCATGCTTGCGCGCTCCTGTGTTTAGCCTGTGGTCAGCTTATAGATCATGTATGGGTGTGCTGCCATATCAAAAATCGACTTTCATACACTTTACGGTTTAAATGCGGGTTCACGGCGTTATATTCCCCTCCATTTTTGGAATGGACCATGAATCTTATCCCCATTGACCAAATTCTCTCCATCTGGGCCCGGGAAGCCGTAGCCGCGGCTTTCCCGGATGCGGGCATCGACCCGGAAAGCATCGGCGTGGTTCGCGCCAGCGGGGAAGGATTCGGGGATTACCAGTGCAACAGCGCCATGCCGCTGGCCAAGACGCTCCGCCAGGCACCCCGGCAGATTGCCGAACAGATCGCCGCCCACGCGCCCTTGCCCGAAATGGTGGAAAAGCTTGAAATCGCCGGTCCGGGATTCATTAATTTTTACCTCAAGACGGAGTGGTTGAACGAGCGGGCCGGGGACCTGTTGAAGGATGAACGCCTGGGGGTGCCCCTGACCGGCGGCGCTAAGTCGGTGGTAATCGACTATTCCAGCCCGAACGTGGCCAAGCCCATGCACATCGGGCACATTCGCTCGACCGTGATTGGGAATGCCCTCGACCGGATGCATCGTTTCGCGGGATACGAGGTGGTCGCGGACAATCACCTCGGCGACTGGGGGACCCAGTTCGGGCTGATGATCATGGGCTATCGGCATTTTGTCGATGAGGCCGCCCTGGCCGATGATCCCATCGCGGAGCTCGAGCGGATCTATGTCAAGAGTTACAACCAGTCCAGGGCGGACGAAAACTGGTTGGCCTCCGCGAAGGCGGAACTCGTCAAGCTGCAACAGGGGGATGCGGACAACCTGGCGCTGTGGCAGCGCTTCGTGGACCTGAGTGTCGCGGAATTCAACCGGATATACGCGCGGCTGGATGTGGCCTTCGACCTGTACCGCGGGGAAAGCTACTACAATGATGCCTTGCCCGGTGTGCTGGCCGCCCTGGAGGCGAAAGGCGTGCTGGTGGAGAGCGACGGTGCGAAGATCGTTGATCTTGAGGCGGAGAAACTCGGCGTCGCGATAGTGCAGAAGTCAGACGGTGGGTTCAACTACACCACGACGGACCTCGCCACGGTGCAAAGCCGGGTTGCTGAGTTCAGCCCGGAAGTAATTATTTATGTAACGGACGAGCGACAGCAGCTGCACTTTAAGCAGCTCTTCCATGTGAGCCGGATCCTGGCGTGTCCGGCGCGGCTGGTCCATGTCTGGTTTGGCCTCATGCGCCTGCCTGAAGCGACCTTCAGCACCCGGGAAGGGAATGTGATCAAGCTGGAGGCCCTGCTGGATGAAGCCGAGGCCCGGGCCCTGGAAATGGCCAAGGCAAAAAGCCCGGAGATGCCGGAAGCGGACCAGGCCGAGGTGGCCCGCGCCCTGGGCATAGGCGCCATCAAGTATACTGACTTGAGCCAGAATCCCCACAGCCTGGTAACCTTCAGCTGGGAGAAAGCCCTGGATACCAAGGGGAATTCAGCGCCGTACCTGCAGTATTCCTACGCACGGAACCGAAGCGTGATGGACAAGTATGCCGCGCGTTTTCCCGCATCCAACCTCGATGCCTTCGGCATTCACCTGGAGGAGGAGATTGAGCGGAAGCTGGTGTTGAAAATGGCCCAGTTCAACGAGGTGTTCCAGGCGGCCCTGGGGCATTATCGTCCCAACCTGCTGGCGGATTATCTGTACGAGCTCGCCCAGTTGAACAGCTCCTTTTACCAGAATCTTCCCAAGTTCCTGGATACCGATGAAGGCCTTCGCGAAAGCCGGATAAAATTGTGTTCGCTGGTGGCGGCTATTTTGCGTAGGGGCCTGGACCTGCTGGGGATTCGGACGCCGGAACGGATTTAACGTTGCCATACTGGGCCCGGACCGGCTTTCGCTATGCGAGGCGTGCCTGGCGGGCAAATCAGGCCTGCTCGATGGGCCACCAGATCCGTGCAACGGCTCCGCCGTCGGGATGGTTTTCCATCCATACCCCGCCCTCGTGCATATCCATGATGAGGCGACAGATGCAGAGGCCGAGCCCAGCCCCCTTGCCCGTGTCTTTGGTGGTGAAAAAGGGTTCGAATATTTTTGGCAGCACCTCTTCGGGGATGCCCGGGCCATTGTCCACCACCTCGATGAGCACGACATCACGCGGATTCCCGGCCAGGGCA
This sequence comes from Verrucomicrobiota bacterium, assembly GCA_046581765.1. Classification (GTDB taxonomy): domain Bacteria; phylum Verrucomicrobiota; class Kiritimatiellia; order SS1-B-03-39; family UBA6053; genus JAPYUI01. The sequence goes on from JAYGFS010000277.1 coordinate 5,723, forward strand.
TCCTCGTCCTTCCGGGTGAGGTAACAGACCTCTTCTATTGGGCGCTGCATGGCATGAATACGCATCGTGGCCAGGTCGGTGTTCTCCATGGCGTGGCTGGCGTTGGCGATCAGGTGGACCAGGACCTGCACGATTTTTGGCCGGTCGATCGCGACCTCGGCAGGGGCATCCTCGGGCGCGTAGGTATAGCTTACGTGGGCCCGGGATAGTTCGTGAAGGGCGGTGTGGTGCGCTTCGTTCACCACGTCTTCCAGGCTCACGGTTTCACGTTGCAGTTGCTTGGGCGCGGCAAAATTCAGGAGGTCGCTGATGATGTCCCGGCCCCGTTCCACCGCGACCATGATGTCGGCGGCTACGTTCTTGCATTCTACGTTTTCCTCCGGAAGCTGCTTGGCCAGGTAGTTCATCCCCATCTTGATGATCTGGAGGGGGTTCTTGACCTCATGGGCTACGCCCGCGGCCAGGCGACTGACGGTTTTCATCTTTTCCGTTTCAATCACGGAGCGTTGAACTTCCTTCAGGTCAAGCAGTGCGCGCTCAAGGGCCTCCTGGCGCGCCGCCAGTTTTGTATTGATCTCGCGCAGGTGCTCCTGGTCCCGGTGCCGCTGGATGGCGTGACGCACGATGCGGGCAAGGAGTCCCTTGGTTTGGGTCAATCCCTTCGGGAAATAATCCTGTGCCCCATCCCGGATGGCGCGCAGGGCCATATCGTCATCATCCAGCTCCGTTGAAATGACAATCGGGATGCTTCCCCCGGTATGTTGCTGGAGGACCTCGAAGGTCTCATAGCCCCTGCTCTCGCCGACGTTCAGGTCGAGCAGCAGGACATCCGGCTTGTGGGAGGCCAGGTACTCAATGGCTTCCGGGATGTTGTCGATATGGGTGAACTGAAAGACTGCAGGCGTCACGGAGTCCAGGGCGTGCTCTACCCGGTGGGCCTCGGCCGGGTTGTCCTCGACCAGCAATAGGTCCACCGCTTGCGCACTGGACAACGGTTCGGCTCCATCCTCCCGCGCATCTCTTTGATTTTCTACCATCGGGAATTCCGACGCCCGGGGTCGTCAGGACCCAAGTTGCTCCGGCGCTTCAATCACTATATACAGGACCACCGGTTTAGCCTGCAGGGGCGCATCCCGCGGTCCAACTGGACGATACGGGTGGAAGTCTCCTCATCGTCGAACATCAATATTTTCTTCTGGCTCATGGCTGTGGTCCCGCGGGTAAAGCCTCCGGTTGTCATCCGAGTAAGCGAACAATATGGTTCACCTGGAGGCACTTCAACCTTTCTTTTTGGCGTACTTCAGTCGCGTGGGGGTGCTGGGGCTTCGCCCGGGATGCGGGGTGTGCCCATGCAGGCGTGCAGCGGTCTACCAGAAGTAATAGGCCTCGGAATAGATGTGTGCATCCGCCACGCCGGCATCCAGCAGTTTTCGCCGCATTTCGAGGATCATGTCGTTGGCCCCGCACAGGTAGTAGTGTGAGGATTCCGGCCATTCGCGGCTTGCGTAATAGTCGGTGACCCGACCCTTGAAGTGTCCCGTTCCCTGCTCCCTGGAGATACAGGGTACATACGTGGCGGGATCGAAGGCCTCCCGGTAGAACAGGTCGCTACTCTCTCGCACGCCGTGGACCAGGGTCAGGTTCAGCCCGGGATGCGACTTGATGAAACTGCTCGCTGGAGCGACGCCCGTGCCGGTGGCGAAATAAACCAGGGGGGCGAGGAAGTCACGTATGAGGAAACTGCCGATGGGGCCCGTAAAGTCGATGGGGTCACCGGCTTTCTTCAGCACGAGCTTGGGCGTCATGAGGCCCTCCGGAATCAAGCGGTAGACGAGGTGAAGATGTTCGTCCTGCTCCCCGCTGGCAATGGAGTACTGCCGGTCCTCTTCCGGGGCGTCGCCGTGCAGCATGATCTCGCGTCCGGCCTGAAATTCCATTCCCCGCCGTTCGATAACCAGTTCATAGCCGGATTCGGACAGGCGGTGCTGCGCGACTACGCGGCTCTGGTAACGTTGTGGAAAGCCCTGGCTCATTTATCTATTGTCGGCTTCAATAAAGAAAAATTCGTGCTATAATCGCTCTTTCTCCCGAGCTAAAGGATAAAAACAATGAATCACCTGATCACCCTTCAAGACTGGAGTGCAGACGATATCAAGGGCATCCTCGACCAGGGTGCCGAGATTAAGGCGCATCCGCAACGGTATGCACACGCGGCGGACCAGAAGGTCCTGTTCATGGTTTTTGAAAAGCCCAGCCTGCGCACCCGGGTCTCCTTCCAGACGGGTATCGCCCGCATGGGTGGGACCGCGATTAATTATGATATCTCCACCTCGCCGCTCGGGGCCGGCAAGGAATCACTCGAGGATACCGTCCGGGTTGTCAGCCGCTATGCAGACCTGATCGTCGCCCGCCTGTTTAAGCATGAACACATTGAGTTGATGGCGGAGCATGCGCTGGTCCCGGTCGTCAATGCCTTGACCGATTTTTCGCATCCCTGCCAGGTATTGGCGGACCTCTTGACGATTCGAGAGAAGAAGGGACAGCTTAAGGGCATTCGTTTCTGCTTCCTCGGGGATGGCAACAACAATGTGACCCACTCCCTGATGTACGGCTGCTCCATCATGGGCGTGGATATTGCCATCGGTTGCCCGGCGGGGACGACGTATGAACCCCAACCATCGGTCCTGGCGACATGCCAGGCCTTCGCAGCGGATGCCGGTTCGCGAATCACGATCAGCGATGATGCCATGGAGGCTGTCGAGGGCGCCGACGTGGTGTACACGGATTCCTGGATGAGTTACCACATTTCCGAGGAAGAACACGACAAGCGCGTTGGGGTATTTACGCCCTACCAGGTCAACGATGCGATCATGGCCCACGCGGATAAGGACGCCATCTTTATGAACTGCCTGCCGGCCCAACGCGGATACGAGCAGACCGCATCGGTCATCGACGGTTCGCAGTCCGTGGTCTTTGATCAGGCCGAAAATCGTATGCACGCGCAGAATGCAGTACTGTTGAAACTCCTGGGGCATGGCGGACCGGATACTCATCGTTAAACTCAGTTCGCTGGGCGACCTCTTTCACGCCTTGCCCGCTGTTCACGTACTCAAGGTTTCGTGGGGTGCATCGATCGACTGGCTGACCCAGCCCGAGTATGCGGAGCTGGCGGGTCATTTCGAGGATGTGGACGAGGTTATCTGTTTTCCCCGGCGGCATTTCCTCGGTCGCTTGGGCGATTTCCGGCGCACGCTGCGGAGGAAGCATTACGATTACGCCATCGATATGCAGGGTCTTTTTAAAAGCGGCCTGGCCGCACGGATGGCGGATGCCGACCGGTGTATCGGGCCTTCTTTTAACCGCGAGGCCTCGCGGGTGTTTTACCATGCCGTAGCCGGCCGGCCGGATCGCTCCCGGCACGCCGTGGACCAGCATTTTGACCTGGTGAAGTATTTCGGCCTCGAAGGCGAAAAGCACTTTCCCGTGGCCTGGCCGAAAATCGACTTGCCCGAGGCCCCCTTGCGGATCGGGATCGCGCCCTGCTCGCGCTGGCCGGCCAAGAACTGGCCGATCGATCGCTTTGCCGAGCTCGCGAATCGCATCGGGGCATCGCACCCGGCGACCTTTTACCTGCTCGGTGGTCCCGGCGATGTCCCTGCGGGTCGTCACCTGGCCGAAAGCATACAGGTTCCGGTGGACGATCGCTGTGGGAAAACGAGCCTGCCCGAACTGGGAGGACTTATCCGCGAACTTGATCTCGTGGTCAGCAACGATTCCGGTCCCATGCATATCGCCAGCACCACGAACACCCCCGTGCTCGCCTTGTTTGGCCCGACCGACCCCGCGTTGACCGGCCCGTATGGAGATCACCATCACGTGATCAGGCCCGCCGGCCTGCCCCGCGGGAACGGTGTGTACAAGAGCGACGATACCTCGCTGATCGAACAGATATCGGTCGATGAAGTTTATGCATCTGCCGTTCAATACCTGAGCCCTGGGGCCTGAACCCCGCCCATGTCCATCTTTGAGTTCAGTATCAACCGCCCCATGCTCGGGCATATGTTGACCCTGCTCGTGGTCGTCCTCGGCTCGCTGGCCGCATGGAATCTCCGTCGGGAAACCTTCCCCGACGTCAGCCTGGATATTGTCCTCATCAGCACGGTATTCCCCAATGCTTCTCCGGCAGAAGTCGAAGAGCTGATTACCCGGCCGGTGGAAGATGAGATACGGGAACTCAGTGATATCAAGGAGTACAAATCGAAATCGGTAGAGGGGCTTTCGGCCCTGACGGTTATTATCGATCCCGATGCACCGGATAAACAGCGGGTCATCAACAACATCCATCGGCGCATCGACCGGGTTCGTCTTCCGGACGGTGCCGAGGAACCGATCGTGCGGGAGATCCGCAACGACGACCCCGTCATCCGTGTCTGCGTATCAAAGTTGAACCCGGACTTTGACCTGCGGTCCTACATTAACCTCCTGGAGGATAAGCTGGAGTTGATCGACGGGGTCAGCAAGGTCGAGAAGTACGGTTGGCGTGAGGAGGAATACTGGGTCGAAGTCGACCCGGGTAAGTTGGAAGAATTCCAGCTCTCGATATCCGAAGTCATCCAGGTGCTGCGCAAGCGGAACATCAACCTGCCCGGGGGAAAAATTCCCATGGGTGAACAGGAGTTGATCCTGCGGACCATTGGCAAGTTCCACAGCCTGGAGGAGATCCGTGAGGTTGTAATCCGGTCGAATTTCAGTGGCAAGGCCGTTACCGTGGGCGATGTAGCCGACGTGCGGCGCACCTTTGAACCCGATGCGGCGTATGCCATGACCCAGGGTCGTCGAGTCGTTGTCCTCGCGGTAAAGAAGGCCGGGCGCTCCGACGTGATCTCGATTTCAGACTCGGTGCAGGACCTCATCGCATCGGAGCGCGCCGCACGCGGCGCAGAGTTGAATTTTATCCTCGTGGACGACCAGGCTTATTATGTGAAACGGCGCCTGCAGGTGGTGAAGAACAACGGGGCTATTGGCTTTGTGCTGGTCGTGATTTGCCTGCTGGTGTTTCTCAACGTGCGGGTTGCACTTTTCACGGCTTTCGGGATTCCCTTCTCCTTTCTTATCGCTTTTCTGCTGATGGCCTATTTCGGGTCCACGATCAACCTAATGACCATGTTCGGCCTCATCATAGTGCTCGGCATGGTGGTGGACGATGCGATTATCGTCGGGGAAAATATTTTTCGGAACATGGAGGAGGGAATGTCTGCGCGCGACGCGGCCGTGCACGGTACGCGGGAAGTGGCGTTGCCGGTTATCGCGACCGTTCTGACCACCATCGCAGCCTTTCTACCCCTGATCTATGCCCCGGATATATACGGGAAATTTTTGCGGTGGTTGACATTCGTGGTTATCTTTGCGCTGGTCGGGTCCCTGCTCGAATGTCTTTTTCTCCTTCCCTCGCACATCAGTGAATTTGCCAAGCATTACGACCCGGAAAAGCAGAAATACAAACGCAAGCGTTTGGGCCACCGGTTCATGGAACTCAACGTGCGCATATACCGGGTTGTGATGCGTGGCTGTCTCAAGCTGCGGTATTTGGCTCTGCTCATGCTCCTGGGTGTTTTTGCCGGGATGGCGGTTTTCGCCAAGAACACGATCGAAATCGACATTTTTCCCAAGGACTTGATCGACGTGATGTCCGTGCCGATCGCGGCACCAGCCGGTTCATCGCTTGCTTATACGGAAAGGCAGGTGCGCAGGGTGGAGGAGCGGGTCCGGGAATTACCCGGAGTCGAATTACAGGATGTCGTGTGCTACATCGGCTCGCAGGTCGCCATGAACGGCATCGCTTCCAACCAGGGCACGCGCTATGGTCAACTCCTGGTCTACCTGACCCCACAGGAAACGCGTACCCGGAAAACGATTGAAATTAAAGAAGAGCTGAATTCCAAGCTCAGCGCGCTTGAAGACCTGGAGATCAAGGTCGACATGATCAGTCCCGGCCCACCCGTAGGCCGGCCCCTGGAAGTGAAGATCGTGGGCGATGATTTCGAGGTCCTGAAAACGATCTCCGCTGACATACAGGCGTTCCTGGCCAAGCGGGTAGGGGTCTATGATATCGATGATGATCTCGACGAGGGAAAGCAGGAATTGCACCTCAAGGTAAATGAATTGACGAGCAAGCGCCTGGGCCTGGATATGGAAACCGTGGCGCAAACAGTCTTCGCCGCATTCGAAGGTGCTCAAGCGACGGTAGTGCGCGAAGGGAAAGAAGAGCTGAAGGTTCGTGTGCGGCTGAAAGAGCCGTATCGCAGTGAACTGGAGCAGGTGAAACAGCTGAAAATACCCAATCGTACCGGGCGCCTGATCGCGCTGGGGGCGGTTGCGACATTCGATGAAGCCCAGGGCTTTCCCGCTATCTCCCACCACGACGGTCGTCGGGCGGTTACGGTCAGTGCGACGATCAACACCGATCTTACCACGTCGCAAAAAGAAAACAGCGCGGTGTTTTCCGCGTTTAGCGACCTCGGGAAAACGTACGCGGGTTGCCGGTTGCTGTCTGGCGGGGAATGGAAGGAGAACCGCAAGATATTTATTTTCATGATCCAGGCCTTTGCCGCGGCGGTACTCCTGATTTATGTGATTCTCTGCCTCCAGTTTAACTCGTTTTTCCAGCCTTTTGTCCTGCTGGCTTCTATCCCGCTGGGATTCATCGGCGTTGCCGTCGCCCTGGTCCTCCATGGCAAGCCCTTGAGCATGATGGCGCTGATGGGGATGGTCGGGCTTGCCGGCGTCGTGGTGAACGATGCGATCGTCCTGGTGTCCTTCATCAACAGTCGGCGAGGGAAGGGTGCCTCCGTTTTCGATGCAACCCTCGAGGCGGGCTGTGTGCGGCTGCGCCCGATTTTCCTCACCTCGGTGACGACGGTCGCGGGATTGATGCCAGTCATCTTTGGCATCGGCGGCTACGAGCCCTTCATCGTGCCGGCCGCCATTACCCTGGCGTATGGCCTGATCTGCGCAACCGTCCTGACCCTCGTGGTCGTACCCTGCCTGTATGTGGTCCTGGAGGATATCCGGGCCTTGTTCGTCCGGGCTCAGGCATCCTGATCTCTCCATTATTGCATGCTCATTTGGTTAAATTCTACCCGGCGAAAAGACCTGGGAGCTTCATTATTTTGTCGAATAGGCGGGTATTTGGCGGAAATTATGCTTAACATGGGGTTGTGCGGCCATTGGCATAGCTTGTGCTGGAATAATGCATGCGTTGCGACGGGTAGTGAAAGGGTATCGAGATGGAATTCAGAGATATATTGGCAAGTGGAGTGGCCTCGGGGGCCAGTGACTGGCACCTCAAGGAGAACGGCCCGGTTTGCCTGCGAATTTCCGGCGAAATTATTCCTCATGATTTCGTCACGTCGCGCGAGTACCTCGGCGAAGTGATCTCCCGTATCGCGACCGTGCAGACGATCGCCAAGTACGAAGAAATCGGCGACGCTGATTTTGCTTTCGAAGAGAAGGACATAGGCCGCTTCCGGGTGAACGTTCATCGTCAACGCGGGACCATGTCCCTGACCTTGCGGCACGTGAAAGACCAGGTTCCGGACCTGAAAACGCTCCGCCTGCCCGAGATTATTCTCCCGCTCTCCGAGGCAAGGAATGGCATCATTTTCGTCACCGGGAGTACCGGATCCGGCAAGTCCACGACCCTGGCCTGCATGCTTCAACACCTGAACCAGAATTTCCGCCGGCATATCATTACGATTGAAGATCCGATCGAATACAATTTCATCGACGACAACTGCATCATTGAGCAGCGCGAGGTGGGCCTGGATACCGTTTCCTTCGATTCGGCCCTTCGACACGCCCTGCGGCAGGACCCGGACGTGATTGTTCTCGGCGAGCTGCGGAATCGCGACAGTTTTGAAACCGCCCTGGCCGCGGCCGAGACCGGCCACCTCGTAATGACGACCCTGCACACCAGCAACGCGTCACAGTCAATCGGTCGCATCCTGGACTTTTATCCCTTTGAAGAGCGGGATGGCGTCCGCAAGAACCTCGCGGCCAATCTCCGGGCCGTGATCTGTCAGCGCCTGGTGCCGAAAATCGGGCGTGGCGTCGTTCCGATTAATGAAGTTCTGATCAACACCCCGATCGTGACGCAGCTCATTGAGGACGGTGACATTCCCCGCCTGGATGCGGCTATCGAAAACGGCGTGAAGGATGGCATGCAGAACTTCAACATGGCCTTGATCGATCTGGTCAAAAACAACGATGTCGAAGAGGAAACGGCCCTCAAGTTCGCCTCGAACGCCGAGACCCTGAAGATGAACCTCAAGGGCATTTTCCTCAGCCAGAGTGGCGGTATTGTCGGCTAGCCAGCTCAAGCGGATAACGCGCCCTCCCGCACATTTCATACTCTATTCCCTCGTCACCCTTCGGGGCGGTCCTGACCGACACGCGCATCACGGACCTGGGAGGTGGCTTCAGGTTTATCGCGGCGGTGATCCCTGCAAACCCCGAGACCGGCCAACCGGCGCGCGTGATCATGACATCGGTGACGCCC
>JAYGFS010000076.1:0-2855 GCA_046581765.1 Verrucomicrobiota bacterium
TGTTTTTTGACGGGGTCATTAATGCTGAGGTTACCGCGCTCGTGCAACAGCAGCACGGCGGGGGTGGTAGCGACCACCTTGGTGAGCGAGGCGATGTCGTAGATCGTATCGCGCTGTGCCAGGGAGTGGACGGGCTCCACGCTTGCATTGCCGTAAGCCTCCGTGAAGTGGACACCGTTGCGTTCAACCCACAATACACCTCCTGGTAGTCGTTTATCATCTCGGGCCTTGGTGATGGCCCTGCCGATGGATCGCAGTTTTTGGAGGTCAAAAATGTCTCCCGGTTTGGCAGATTGTGAGGGGGCAGCGAGTGCTATACTACAGCTTGACACTGAGCAAAGGCCCAGTGCGAAAACAAATTGAACATAACCAGGCATGAACGGCCGAAGTACTCTTTGCTGCGGTGGGAGGCAAGGAGATTGCCGTAGACGTGATGTTTTGAAATGATTCTTCACGAACACAGCTACTTCACGCCCTGCCCGGCCAGCCAACTCTCTAGGGCGCGCATCATCCCCGCGACCCGGGTTTTCATCTCCGGGTGCGCGACTAGATCCCGCAGCTCCCCGGGATCAGCCTGCAGGTCAAACAACTGCCGCCGGCCGGTCTTCGGGTACCAGGTCAGTTTATACCGCTCCCCCTGGACCATGCGCTGGACCTCGTCGAAATGCCCGTAGACCCGCTCGTGGATTACCGCCTGGGCCTCCCGCAGGGCCGGGACCAGGCTTTTACCCTGTACCGCCCCGGGGATCGCGGCCCCGGCCAGGTCGCAGGTCGTGGGATACAGGTCACGCAGGTAGCAGAGCGCCCCGCGTCGCACATTCGCGGGAATGCCCGGGCCCCGGAAAAGCAGGGGTACCCGCAGGGTGTGGTCGTACATGTTCTGTTTACCCATGAGGCCATGGCTGCCGAGGGCCAGGCCGTGGTCGCTGGTAAAGATCACCACCGTCCGGTCGAGCAGCCCGTCCGCCTCCAGGCGCACAATGAGGCGGCCCAGCTGCGCGTCGAGATCCTCGATCACCACGTAATACGCGGCGAGTTCCCGCCGGATCGCATCGCGCGTGCGGGGCCAGGGCAGCAATTCCTCGTCCCGGCCGCCCAGGTGACCGTGGTCGAAGGGATGCTCGGGGAGAAAATTAGCCGGGACCGGCAGGGCCTTTTCCAGCTGGGCGTAGCGCTCCTTCATGCCGGGCGGGATGTGCAGGGGATCGTGCGGGGCGGTAAAGTTGACGTGCAGGAAAAAGGGTTGCTGGAAGCCCCGCTGTATCCGTCCGAGCACCGCATCGACGATCTGGGCGGAGGTGCGGGGGCCCAGGCCGATTCCCTGCTCGAGGATGGCCTCCCCCGTGTCCGTCTTGAAATGCCATCCGCGGTAGCCGGTGACCGGTGCCCCCTTGTGGTCCTCCGGGTAACTCATCGGCCTTCCCCGTGCCCCCCCGCCGCCGTACCATCCCACGCATTCCCGGTATCCCCGGGTGTGCGGGGTCCCATCGTTCATCCACTTGCCCGCGTAGACGGTGTGGTACCCGGCAGCCTGCAGGGCATCGCCCCAGAAAACCAGGCCGGGGCTGAACCGCAAGCCGGACTTCCACACCCCGTTCCGGAAACCGGAACTGCCGCTCAGGATTTCGGCCCGGCTGGGAACGCAATGCGGGTTGGCGCAGAAGGCCCGGGTAAAGCTCGTGCCCTCGCGGACGAGCCGGTCGAGTACCGGGGTCCGGATATGGGGATTGCCCAGCGCATGGATGGTGTCGGGCCGCTGGTCATCCGTGACAATGACGAGAAAATTGGGCGCGTCTGAACGGGCTGTCCCGGCGATCGCCAGCAGGGCAAGGAGGGCGATCCACCGGGTCATCGGGTTCACTTCATCCCTGGGCCTACTTCATCGGCGAGTACACGGTCGGCACAAGGAAGGTCGAGTTGACCCCCTTCTTGACCAGCAATTTTCCGTTCACTTCGGAGTTCTTGCGCGCCGACTGCCAGGCGGGATCCCGGCCGAATGCGCCAAAGGCGGCCTTGCGGGTCGCCTCGTCCTTGTGCGACACGATGTAGACCAGCTTGTTCCTGGCGCCGTCGCTTTCCTTTGCCGGCGTGAAATAGGCGATATTGGTGATGCCGTGCTTGCCAAAGAGGGCCACGGTATGGTCGCGGAAGCGCGCGTTCAACCCGTCGAGTTTCCCCTCGTTGGTGGTGTAGATGCGCAACTCGAAGAGGCGGGTGGGCTCCTGGGTATCGATCTTCAGTGCCGGGGTGTAATCCGTCGGCTCGAGGTAGAGGCTTTCCAGTCGGGCAACGAGCTTCCCCCCCGCCGTCGAGGCCTTGTACGCCGCTTTCCAGTCAGGATCGTTGAGGAATCCCTTCCAGGCACCCTCGCGGGCTTCCCGGCTGGGATAGCCCATCAGGTAGATGAGGGTATCCGGCTGGTCCTTCGGGGTCCAGTAGGCGATATTGGTCATCCCGTATTTCCTGAACAGGGGAATCGTGTGCTCGCTGAAACGCGCGTGGAGGGCATCCAGCTTCCCGGGATGCGTGTGGTAGGTGCGAAGCTCGAAGAAGCCCGGGGCGGGACGGACCTTCGGGCTTTCAGCGAAAACCCAGAACGGCAGGACAAGGAGGAAGCAGATGCATTTTTTCATGTGCCGGGTCTAGCATAGATAAGCCGACCCGGCACATGGAAAGGCCGGAAAAGTTGATGCGGCGGCTCTCCCGGTTTATTCCCCGTTGTCCGTGGCCACGATCCGGTAGTAAACCGCGACCCGGCTGGCGTGCTCGGCTATTTCTTCTTCTTTCGCGGCTTTTTCCCGGCGTTCGACTTGACGCCCATGTACTCCTGCATCCGGGCAACATAGCCTCCATGA
>JAYGFS010000079.1:0-5937 GCA_046581765.1 Verrucomicrobiota bacterium
TGCAGAGGCCCGCCAGCAGCCTGATGTAGAAACCACTGGTGACCATGGGGATGGTCACGAAAAAGAAGATGCGGGTCAGCTTGCCGCCGGGACCGCCGAACTTGATGCCCCGCTTGCTGATGCCGAGGGTCAGGGTCAGGCCGCCACCCTCGACGCCACGCACGTGGGGGAAAGCGATGGCGTTATCCACGCCCGTGCTCATCAGGGCCTCGCGCTTCAAGGCTTCCTCGGTGAGCTTGGCGGCATCATCGATGTAGCCCGTCTCCTCCATGAGCTCGGCAATCTCGCCAAGCACCTCCTCGGCCGTTTTACCCTCGAGCCGGGGAATCATGAGCTCGGGATGGGAAAAACGGGCGATCCCCATCTTCGGGATGTCGCTGCGCTTTTGCGGGACGCCCTTGGGCAGGCCGGCAGGGAAGTAGAGCAGGCGGGCGCAGGATTCACAGGCATAGATCATCTCGGCGCTTCGAATCTCGTTTACGCGGCCGATCGGGAGCGCCATGCTGCAGGCGGAGCAGGATGAGTCGGCAAGGGGCACGATGGCCATGGTGTCACGCCCGAGGAGGAGCTTGAACTGGTTTGCGTATTCGACGGGTATTTCACCCATCAGTGAATCGATCGTGTCGTTGAGTTGCTTGAGCCGGGAATTGGGCTGGGTCGCCCGTTTCTGGACGCGTGCAACATGCAGTTCCTGCAGCTGGATCAATAAGTTGATGGTGCGGTGGGTGTGGTTCGCGGCGCTCATGGTGTCCTTGTTTAATTCTATCTATCCCAAACGGTTAACAATGTCACACGGAACGATACAGGCTGTCAAATTCATTCCAATAATTGCCTGTTTTTGGCATGAAAATTTAGTGCCTTTTGCGTTGACCGGTATAGGGCCAATACACATGATCTGCGCCTTTCAGAAAAAATGTATAGCTTATGAATTTACGAAAAGCGATTACCCGGGATGCCATTCGGCTGGAGCTCCAAGGCTCTGAAAAGTCGGCTATCATTGAAGAGCTCATCGACGTGCTGGTCGATAGCGGCAAGATTTCCGATCGAAAGGCGGCGGTGAAGGCGGTGTTTGAACGGGAAAAGAAGATGTCAACCGGGATGCACCACGGTATTGCCATCCCGCACGGGAAGACGGAAACCGTGAACGGGCTGGTTGCGGCGATTGGCTTGAAGAAGGAGGGCGTGGACTTCCAGGCACTCGACGGGAACGACTCAAGGATCTTCATCATGACCCTGTCCCCGGCGAACCGGGCCGGCCCGCACATCCAGTTCCTGGCGGAGATCAGCCGCCTGCTGAACGATGAGCCGGTCCGGGAGAAGATCCTGAACGCGACGAGTGCGGATGAGATCTACGACACGATCCTGGCGAGTTAGACCGGGGGTCGCCTTTTCCCGGCCCGGGAATGCCCGCGTTGCGGGGCGGGTCAGCAGGCGATAAAGCACACCCGTTCGGAGAGATCGTTCAAGGCGTGCCGGATATCATGAAAGCTCTCCCCGAGTACCCGGTAGATGCCATCCAGTTCTGAGCGGGCCGCGAGACGATGATCTGCGGCCAGTTCAAAACCCTGTCGACCGGCCTGTTCATAGAAACCAATCTTCGGCCCACCGCGTTCCTCGCTGAAGCGCCGCAGGTGATCGGGGAACACGCCGGTCATGAAGAGGTAGTGGTTGCCCATGTAGACGAGGATCCTGAAGCGTGCGTAGGCATCCGCACTCGCCATCATCGACCATAAATCGGACACGTATTCGTAGCTGCTGCGGCGTCCGGGTTCCAGCGTGCGGGTAAATTCGTGCGCGTCCGCCCAGTGGCAGAGGACCGATGCGATGTAGTCCGCCAGTTCCCGCTGCATGAATCCTGCCTCCTTCAGGGTATGGCGTACCAATACATAGAAATACAGGTGCAGGGAGACCTTCAGGCAGGCGGGCTTTTCAATGAGGTGGTGGAAGAGCATTTCATCGTCGAGGATACAGTCCCGCGACGCGGGATCCGCGAGAAGCTCACGAAGCCGTTCGGCTTGCGGGCCGGCATTTGTCAAAGCGTGTACGATAAAATCTTCATCATACGCATTTAAACGCATCCGGCAGGTTGGAAAAATAACATTCATCTTCCAGGTTCCCTATGCGAGGCTGCTTAGCTTCATTATACAGCATAAATCCTGCCGGTCCCGGAAAAAAGATCCGGTCCCTGCAGGAATCCCGTGCCCGGGTCTACCGGGGCCGTTCCTTTCGACTGCGCTCGAATCGCTCCTCGGCCCGTTGATGGATGTTCGCATGCCAGGCCTTCACCTTGATGTCGACGGGAATGCCTTCGGCGGATGCCGGGATGCCCGCGCTTTTCGGCTGGCTGAGGAAGTACGCCAGGTTGCTCCAGAAGACCCGGTTCTGGTAGTCGGCATCGCGGAGGACAAAGGTGGAGTCGGTCCGGGTGCCCCTGGCGCTCTCCGTATCGATGCGGCACTTCAGCTCCGCGAGCGTACCCTTGAAGCTGAGGTTCAGGTCGAATACGCTGCCGCCGAGTGAAGCGCCCGTGATCAAGTGCTTGCGGTGGTCGCCCTTGAACAGGGGCTGCAGGGTCTTGAGCTGAAGCCCCATCGTGTGGCTCACCAGCGTGACCCGGGTTTGCCGTCCATTGAGGGGGCCGATCGTCCCGATGATCCCCAGGGGTGCGTAGGAGCCGCCTTGCACGATCTGTCCGGTCAGCTCGACCGGGCTGGAGTGCACGACCGTGGCGAGGGGCTCCCCGAGAATGAGGTTTTCCGCCTGGAGGTGGAGGTTGCTGATCCCGATATCGAGCATCTCCGGCTGGAAGTTATGCTCCTCATAGGTGAACAATCTCGCCCGGACCTTTAACTTGCGGATCTGGAGCTGGTGGACGTCGTGCCGTTTCCGGATGGTCCGCCCGGTTCGGGAAAACAGCATTTGCGGGGCCTCGACAATGAGTTCATCGATCAGGTTGTTGGCGGGCTTGTTGCCGGTGAGCTGGATATTGAATGCCTGGAGGCTGATGTTCGTTGCAATCAGTTCCGAGTAGGTGTCCTCCGCGGTCTGGTCGATCCAGATGACTTGCAATTCCGGCGCGCGCAATTCCTTGATGTGCAGGAATTTCGCGTAGCCCTGGCTGGCGGGCAGGTTGACGTTCAGGGTTCCGTCGGGCCCGGCCAGGACCATCAGGCTCGGCCGGTCGAGGTGCACGTACTCCAGGGTAATGCGGTCGCTGACGGTCTGGAAGGGTTTGAACCGCACCTCGAGCCGCGGGCTCTCGAGCAGGATCCCATCGCCAAAGGCCGGGTTTTGCTTTACGTGAAAATCGATGAAGGTCACGGTGCCCTGCAGCGCCTTTAATTCCATGTCGGAAAAGTGCACCGACCCGGCGGGAAAGAGCAGGGGGAGGATGTTTTTTGCAAAGGTGTAGGGCTTGGATGGGAGCCAGATGATGGCGATGAGGACGCTGAGGACGCTGAACAGCAGCAGGAGTTTCAGACTGGTTATTTTTCGCCGCTTGGTAGACATTCGCCCTGTTTTCCTGTCCGTTGATAGTGTCGGATCGCCGGTACCGGGTCAAATGGAAAACGTGCGGATCATTGTGACGGATTGGGCGACGGATCGCGAGCGCATGCGCGCGATTCGCCATCCGGTTTTTGTTTTGGAGCAGCAGGTCCCGGAGACCCTTGAGCAGGATGCATATGATGCCGTTTCCTCGCACGTGATCGCGGTCCTGGAAGACGTTGATGTCGGCACCGGGCGCCTGGCACCCGATGGGCACCTGGGCCGGGTGGCGGTATTAAAGGACCATCGAAACCGGGGCGTGGGCCGCGCCATCATGCAGGCGCTGATCCAGATCGCAAGGGATCAATCCTTTCCCGGGGTGGAACTCTCCTCGCAGATGCATGCCCTGGGCTTTTACCAGGGCCTCGGGTTCGAGGTGTCGGGTGAACCCTTCATGGAGGCCGGTATCCCGCACCTGCCGATGCGGCTTACCCTGTAGGCGGTCCGGGTCGTGGGACGCCGGCTCAGCCGCCGATCCCCGCAACCAGCATCACCAGCCCGATCACCCCGAAGCAGGCCGCGACGGTGAGCACGAAGCCGACCCAGTCTTCCCGGGTCGGGATCTGGATCTCCAGCGAGCTGTTCGGGAAGAGCTTCCGGTGGTCGAAACGCCCCGGATCCGCATAGGACTTCTCCAGCTCGATCCGGTCCCGGGCCGGGTCGGGCAATACCGGTGTCTTCATCTTCACGTAGTAGCGGTCGAGTGCAGCCCGGCTGTTCTTCCGCGTGAACAGGCTGACCAGGATCATGATCAGGAAGGGAAGGATGACCTTCGGCAGGAGCGAAAGCGTGTCCAGCATCGCGTCGGACTTCTTCGTGAGGTCCACGCCGACGATATCGTAGAGCAGGTAGTCGATCCTGAAGTTTCCGCTCGCCTTGCCCTCGTCGTCCAGCGTGCCGGTGAAGTAGATGAGCTTCCCGCCGGACGTGGTGGTCACCTCGATTTCATCGCCCACCTTCCGTGCGGCTCCCTTGCGCACGTCGGAGGGCGCGGCCGCGCGCATTTCCGTGCTGGCCACCCGCTCGTTGGCCTGGGTAAAGCGTGGATTGCTGCGAAGGTCCGGCGCGACCATGGGGGCAATAAAGGGAATAAGGAAGAAGACCAGGGCGCAGTAGGCAATGGCACACCAGGCACCGATGCGGGTGGCCCCGCGCCAGAACATGCCCAGCCAGAAGGGGGCGGCGAAGGCGACTTGCACGATCCAGGTGAGCTTGAGCTGCCCGTAGACGTCGTTCATCTTCCACGACATGAGGACGGCACAGATAATGATCACGACCCCGATAATGCGCCCCAGCCTGATGTACTGCTGATCCGTGGCTTCATCGTTGATATAGGCCGCGTAAATGTTGCGAACCACCAGGCCGGAGCACACGAGCATGTAGCAGTCCGCCGAGCTCATCAGCGCCGCGAGCAGGCAGGCGAGCATCAGCCCGACCAGGCCGGGCCCGAGGAGTTCCTTGGAAGCCATGCCCCACACCTTGTCCGGGTCGGCCACCAGTTCCGCGTTATCCGCGAAGAGCGCCAGGGCAATCAGGGCGGTGATCGCCCAGCCGACGGTGCAGAAGCGCTTCAGCAGGTTGCCGGTGACAAAGCCCACCCGCGCGTTGAATTCCGTCTTCGCAGAGCCGCCACCCGTCACGATGAAGTGCGGCATGACCACCGCGCCGACAATGTTGATGAACACGATCGCGGCGATGCGGTAGAGCGGAAATTCGCTGGCGCTGCTGGTGCCGACGATCGCGAACTGGCTGGCGGGGATCTGCTCATGCATGATCCGGAAGCCGTCCATCATGCCCATGGTTTCCGGGTCGCCGAATTCAGCGACCAGGGCATTCAGGCCGAAAGGCAGCAGCAGGATGGAAAGCACCACGATACACAGGCCCTGGATCAGGTCGGTCCAGTAGGCGGCCGTGATGCCGCCCAGCACCCCGTACACCGCGACGATCACCGCGATCAGGCCGACGAGTACCTGCTCGATTTTCATGGTCTTGCCGAGAAAGACAATCGTGTCCACCTCGAACATGACGGAGGTGAACTTGCCAATCGCGGTAAACAACATGGCCATGTAGACGATGTAAAAGAGCAGGCCGAAGATGCTGTAGGCGACCCCGAGCGGTTTCGATTCGTAGCGCTCGACAAACCAGTCGCCGAGGGTGAGGTGCCGCATTCTCCGGTACCAGACGCCGCTGATCCAGTACACCGGCGTGACGAAGAGCCAGTACATGACGCTCCACATCCCGCTCAGGCCGCTCCGGAAGGAGGTGCTGGCGGTGTTGATCGGGTCCGCGGACCCCGTGCCTGCGCCGAAGGCGGCGAAGGTCTGCAGCAGCTTGCCGAAGCCACGTCCGCCCATGAAGAAGTCTTCCTGCTTCTTGATCTTCCGCATGGCC
>JAYGFS010000198.1:0-6631 GCA_046581765.1 Verrucomicrobiota bacterium
GTGCACCTTCGCGTTTGTGGACGGGGTCTTCGTGCCCGACGGGGGTGAGGGCCGGGCGAAGATCCCGGTCAGCAGCACCGGGCTGACCATTACCGGCCTGCCCAAGACCTCGGGCTTCGCCTGGGACATGATCCGCAACGGCCCGGTGGCCAGCCAGCACGCGAACACACACGGCGGCATCGATTTCACGAAAGACGGCCACACCTTGCTCGGCCTGCACGCCAATGCCGGCATCACCTTCGACCTCGCGGCGATCCGCAAGGCGAGCGGCATGAAGGGCCTGCGCTTCACCGCGCAGCTCGGCTACTTCGGGGCGGTGGGTGCGTACCGGGCCGATGCCTGGGCCTTCGTGGACGGCAAACAGGTCGTGGCCCACCCGCACCTGAAGCGCGAGCACGGCCTGCAGCAGGTCGACGTTGCGCTGCCCGAGACCGCGGGCTTCCTTACCCTGGTCTCCACCGACGGGGAGAATGGCTACAGCCACGACCAGCTCGGCTGGGGCGATCCGAAGCTCAAGGCCGATCCGCCGCTGAACAGCACCGAGGCGGATAGGAAACAACTGGCCGAGCTGCGGAAGGAGAAAGAGGTGGTCGATGCGGCATTCGCGGCGCTCGGCGCACCGCCGAAGTTCTACGGGGTGGTCGCGGAGAAGGAGATGCCGGAGGTGCGGGTGCTGAAGCGCGGAGACCCGGAGTCGCCGGAGGGCGATGCGCTGGCGCCCGGGGCCTTTTCGGCCTTGGCCATGCTCGACCCGAAGCTCGGAACGTCCGCGTCCACCGAATCCGAGCGTCGGAAAGCGCTGGCTGACTGGATTACCCATCCCGACAACCCGCTCACCCCGCGGGTGATCGTCAACCGGCTGTGGCACTGGCATTTCGGCCAGGGCATCGTGAATACCCCGAGCGATTTCGGCCAGGGCGGCGACCGGCCCTCCCACCCGGAACTGCTCGATTGGCTGGCCGCCGAGTTGGTGCGCAAGCACGGGTCGCTGAAGGCGATGCACCGGCTTATCCTGAACAGCGCGGCGTACCGGCAGGATTCGCGCTACACGGAAAACGCACCGGGTATCACCGTTGACGCCAACAACCGCCTGCTCTGGCGGCAGAACCCGCGGCGCCTGGAAGCCGAGGCGATCCGCGACGCGGTCCTCGTGGTCAGCGGCACCCTGAACCTCAAGCGCGGTGGCCCTGGCTTCGAGGACTTCACGTACCAGGACGCCTACGCGCCGATCTACACCTACATCACCGCCGACGAGCCGAGGCTCTGGCGGCGCAGCATCTACCGTTACATCGTCCGCACCACGCCCGACCGTTTCCTCACCACCCTCGATTGCCCCGACCCGGCGAACCTCACCCCCAGGCGCTTGACCACCACCACGCCCCTGCAATCGCTGGTCATGTATAACAATGACTTCATGCTGCGCCAGGCGGGGTACTTCGCCGAGCGCATCGAGGGTGAAGACGCGGTCGACCGCGCGTTCCAGTGGGCCTTCGGCCGCGCACCCGACAAGGCCGAGGCCGCGCTCGGGAAACAATTCGTCGACCAACAGGGCCTCTTCGCCTTCTGCCGCTCCCTGTTCAACACCAACGAGTTTGTCTATGTGGATTAGGGACTCCATTTCCGGCCATTCCCGCCGCGCCTTCCTGCAGCGGGCCGGCGGAGGCCTGGGGGGTATCGCCTTGTCCGCCCTGTTGGTGCGCGATACGCAGGCCACCCCCCATTTCCGTCCGCGCGCCAAGCGCGTCATCCAGATCTTCTGCCCGGGTGGGATGAGCCAGGTGGACACCTTTGACTACAAGCCCGGGCTGGAAAAACGTGCGGGCCAGCCTTTTGACCCGAGTGGGAAGTTGCAGTTCTTCGCCTCCAAGCCGGGGAAGTGCCAGCCCAGCTACTGGCCCTTCAGGCAGTACGGCGAGTCCGGGCGCTGGGTGAGTGACCTGTTTCCCAAGCTGGCCACCTGCGTGGACGACATGGCCTTTGTGTATTCCATGCGGAGCAAGACCGCGCTGCACGGCCCGGGCTGCTTCATGATGAACACCGGCCAGGCCCGGCCCGGGTTCCCGAGCATGGGATCCTGGGTGACCTACGGGTTGGGCAGTGAGAGCGAGAACCTGCCCGCCTTCGTGGTGCTGCCCGACCCGCGCGGGTTGCCGCCGGGCGGGATCATCAACTGGGGCGCCGGCTTCCTGCCCGCCGCGCACCAGGCCGTCACCTTCGACATCAACGCCAAACAGCCCATCGCTGACCTGTTCCCGCCCGAGGGCACGAAGGCCGACGACCGCGCGGGCCTGGATTTCCTGCAGCGGCTGAACCGGATGCACCGCGTGGAGCGCAGCGGCAACAGCGAGCTGGACGCGCGTATCCAGGCCTACGAGATGGCGGCGCGCCTGCAGCTCAGCGCGCCCGAGGTCACGGACCTTCACGGGGAGAGCGAGGCCACGCGCAAGCTCTACGACATCGATCATCCCGAGACCGGGCCCTTCGGCAGGCAGTGCCTGCTCGCGCGGCGGCTGGCCGAGCGCGGGGTGCGCTTCGTGCAGATCTACTGCGGGGCGGAGAACACCACCGCGAAGAAGATCCGTCCCAACTGGGACAGCCACGAGGACGTGGTGCGCGATCACGGCTACTGGGGCGCGGTGCTCGACACCGGGGCCTCCGCCCTGCTCAAGGATTTGAAGTCCCGCGGCCTGCTCGACGACACCCTGGTCATCTGCACCACGGAGTTCGGCCGCCAGCCCGCCGCGCAGAAGAGCGGCGGACGCGACCACAATGGCGGGGCCTTCACCGCCTGGATGGCCGGCGGCGGCATCCGGCCCGGTATCGGCTACGGGGCCACCGATGAGCTGGGATTCGAGGCCGTGGAAAACGTCATGTACAGCTACGAGCTGCACGCGACCGCCCTGCACCTCCTCGGCCTCGACCACGAGCGCCTGTCCTGGTACCACAATGGCCTGGAGCAGCGCCTGGCCGGCCTGGAGGGCCGGGGGGTGATCAAGGACCTGCTGGCCTAAGTGTCCGTGACCACCCGCGGCCGGCCCCTCCCGCCTAGTGCGCGGTCTCCAGGTGCTCGGCGATGAGGTCGCGCCCGAAGTCGCCGTCGAAGTCGCGCCAGGCGGAATGCACATGGTTCCCGTTGCCGGTGCTCATCTCGATGAGGTAGTCCCGGGTGAAGATCTTGTACCGGTTCAGGATCCCGTCGAATTCCCCGCTGCAGGCGAAGCTCATGCTCGCGGTGTCCAGGATGCCCTTGCGGCGGTTGATCTCCCGCAGGATCCCCGGCCGGTACTTCCCGGCGTAGGCGAGGACCAGTTTCTGCAAGAGGACCTGCTGGGCCGGGTCCAGTTGCTGGAAGGGGATGCCCCGCTGGTTTTCATATGCCCCGCGCACGAGCGCCGGCGAGGTGCCCGGGCCGCCGCGTAGGCCTTCCGGGGCGGCCAGCACCCGTTGCGCGGGGGTAAAGGAGCGCGCGAGCTCCTGGGCACTATCCAGTTCCGCTGCAAATACCCGCTCGCCCTTGCGTGCACCCTGGGTGACCTTTACCGGGCCGGCTCCCCAGAACGAGGGGGTCACCGAGAAGTGTTGGCCGCCGCCGAGCGTGACGTTGAGCGAGAGGTGATGCCCCTCGTAGCGCCAGGCCCAGGTTTTGCGGGGGGAGGGCTGGTCGAAAAAGGCGATGAAATACAGGTGCCGCGGATTGTCGGGGGCCGCCATGTCCTGTTTCAGGCCGTGGATGATCCGCAGCTTTTCCTGTTCGTCAAAGCCCTGGCTGGTGAGGAGCTGCTGGAGCAACTCCATGACGCCCGCGCGTTGCTCCGGGTTGAGCGCGTTCAGGGGCAGGCCTGCACGACTGGGCCGGTTGGGGAAGAAATGCCATGCTTCCCGGACCTTGTCATCCAGGGTGAACACCGCCTTCGCCCGTTGCCCGGCATCGAAACTGGCGATCAACTTCTCGGCCTGCTTCGCCATGTCGGTGGCGATCGCTTCGCTCTCTGTGGATGAGGACCCTAAGCCGGTCTGCTCGGCCTGCAGGAGCAGTCCGGTGCCGAGCAGGCACGACACGATAAGGGATCGGGGTACATGGATGGGATGTTGCATGGGTGTATGTCCTCTTTTCAGGTTGAACCCGGGGCTCTTGTTTACCTGATGAGCGCGCGGGCCGCTTCATGCTGGATGAATACTCGCAAAAACCGGCCATCATTGGAATGCGTATCTTTCGTCATTTTCCGTGCATGTTACCTACAGACTCCCACAGGTGGTGCAAGCTGCCGCCGGTATATCAACTTTTCTGCAAAAAGTATGTGGCGCAGGTGGCTGGGTCCCTTTCCCGCTTGCTTCATCCAGCGCAAAAGCGGCCCTTGACCGGGGGAACGGACAGTTAGTCCCCCGGTGTCACCGGCAGCGCGAATGCGACGAGGCTGCCGCCTTTCGGCCGGCCGGACTTTCCGCCGCCGGCGGAGATAACGACGTATTGGCGACCGTCCACCTGGTAGGTGCTGGGCGTCGCATTTCCGCCGAAGGGCAGCCCGGCCTGCCAAAGGGTTTGGCCCGTTTCCTTGTCGAAGGCCCGGATGCGCTCGTCGGCGGTGGCGCCGATAAAGACCAGGCCGCCCGCGGTGACCACGGGCCCCCCGTAGTTCTCGGTACCGGTGGGCGGGATACCGCGCCGGGTGAGGGCCTCGTACTCGCCGAGCACGACCTTCCACTTGATCGTCCCGGTGTTGAGGTCGACGGCATTGAGGGTCCCCCAGGGCGGCTTGATCGCGGGATAGCCTTCCGGGTCGAGCCAGCGCCGAAAACCCGCGAAGGCGTAGCCCGGGCTCCGGTCGCTTGCGGCCTGGGCATCGCGTGCGGCCGCGGGGTCCAGGACGTAGTCGAGGATGGCGGCCCGTTTCGCGGCCGGGAGGTGCTTGAACGGCGGCATGCGGCCGGCACCGTCCCGCGTGACCTGGTCCAGTTGCTCCCGGGTTTTCCGCTTGTCGACATCGACGAGGCCCGGGAAGCCGGCGAGCGCGTTGCCCTTGCGGTCCAGCCCATGGCAGGAGCCGCAGAGGATCATGTAATCCCGCTCGCCCCGGTGCAGCGGGGATCCATCCGGGCGACGGGTCTCCACCATCTGCACCAGCCAGGGCATCTCGTTGATATTCACGTAGTAGATGCCGTCCGGGTCGGCGGCCCCTCCGCCCCATTCCATGCCGCCGTCGAAGCCGGGGAACATGATCGTCTCCTTCAGGCTCGGGGCGGGGAAGGGGCCAAAGTTCGGGGACGCCTTGATCCGGTCGAGGGTCAACTGGTGCGTCTCCGGTGAAATATCGGACGCGTCCGCCTCGGTGTAGCCCTGTCGCATCAGGGGGGGCGGCCGGGTGGGAAAGGGCTGGGTGGGCCAGGCCTGCTCACCCGCGAGGCTGGAGGCCGGCACGGGTCGTTCCTCGACCGGCCAGAGCGGTTTGCCGCTCACCCGGTCGAAGACAAAGAGCAGGCCGTGCTTGGTGCCCTGCGCAAGCGCATCGATGGTCTTGCCCCCGTGCTTTACGGTCAGGAGTATCGGGGGGCAGGGGAGGTCCTTGTCGAGCAGGTCGTGGTGGACGGTCTGGAAATGCCAGATGCGCTTGCCCGTGTTGACGTCCAGGGCGACCACGCAGTTCGCAAACAGGTTTGCCCCGTGGCGGCGGCCGCCGTAAAAGTCGGGTTGCGCGGTCTTGGTGGCGACGTAGACGATGCCCCGTTTTTCATCCAGCGACTGGCCGGGCCAGGGCATGAGGCCGGTGGCGGTTTTCCAGGCGTCCTTCGGCCAGGTGTCCACGCCGAATTCACCGGGTCGCGGAATGAGGTTGAACAGCCAGCGCAGCTCGCCGCTGCGCACATCAAAGGCGCGGACCGTCCCGGCGCCGCCCACCCCGCCGACGACCAGGAGGTCCCGGTAGATAATGCCCGGGGTGTTGAGGCCGGAATGCAAATTGATGGACCCCTTCTCGCCGAAGTCTCGAATGACCTTGCCCGTGGCGGGATCGAGGGCGAAGAGAAAGTTGTTCACCGCGGTGAACAGGCGTCGTTCCCCACCGGGTGCATCCTGCCAGAGGACGAGGCCGCGTTGGCGCGCGCGGCCCGCCCCCGAGCGCTCCCCGGCGGGATCCCACTGCCAGATCTCCTCCCCGGTTGCGGCATTGAGCGCGATGACCTTGCGGCGGGAGGAGGGGGTGTAGAGCACCCCGTCGACCACGAGGTTGTTCGCCTGGTACTCGCCCTTGTCACCGGTTTCGTACACCCAGGCGCGCTCGAGGGTGGAGACATTGGAGCGGTTGATCTGGTCCAGGGTGGAGTAGTTGGTACGCCCCTTGTTCCCGAGATAAACGGCCCAGTCCGCAGACGCGGCTTCATCGGCCCCGCCGAGGACGGTCATCCCAGCCAGGGCGGCGATCATCCAGCGTCCGTGCATCCGGTTCATGGGATCACCCTACCGGATGATCCGGCGAATGCAGGCCTTTTTCCCCGGAACCCTTTGAGATTTCCAAGGCCGAGTGGGATGCCTTCCTCGCGCTCCATGCCTCTCCCTTCTGACCCGAGGCTCAGGGCCGTGCATCGGATCGTGCTATTGTCCTCCGTGTTGCACCCGGACTTCTTTTGTGTCCCACAT
>JAYGFS010000262.1:0-33400 GCA_046581765.1 Verrucomicrobiota bacterium
ATGGCCTGCAATTCATCACGCAGCTTCGCGGCTCGCTCGTAGTTCTCGGACTTGATCGCGTAGTGAAGTTTTTCCCTCAGCTCGTCCACCTCGCTCAGTGGCGCTTCACTGATGTAGGTCTCGAGCAACCTGGTAAGCACCTCCACCTCGTGGCTATCGGTCTTTAATGCGGGTTCGTTCTGCTCATCCCAGAAAGTCCATATTTCCTCCAGCCCACGCATCACCGCACAGGAGGCTTTTTCGAAATCTTTCCTGGCGGCGGCGGATTCCGCGAGCGCCCGGGTCTGCATCATGAGCAGGTACGGCTTGTACTGGGTAAACTCCCAGGCCATTCCGGCGTCCTCCGTATGGGCTTCGACAAATTCAAACAGCGCAAGGTTATGCTGCGTATCGCGGACCACGGTATCGTAATCCTTGAGCGAGAGACTCGAGATATAGCGATAGTAAAACTGGGTGGCCTCCTGCTGCAATTCCGAACAGTCATTGGCATTTAATTTGAACCGGCCTTTGCTTGTTCCCGCCCCCATCTTGAAATAGTCCAGCAGGGTATCATAGCCCCGGGGCCGCGTGCCATCCGGACGCCCCGTCATCTCCAGTTGGAGGATGCCGAGGTCCATGCGCAACTGAATACGACGCGTGCCGTCAGCCCCGAGAATATGTCGCGCGTTGACAATCGCCGGATCGTATTCCCAATCCTTAATCAACTCAGAGATGTCTTTGTTCAAGTTCGGTATTCTCCTGGGTAGGCTACTATGATAATCACAGCCGGGACGTATTTCAACCCGGACGAAGCAAGAATTATGGCCGACCAACTCTTCCATACCCCACTCTGCGAGGTCCACAAGGCCGCCGGGGCACGCATGGGACCGTTTGGTGGGTGGGATATGCCGATTCAATATGCAGGCATTCTCAACGAGCATCATCACACCCGGACGAAAGCCTCGATCTTCGACACCTGTCACATGGGGGAATTCGAGGTAAAAGGGCCCGGGGCCCAGGCCGACCTGGAAAACCTGCTCACCCTGGACGTGGACACGATTCGTGAAGGCCAGTGCCGCTATGGCTTCCTCTTGAACGACGAAGGCGGGGTCATCGATGACCTGACCTGCTACCGGAGGACGGGGGATCACTTCTTTCTCGTGGTGAATGCCGGGACCCGTGGCGACGATGCCTCGTGGATTAGATCCCACCTGTCGGCCAACACTACCTTCACCGATTTGTCGCCTGGTCGCACCAAGATCGATGTCCAGGGACCGGGGGCACGACAGGCCGTCGAGGCGGTTCTTGGCCCCCTGCCCGATTTGGGCTACTTCCGCTTCGCGGACCTTGAACTGGGCGGCATACCCATGACGCTTTCACGCACGGGCTATACCGGCGAATGGGGCTACGAATTTTATTTTGATTCCGAACCCGCGATCGATATCTGGCATCGCCTGGTTGGTGGCGGCGTGATTCAACCGGCAGGACTCGGTGCCCGCGATACCCTTCGACTCGAAATGGGCTACCCACTCTACGGCAACGAGCTCAACACCCACATGACACCTGCAGGAGCAACGGGCGGGGCCTTTATTCACATGGGGAAAGATTTTATCGGGAAACCTGCGGTCGAGCAGGAGCTCGCGAATCCGACGCGGCACCTCGTCGGGCTGATGTTGGAGAGCAAACGCGCCGCCCGATCGCATGACCGGGTGGTCGCGGATGGCGAAACGGTGGGCGAAGTCAGCAGCGGCTCTGTCGCGCCCTCCCTGGATTGTGCGATAGCCCTGGCCTACGTGGATGACGGCTTTCATGCACCCGGAACCGAATTGGCCATCTCCGTGCGCAGCAAAGAACTGCCCGCGAGGGTAACGGGTTTACCGTTTTACAAAGACGGAACCGCCCGCAAAAAGAGCCGGTGAGCCTTTGTATTTCCGGCTAAAACAGGCTACCCGGGGATGGACTCGCTTGTCCCAGCCCGCTCGATTATCATTGAACCTGTCCCCTGAACTGAGCGTCACGCATGCCTGAGGTAGCCGTCTGGTTTGACATCGATGGCACCCTGCTCGACACTGGGGGGGCCGGAAGCTGCGCGTACGGTATCGCCGTGCGTAGACATTTCGGCATCGAAGTCGATATGAACCGTATCCACTTTCCCGGCGCGACGGACCTCGGCGTGCTCGAGGACATCCTCACCCATCATGGACAAGCCGACGGCCTCAGCCAGGCGGATGCCTTTTTCGAATCCATAGAAAGCGCCTACGATGAAGCCTTTACCGCGACACCGATAACCGTTTTCGAGGGTGTACGCGAATTGCTGCAAGGCCTGGACGATGACGCCGACTGCCTGCTGGGCCTGGTCACGGGAAACGCGAAGAGGTTGGCCTATAACAAACTGCGCCACGTACAACTGGACCACCATTTTGACCATGGTGGTTTTGGTGACGATCATGCGGATCGTAAGGAGATGGCGCGGCTCGCCCACGAACGTGCGCGTGCGCTAAACAAGGGGCATGCATTGTCCAAAACCTATCTCGTCGGCGATACGCCGCGTGACATCAACGCTGCACATGCCATCGGGGCCATGGCGATCGGAGTGGCTACCGGCGGCTACGATGCGGAGGCACTGCTGGCCGCCGGGGCCGACGTGGCACTGGAGTCACTGGCGGATACCGAACCCTGCCTGGCGCTTTTCACGAACGGCGGCTGATTCAGGGGGCCTTAGTTAATCCTCATCGACTGGTGGCAGTCGAAAATCAGTCGATTCATGTCGCGCTTGTAGGCTTCAATCGAAACCCCCGCAGGTGCAATGGCCTCCAGTTTATCGAACTCGTCGACCAGGTGGCGCGCAGCCGATTCAATTTTCTGTAAATCCTCGAGCGGAGCTTTCCGCTTGATATGTTGAATAAAGATTTTTCGCAAATTGATGGCGCCCCTCACCGCCCTGGCGTAATCCGGATTATCCCATCCCTCCCTGTTCTTTGGCCCGGGGTCCTTGCCGGGTTTGGGTGGAGTCAGTGCGGGCGGGGCAGGAGCGATGTCTTCGCGGAGCGGCGGGGGCTTGATCGCTGCGTTTGCCGACGCGGTATCCTCGCGGGCGGGCGGTGCTTTGACCCCGGTCTTTTCCGGGGCGGACCGGGGCGCTTTGCGCCGGTTCAGCTTTTTTGTCACCTCGTCGAGCACCGCGTCACGGTTGGCCCGGTCTTTGGCCGATCCCGCTTGTATGCGACCGGCTATCGGGGCCGGTGCGGATCGGGTCGAGGGGGGTGCCGCTTGCACGGGAAGGAGGGCCTGTACATCAAGGCTGCGCTTATTCGTCACCAACGCGGTATAGCCATAAAGCAGGATGAAGAGCACGGCGATGAGTCCAAGCACGCTCAGGGATCGCGGCATTTCGTCATGCTCGCGGTGCTGGTGGTGGGCGGCGATTTGCTTTTTCTCTTTTTCGCTGATCAGGATGCGTCGCTTTGGCTTCTGGTCCGCCTTGACATGCATCCGGGCTTGTTTCTTTTTCGGGGGAACGATCTTCGGCATCGGCCGCTCGGGATGCCGACTGATGGTACTGATGCTTTCGCCCCGGATCGGCTTGTTAATCATGTGGCCCGCGATCACGAGTTCAATGTCAGCGGCGACTTCGCCCCAACTCTGCTGGCGATCGGATGAATGTTTGGCCATCATCTTTTCGATCAGGTAGATGGAAGCACCGGACAGGTTCGGGTTGACCTCGTAAGGATCCGGGAGAAATCCCTCGATCTGCTTCTGGAGGACCACCTCCATATCCAGGGAGTGAAAGGGAATGACCCCGGTCAGCATATGGTAGAGCATGGCTCCGAGCGAATACATGTCCGAACGGCAGTCGAGCTCATCGTCCGCCAGGGCCTGTTCCGGTGACATGTAATGCGGCGTGCCCATGGTCATGTCGTTTTCGATTTCCACCTGGGCCCGCCCCAGGACACGCGCCAGTCCAAGGTCAGCCAGCTTAACCGTTCCCTCGGTGTGAAGCATGATGTTGTCGGGTTTGATATCGCAGTGGATCATCTGGTGCTGGTCCCAGCAGTACTCAAGGGCGTTGGCGAGTTCCGAAGCAATGGATAGGGCGTCTTCTTCGGGGATGATGCGCTTGATATCCAGGAGGTCCGCAACCGAGTACCCGGGGACATACTCCATGACGTAATAAGGGATCGTTCCCACCTCGCCGGCGTCGATAATCTGGACGATATTGGGGTGATTGATGGTTGCGGCGGCCCGGGCTTCGCTCTTGAAGCGCTCCCGTTCCTCTTCATCTTCAGCGGCAATACCGAACTTTAGCACCTTAACCGCGACAATCCGGTCCAGCCGGGTCTGGCGAGCTTTGTATACTTTCGCCATGCCGCCTTCACCCAGGAGCTCGAGGATCTCGAACCCGGAGATGCTGATTTCCGGCACTTGGTGGATTGTACTCATGAAGATTAAAGCCTAAATTGCTTTTGCGCGAGCGACAAGGCCACAATGATGGGTGAATGGCAGGCTGTCGGCCCGTGGAGGCCGGATGCGCTCCTCAACAGTTGATAACATGAACATTTTGATCGGGATAGTCCTTTTCGCCTTCGCGGGCCTCACCCAGGCCGCCCCGGAGATTCTGTGTGAACAACCGGTCTTCTACTTTGGCGAAAGGAACAACTCAGCCAAGATCCGCCATACATTCACCTTGAAGAATGTGGGGGATGCGGTGCTGAAGCTCGGCGAGGCGAGGGCCTCCTGTGGCTGTACCCGGGCGGGAACATACCGGCATGAGCTGCTGCCGGGTGAAACGACCCAGGTCACGCTGCAGCTCGACCTCCGCCGGCGCTACGGGGTTCAGAACAAGTTTATCACCATACCGACCAATGATCCCCTGCATAAGCGCTACCAGCTATTCCTAAATGGCGTAGCCCTGGCGAAGATTCGCACGAATCCGGATTCGGTGGTACTGGGTGCAATTGAACCGAATACGCCGCTTACCCGCACCGTCCGTATCTACTCCACCGATGGCCTCCGGTTCAAACTCTCGGGCATAAAGGCCACGCTTGGCCTGGTAAAGACGGAGTTAAAGACGATTAAGGAGGGGAAAATATACGATCTCACCGTCCATGTCCCACCGGTTGAAAGGACCTCCGGCCAGGTCAATGACCTGATTTACATCAATACCGATCACAAGGACCTGCCGTACTTCTCAATCCAGGTGCGAGGGATCATTCGTGATGCCCTGATCATCAGCCCAAACCCGGTTGACCTCCTCGACACCACGAGGGTTCGCTATGTCTACATCCGGCCCGGGGCCGTCAGCGAGTACACCTTGCTCGGGGCTACCTGGCCGGACCCAGCGGCAGAGGTCGAAGTCCTTCCCGCAACCCGTTTCGGCGAACGCATTCGAATATCGAACATTCAGATCAACGATGCGGTCAAAAGTGGCCATTTAGTGCTGCAAACCGATATCCCGGGCAAGGAAACCATCCGGGTACCCATCCGGGTGGCCGAAACGCTTAAATCCTTGAAATAGCGCGATTTGATGGCATGATTATATACGTTTCCCAAGGTTCGAACCTGCAGCCGGAATAGCTTAACGTGGATATAGAACAATGAAAACAGCCCTCTGTACGATGACCGTCGTGGGTGTCCTGGCCGGATGGACGGCCGGTGCGGCCCCCATCCTTGAATGTGAAAATGCCGTGTTTGAATTCGGAACAGTCGAGAACACCAAACTGGTCAAGCATACCTTCGTCATCAAGAACGCGGGCGACGAACCGCTTGAGATCAGGAGCATCCGTCCAACCTGCGGATGCACGATCACAGACACCAAGCCGCGCACCGTCGCGCCCGGCCTGAGCACCAAGATTCCCGTGACCCTTAATTTGAAAGGTCGCCGGGGCCGCCAGATCAAGAACATCGTGGTGACCTCCAACGACCCCAAGCGCTCCACCATGCAGTTGCGCTTCGACGGGACCGCAACCTCCGTGATCGATGTGCAACCGGTCAGTATTTCTTTTGGCGTCCTTCCCGAGGGCGTACTCCCACCGGGAAAATTCACCCGGACGATCTCCGTGAGCACAACCCGGGATGAACCTTTTGAGATCACGAAAGTGCTCAGCAGCCGGCAGTTGGTCGACACCGAGATCAAGGTTATCGAAGCGGGTAAAAGGTATGAAGTGAAGGTGACGGCCAAGGGCGAAGCCCGGCAGGGTGTGTTTCGTGAAACACTCAACATCCAGACCACCTCGAAGGCCATGCCCAATATCTCGGTTCCCGTGATTGCAACCGTCCGGGGCCAGTTGACCATTATCCCCAATATCTTACAGCTTTCCTCGGCAATCAAGACCCCCCAGACGCGTTACATTACCGTGCGCGCGAATTCCGTGGCTAACCTTATCATCCAGTCCGCCGAGTGCACCTGTTCCGAACAGGCCAATATAACGGTCCAAAACAAGGGCCGTTATGGATGGCGGATCGTTGTACGGGATATCACGGCGAACAAGTCGCTGAACGGGGAGAAGATTATCATTCGGACCAACGTGAAGGGAAAAGAAGTGATTGAGATCCCCATCAATGTACTGGACCCCTATACCGCAAACAGCCCCAGGGTCTCCGCCCCGAGGGTCGTTATCCCGGCTTCCAATACCGGAAAACCTACTGATTTTCGGGTCACCCCGGCGCGGACCGCTCCCATAATCCCGGCTCCAGCGCCTGTCCCGGCCATTCCGTCCGCGGTGAAATAGTCCATGCGGTTGTTGATCTCTCTAACCGGCCTCTGGATGGCCGGAAGCCTCGGCCTTCCGGTTCAAGGACAGGAAGCAGGCCTGTTCAACGAAGTGGTAAGTCTGCTCGAGAAGAGTGGGATAGCTTTCGATGAAAATCGTGCGCGGCGTGCGGCAGCCATCGTCCTCGTTCAATCGGCCGATCCGCTCGGCGGTCTGCTGACGGAGACGCAGGCCCAGCGCCTCAAGGAGCGCCACGCCGGGCGGATATACGATTCGGGGATTCGCCTGATCATTACCAACGGTCTGCACCGCATACACCGAATGGATCCCGGGACTCCCGCACCGCGTGCGGGCGTGCATCTCGATGATGTGATTCTTGCGGTCGATGGCAAGAAGTTCTCCAGCAACCGATTCAGCGAAGCGGTGGAATTGCTGCGCTCAAGGGTAGAACGAACCCTCAAGCTCACCTTACAAAATGCCGAGGGCGAAATCCGCGAACTGGTCCTTACCCTGCGCACCGGTCAGTTGAAAACGGTTGAGATCACCGAAGCACTACCCGAGGAGATCGGCTACATCAAGATTAACGGTTTGTATAAGAACGGCGCTGTTGGACTGGTCAAACAGCTTCGAAACTGGGAGCAGCAGGGCAAGGTCGGGCTCATTCTCGATCTGCGCAATGCCGGTGGTCGAAACCTTGCTGCGGTCAAAACGATCGCCGAACAATTTGCCCCGGCGAGCAGTCCCCTGTTTACGGTTCAGCACACCCCGCTGAACCGATTGGATAAATTTGAAAGCGGAGAGACCACGCCGATCACCTTGCCGGTGATGATACTGGTTAACCGCCGAACCTCTGGTGCGTCCGAGCTGCTGGCAGCTGCGCTTAAAGGCAGTGGCCTGGGTGTCATGGTGCTCGGGGAAACCACGGAAGGTGATTTTGCCCTCCGGAATTTTATCAAGTTGGCTGGAGGTGACTACCTGTACCTTGCTACACACCAGGTCGTGATGAGTGACGGCACGACGTATGATGGCAGCCGTGGCATTCAACCGGACATCGAGGTTGCTGATGTTAACATGAAGGTGGATCCGGTTGCCCCGGAACCCAGGTTTAACCACCGTGAGACTGGAGACGAAGATCGCATTGGTGAACGGATACAGGAGCGTACGGCACACGATGCGATCATGCAGCGTGCATTTGATGTACTCCTTGGTTTGAAGGCGCTGAATATTCGTGCTTTCGGAAAAACCCCTTGACCGCTGGATACGATGACAGCCCTCGTTCCCGCTACGGATGCGGCGATCTCACAGGCGGTGCAGGAACTCCGTGAAGGAGGACTGGTTGTATTCCCCACCGACACCGTGTACGGCATGGCCTGCCTGGAAGACCTGCCGCACGCCGTCGATCGCCTGTTCACGGCAAAGCAACGTCCCCCGGAAAAGAAGGTTGCTCGCCTGGTCGCGGATCTGGACCAGGTCATTGCCCACGGCGCCCTGGTTGACACGCGTGCGCGCCGGCTCGCGGAACATTTCTGGCCCGGCCCACTCACCCTGGTCCTGCCCCATGTACGGGAAGGTACCGTCGCTTACCGCGTGCCGGACCATCCCGTAGCCTTGAAACTACTTCGGGCGCTGGATTGCCCCCTGCTGGTGACCAGCGCCAATCGTAGCGGGGAACCCGATGCGCTGACCGCTCAAGATGCGAAAGCCGTTCTCCCCGCTACGGTTTCCTTGATACTTGACGGAGGTCCTTGCCCGCTTAAGGTGGCCAGTTCGATTCTCCAATTGTCCGCCGATTCGATTGAACTCCTGCGCGAAGGTGGCCTTGGTTTGCATGAAATCGAAGATGCACTAGGATGAACCGTGGGCGGTTCTACCCGCCTGAAAACACCCATGAGCGAAGCAAAAAAGAAATTAATTTTTGTCTGTACCGGGAACACCTGCCGATCACCCATGGCGGAAGCCTTGATGATCCATCGACTCGGGGCGCAGGAACAATGGATGATTTCTTCGGCAGGCATATCGACCAGCGACGGTCTTCCGCCGAGTCCGGAAGCCATCCAAGCCCTCCGGGAGCGAAAGGTGGAGCCCCTGTTGTCGGGCACCACACTCCTCACCCGGCAACTGGTTGACGAGGCCGACCTGGTCGTGGTAATGACCGCTGGCCATCGGGAGATGATCCTGCATTCGGTTCCCGAAGCGGACCAAAAAGTCCGCCTGCTGACGTCCTTCGGCACCGGGGGAACCAACCGGGATATCAACGATCCCGTCGGGGGCCCGATGGAGGTCTACCGCCATATACGTGACGAAATTGACAGTGCACTCGCAGATCTTATCTTAATGCTCCGCGAACCCGGGAAGCTCGAACGACCTGACCAAGGAAAGAGCAACAATATGAAAATCGCAATCGGCGCCGATCATGGTGGTCTGGAAATAAAGAACCGCATCAAGGAGCTCCTCGCCGCACGGGACATTGAGGTGGAAGACCTCGGCACCGAATCGCTGGAATCCGTCGACTACCCCGACTTTGGGGCACTCGTCGCCAGCCGCGTCTCAGAAGGCCATGTCGACCAGGGCATTCTCGTTTGCACGACCGGCATCGGAATGAGCATCACGGCCAACAAGTTTCCCCGCGTTCGCGCGGCACTGGTTATGAATCCGGCCTTCGCCAAGATGGCACGGACCCACAACGACGCCAACATCCTCGCCCTGCCTGGAAACGGCGAAATCAGCAAGCAGCTTGAGGAAATCCTCAACGCCTGGCTCAACAACGAGTTTGAAGGTGGGCGACATGAACAACGCATCAGCAAGATCGATGACATCGCCGCGTCGATCAATTACCCGGTCAACGTCTACAAAACCGATCCCGAGATCTATTCCTCGCTCAAGAATGAAGAACGTCGGCAATTCCAGAACATCGAACTGATCGCCTCGGAGAATTACGCCAGCAAAGCGATTCGCGAGGCCCAGGGTTCGCTCATGACCAACAAATATGCGGAAGGTTATCCCGGCAAGCGTTGGTATCACGGTTGCGAATTTGTCGACCAGGCGGAACAACTCGCCATCGACCGCGCCAAAGAACTATTTGGGGCTGATCATGCCAATGTCCAGGCTCACAGTGGAAGCAGCGCCAACATGGCGGTCTTTTATGCGGCACTGGAGCCCGGCGACACCATCCTTTCCCTCTCACTCGCACACGGTGGCCATCTCACGCACGGACTCGGTGCTAATTTCTCCGGGCGCATGTACACAATCGTTCATTATGGCGTCGACAAGGAGACCGAGTGCCTGAATTACGACACCATTCAAGAACTGGCCGAGGAGCACAAGCCGAAGCTGATTCTCGCCGGAGCCAGTGCATACTCGCGCATTATTGACTTCCAGCGGCTCCGCCAGATTGCCGATGCAGTCGGTGCTTACCTGATGGCCGATATGGCACACATCGCGGGTCTGGTTGCCGCAGACTGCCACCCAAATCCCGTGCCCCATTGCGAATTCGTCACGAGCACAACGCATAAAACCCTGCGGGGACCGCGCGGCGGGCTCATTCTTTGCCAGGAGCGTTTTGCCGCTGACATCGACAAGCAGATTTTCCCTGGCATTCAGGGCGGCCCGCTCATGCACATCATCGCCGCCAAGGCGGTCTGCTTCCACGAGGCGCTCCAGCCTTCGTTTAAAACGTATCAGGAACAGGTCATCAAGAATGCCCAGGCCCTGGCCCACGGACTGGAAAGCGGGGGTCTGCGTATCTGTTCCGGCGGGACCGACAATCACCTTATGCTGGTGGACCTGAACCCGGTTGACATCACCGGAAAGGTCGCCGCAGAGGTCCTGGATAAGGCCTTCATTACCGTCAACAAAAACGGGATCCCTTTCGATAGCCGGAGTCCTTTTGTGGCAAGCGGTATTCGTCTCGGCACACCAGCCGTGACCTCCCGCGGCATGAAAGAAGCGGAGATGGTGAAGATCGCCGCCTGGATCTCGGAGATCCTGGGTAATGTCGAGGACGAATCGGTCATGGAGCGTGTCAAGCAGGAGGCTGTGGCATTGACCGCCTCGTTCCCCATCCCGTGATCTGGAAAGCCTGTGAAGACCTGACCCTGTCGCTCGGCTTGAAGGGATCACGCCGGGGAGCGTCCAACCAATCGTATTTTGCCATGCAGGATGCTGCACTACGGCAAAAACGCAGGTGAGTCGTTTCGGTGTTCCAGGAAAATTTCACACCCCATTACAGACGATTTCCCCAAGGATAGGTTTGGTTTGGTTCATGAAACCTGTCAGAACTATGGCATGAAACGACATTGGTACCGCGTGGAGATGCTTTCCGGCCATGAAACCTACCTGTATTTTGGCAGCACAACCCTGAACGAAGCTTCCCTGATGAAACAACTCGGAGCAGGGGGATTCGTCCTGCTTGAGGACCTTGTTTATTTCGACGACAACGATCGGATCCAGGGATGGTCCGAGTGGGATCCCCATTACCTCGCCCGGGTGTACCTCAATCCAGCGTATGTAATCTCTATCATGCCGATGGCGGAAGACCTGCGTAAAGAAAGCAGTGGGGACAACACGCTTCTCCAACTTCCTAACGCCCTGCGAGAGCGGCCCGAAAAAGAGGATTGAACTTATTTCTTCTTTGACTTTGGAGCCTTGACAGATCCGAAAAGCGACTTGGCGAATTTGGACTTGATCGACGCGCCGGCGGCATCCTTTACCTTGTCTTTTTCGTCTTTTTCGCCTTTGTCAACGGGCTTCAGTTTAAGCTTGTGCGTATTGTCGCCCAACGCTTCTTCTACGGGCTTGGTCTTCAGGCCGGGTGCTTCGTTCGGCTTAATTACCTCCGCAGTGGAGTCTTTGGGCTTCAGGCCGGGTTTCACAGAAGGTTTTGGCGCTTCGGGCTCATCAGTGGACGCTTCGGTTTTCACCGCAGGTTTTGGCGCTTCGGGCTCATCAGAGGACGCTTCGGTTTTCACCGCCCCCGACACGGGGCTCAATGCCGAACTCGGCCGGGTTTCTTCTTTGGCCATCGATTTTATGATGAGTTCCTTGGCCTGGAAATCCGCATTCAAGGCCTGCTCCACACCTTTTTTGAGCGTGCCATTTTCCTGACGAAGCTTGGTATTCTCTTCCTCCAGCACGCGCGACTTGCTCATGAGGTTCGCGGCATCCATAATCGTCATCCGGGCCTGGGAGAGTTCGGAAGTTAAACGCTCCTTCTCATCGCACAACTTCCCGATATCACTATTTAATTCAGCGGAGTCCTCTTCCTGTAGGGCTTTAACCAACCTTTCAGCTTCCTCTTTTCCGCGCTTCATCTCATCGTGTTCACGCTGTAATTTCTTGAGGGCCTCATCCGAAGTCGATTCACCTTCGTTCGCGGATTTGAAGGATTCCAACTCTTTGCGCAGGGTATCGTTCTCCGCCTTGAGCTCGGCATCTTCGGGCGCGGAGCCACCGGCTTGAGGGGCAGCCTGTTTCACGCGCTTAAGTTCGTCTTTAAGGACATCGACCATCTCGGCAAGTTCGCTTTGTTCACTTTGAGCCACCTGTAGCTGGGCGGCCATTTTACCCGCATCGCCATCCCCCTCGCCACGTTCCTCCCCAGCGGCTTCAAGCTGTTTCCGCAAAAGGTTTAGTTCCTCCTCCTGGGCACCTATTTTCAATTCCTGCTCGGAGGATTTGTCTGCTTTACTGGAATCGTCTGCGCTCAGTTTCTGTCGGAGATCCTTGTTAGCTTTACGCAGGTCTAAAATGGTGGTGGTAACTTTCTGCAACTGGGCGGCGGCATCCTTCACCTGCACGAAACCGCGCTCGACTTCGCCTTCCAGCTCCTTGACGCGTTCCTGATGCTTCTCGGCACGGGACCGTTCCCGCTCGACTTGATCCTCGACACCTGAGCGCTTGCCCTTAATCGATTCAAGCTCCTGTGCAGCCGTTTCATATGCCCGGGTTTTTTGTTCCAGGACATCCGACATCTGCTGCAGGCGCTCGCCAACAGTCTGTCCTTCCTGGCTGAGTTTCTCTACTTGCGCATCCGCCGCCCCCTTTAGCGAGGAGAGTTGTTCAACCTGAGACTTCGAGCTGTTCAGTAACTTTTCAACCTCTTGCATCTGGCCACTCAGTTGCTTATTGGTCGCCAGCAATTCACTGCTCTCTTCCTCCAGTTGACGCTTCTCGTTTTCCAGCCGCTTGGCTCGTCCACTTGCTGAAGCCTGGTCACTGGTCCGGCGTTCCAGGTCCTCGGTGGCAATCTCAAGTTTTCCGGCAATTGCTCCGGCCTCGTCCTGGAGGTGGCTGTTCTCCTCGTGGATCTTCTTGAATTTACTCTCGAGCTTGTAGTGTTCCGCTTCGAGCAATCTTTTTTCTTCCTTGAGCGTTTCTGACCGCTGGTTCAACTCGTTGAGTTCGCCTGCGAAGTCCATGTCTTTATTGGCGAGTATCTGCTTGAACTTTTCCGCCTCTTTCTTGCTGGCCTCGAGACCGGTATAGGTTTCAGACAACTCGACGCGAAGTGCTTCAACCTCCTCACTCAACACCAGATGATCGGCGACCTTCTGGCGGAGTTCCCTCTCTACCGTTCCGTGCTTGTGCTCCAGATCGCCGTGCGCTTTCGAAAGCTTTCCGTGCGTTCGATTGGCTTCAGCAATTTCATCCTGAAATTTCTTGCGCTCGCGCTCGAGTTCGACCTGTTCGACTTCGAGTCCGTGAAGCTGTTCCTTGAGGGCAACAGTCGCCCCCTCGACATCGGTTGCACGTCGTGCAAGTTTATCGCGTTCACGCGTAACTTCGGCGAGGGCCTTTTCCCTGTCCTCCCTTCCAAGACACGTGTCTCTCAACTCACTCTCAAGATGCTTGTTCTGTGAATCGATTTCCTGGATCTTGATATTCAGCTCATCGGTGACCTGGATGAGCTTTTCTTTTTCTTTGGCGAGGGATTTCTCGAAATGAGCGGCCTGTTCCAGCTGCTCTTTTACGCCTTTCTTCAGGCTGTATATTTCTTTGATCTGTTTCTCGTTGTCCTCGATCGCGGCAACTTGCTCATCGGTTTTGCGTTCAAGGTCGCGCTCGAGGATATTTACTCGCTTGCTGAGCGTCGCTTTCCTCCCCTCAAGGTCAATTAGGCGATCCTGGAGGGAATCTCCCCCCTTCTCGACATCCTTCGCCTTCATTTTCTCGTCTACATCCATAGTATTCACCGTCGCTTGAACACTTTCCTCGCGTTCCACCTGCTCAGGTATCCAGTCCTTTGAGCGGGGGAATATAATCAGCAATTAGCATGCCATAAGCAATTTACGGAGGAAGGGGGGCGAAATTTCCATGCACAGGCCACCTTCAGGGTTAAGGGCCCTGACCGGTGTGCCCATTCGCCCTCAGCCTGCGTTGGGACCCCTTACCAGGATGTTCAGGGTTTATGCCGGGCCGGCAATTCCAGGAGTTCAGATATGTTCACCCCCTGGTTGTTTTGTTCAAATTGCTCAACAAATTCGGGCGAGGATCCCGGAGCATAGCCCTCCAGAGCCAGGGCAGGTGGCTTGATATCTTCCTGGTTGCCTGATAATTCGCGAATTTTCGCTTCAAACTGTCGAATATGGGCCATGGCATCCCGAAGGGCCTTGTTTTTTTCCACAACCTCCTCGCTCAAGGCATCCACGCGACGCTGCAGGGTTTCATTCTGGCGACCCTTGCCGATTGGCTGGACCTTGGACTTGGGCTGAGACCGATACTTATATAACTCGGTGATCAAGCGGCTAAGCTCTCTCTCAAGTCGTTGAATCTCAAGTCCTTGTGTCTCCAATCGTGTTTCAAGCTCAAGATTTCGAACCTGGATATCGGGTTCCTCTGCCGTGGGCACGACCAAGGCGGTCATGCAGGAAGGGCATTCAACACTTCGGCCTTGTAAGTCATTTTGAATCTTCAACTTACATGCACAGGTAGGACAATTAAATCGTATATCCGTCATTTATCACCACTCCACACCAACAGGCCGCGTTTTTTATAAAACGCCCTGATGAAAACTATTATTTTGTCATTTTTAAGAAGGCGAAAAGACCTCTGCGCACCGATTGCAAATTCCGCAATCTCCATGCGCAGGCGTTTGTCCTACGCGGTTGGAGGCTTTCCGCTTCTGGGACCAAGTGCATAGTAAAAAAAACTACCCGAACTACCAGATTTATTTTATAAAATTCCATTATGGGTACCGAACGATGATCAAAGCCTATTTTTTGGTCCGTCGTTTGGCCTATTTCTTTGGCATTTCCGGGGTTCTTGGCCTTCTACTGGGACGCAGCGGGCGGGTATCCTGGCATGAGCAGGCCGAGGTCTGGGGGGCTGGGGGCGTGCTCGTCTGCTTTCTCCTGCTCTTTGTGACCTATGGTCTCTATATCGCCATTAAACTTCGCCGGAAATAATCCTGCGATTCCACATGTTTTTGCATGATCAAAGGTTGACAGGAGACGCAATTCGAAGCTATCTTCCGCCTCCTTTTTCAAGGGTCGACAGGAATTTTTTAATGAAAACGACTTTACCTAACGTGGACGAAAGTGAACGCAAATGGTTCATCGTCGATGCAACAGGCAAACGTGCAGGACGCATGGCGACTGAAATTGCCAAGGTTCTGCGTGGAAAAAACAAGCGTACCTTTACCCCGCATCTGGACTTGGGGGATTTCGTGCTCGTGATCAATGCGGAGAAGGTTGCGTTCTCCGGTTCGAAGGAAGAAAAGAAAATGTACTTCAGGCACACCGGTTATCCGGGCGGGGGTTCACACACGCCGGTTAAAGTGATTCGGGAGCGGCACCCGGAACGACTGATCACCTCCGCGGTGAAAGGCATGCTTCCTCGCAACCGGATGGGTCGGAAGATCCTCGGTCGCTTAAAGGTCTATGCCGGCAGCGAACACCCGCACGCAGCTCAGCAGCCACAACCATTGGATATTTAATCCGGCTTATCGCCCCAGAGGATTATCATGGCAAACATCGCAACATCAAATGCTACGGGACGGAGAAAGACATCGGTCGCCCGCGTACGTATCGCCAAGGGCGTCGGCAAAGTATTCGTCAACGGCAAGGAGTTCTCACGCTACTTCCCGGAAGATAACCTCCGGGCCTACGCGGAGTTTCCGCTGAAAATATCCGAGACGCTTGGACATTACGATATCCTCGCCAAGGTACATGGTGGCGGCAAAGTCGGCCAGGCGGGGGCACTCCGGCACGGTATTGCCCGCGCGCTTCTCGTCGCCGATGAATCACTCAAGGATGTGTTGAAGGCCAATGGCTGCCTCACGCGTGACCCGCGTATGAAGGAACGAAAAAAACCGGGTCAACCGGGTGCACGCAAACGCTTTCAGTTCTCGAAGCGCTAAGCACGGCCTATCGTGCCACCTTGCGAGCCCCGGATGTCACCCGTCCGGGGCTTCTTGTTTTTCAGCGATCGTTGTATGAGGAATTAAGATGAAAATTGAGCAAAGGTATATTCTTCCGCCAGGCTTCAGGTCTGCGGGCGTTCATGCCGGCATTAAGAGCAATCCCGCCCAGCGCGACATGACCCTGGTCGTGTCGGACTCGCCGGCTACGGCCGCCGGCGTATTTACCCGCAACCGGGTAAAGGCGGCACCGGTCAAATTGGACATGGAACGCATCAGTTCGGGGGCCGGGCGGGCCATCATCGCCAACAGCGGAAACGCCAACGCCTGCACCGGTGAACCCGGCTTGCTGGATGCCCGGCGCATGGCGGCCTTGACCGCACAGGCCACCGGACTGGATGAAGCGGACATATACGTCTTCTCCACTGGGAGTATTGGCGTGCCACTACCCATGGCGGCCATTGCCCGCGGCATCGGGATGCTTGCCGGACAGTTGAGCCCGAATGACCTGCATGCCCCGGGCGGTATTCTGACCTCTGACACCTTCGAGAAAACCGCCACCACGACGGTGTTGATCGACGGACAATCCGTCAGGCTGAGTGCCCTGGCCAAGGGGGCCGGCATGATTGAACCCAACATGGCCACCATGCTCTGCTTCGTGATGACGGATGCTGCGGTCGAATCCCCGGCCTTACAGGCCGCCTTGAATACCGCCACGGGGAGCAGCTTTAACCGAATCAGTATCGATGGCGATATGAGCACCAACGACTCGGTAATGGTCCTGGCAAACGGTCGGGCGGGCAATACCGCGTTGAATCCTGCACACCCTGACTGGCCCGTATTTCTGGAGGCACTCAAGGCCCTCAGCCTGCATCTGGCCCTGCGGATTGTCGCAGATGGTGAGGGCACTTCGAAGATCATTACCCTGCATGTCGAAGGTGCCTGCAACGACAACGACGCGGATCTCTCCGCACGTGCCATCGCCAACTCCCTGCTCGTCAAAACCGCATGGGCAGGCGACTACCCGGTCTGGAGCAGGATCATGGACGTCCTCGGCTATGCCGGGTCCGAAATCGATGAGGCAAAAATTAATATCTTTATCGGCGACTTACCCGTCGCCCAAGGCGGCCTCAATGCAGGAACTTCCCGAGAGGAAGTGCTGGCAGTGACCGGGGAATCGTCGTATAGCATTCGCGTTGATCTCGGCTTGGGTTCCGGCAAGGCGGTGCTGTATACCGCCGACTGCACCGAGGAATACGTCCGGCTCAACATGTTCTAAGCTAAGGGGTGTAAATGGTACAAAAAGCCATAGAAAAGGCCGCCACGCTCATTGAGGCCCTGCCGTATATCCAACGCTTCCGCGGCGAAACGGTCGTGGTCAAGTTCGGTGGAAGCATCCTCGAAGACCCGAGGAATTACGAACACATCATCCGCGACATCGCCTTCATGGAAGTCGTCGGGATGCGGCCGATTCTCATCCATGGCGGCGGGAAAGCCATCTCCCGGCGCATGAAGGAGGGCGGGCTTGCGTCCAGGTTTCTCCAGGGCTTACGGGTATCTGATGAAGCCACCATCGAGGTGGTGGAACAGGTCTTGAACCACGAGGTAAATCCCGCATTGGTTGCCACATTGAATAAAACCTGCAACGCGACCGGGGTGCACGGAAACGACCTCATCCAAGTCGAAAAACATACCGGCACGGACGAGGCCGGTCAGCCCATTGATTGGGAATACGTGGGCCATGTCACCCAGGTGAACGTGCAACCCCTGAACGAGTTGCTCGATCGGAACACGGTGCCCATCGTTACGCCGCTCGGCCGCGGCCCGGACGGGCATACCTACAATGTGAATGCCGACGAAGCCGCCGGCGCGGTCGCCCGGGAGATCGGCGCGAGAAAACTGGTCTTCCTATCCGATGTACCCGGTATCCTTGCGAACATCGATAACCCCGAATCCATCATCTCAAGTCTACGCGTGAAAGAAGTGGAAGAGTTGATCGCCCGGGGTGTCATCGCGGGCGGTATGATGCCAAAAGTCAACGGGGCGATCAAAGCCATTCACGCCGGCATCAAAAAAACCCATATCATCGATGCATCTCTTCCGCATTCCCTGTTGCTCGAGCTCTTCACCGACAAAGGCGTCGGCACAGAAATCCTTGCCTGAGTTAAGGACATGGAAGAACAGGAAAATATCACCCCCGAACCGACGACTCCGCAAGCCGTGGAAACACTCCAGGCATTGTACACGGAGTATCTGATGCCCACCTATGCGCCGTCGCTTGCCCTGGTGCGCGGCAAAGGAATGCACGTCTGGGATATCAACGGGCATAAGTATATGGATTTTCTAGGTGGCATCGCGGTAAACACCCTCGGCCATGCCCACCCCGCGATCCTTTCTGCCCTGCGCAAGCAGGCCGGAAAGATCATCCATACCTCGAATCTCTATTACAATGAACTCATGCCACAGGTGGCGCGCGTGCTATCGCTCCGCTCACTGGGCGGCAAGGCCTTTTTCTGTAACTCCGGTGCGGAGGCCAACGAAGCGCTGATCAAACTCGCCCGGCTATGGGGATCCGGCCAGGGAAGGCACGAGATCATCACCTTTCATGGCTCTTTCCATGGCCGGACGCTGGCAACACTCAGCGCGACCGGGCAGGAAAAGTTGCACCAGGGTTTTGCCCCGCTGCCAGAGGGTTTCTCCTATGCTGAACTGAACGACCTCGCATCCGTCGAGGAGCGCATCGGTCCCCGGACCGTCGCAGTCATGATCGAGCCCATCCAGGGCGAGGGCGGTATTCGCCTGGTCGACCCCGTCTTTCTCCGGGACTTGCGAGAACTGTGCAGCAAGCACCGCCTGCTCCTGCTCTGCGACGAAATCCAAACCGGGATGGGACGCACCGGGGAATGGTTTGCTTACCAGCATGCCGGCATCGTGCCGGATGCGATTTCCGTGGCCAAGGGACTGGGCGGCGGCGTCCCCATCGGCGCGATCGTCGCGACACCGGGATTATCCACCATTCTCCAACCCGGCACCCATGGCAGCACCTTCGGGGGCAATCCGCTCGCGTGTGCAGCGGCACTGGCGGTACTGGAAACCCTGGATAAAAAGAACCTCGTCGAGCAGGCGAAGAAACATGGTGCCCTGCTGATGAAGCGGCTGGAACGGATCCAGAAGAAGCATCCCGCGGTCGAGGAAATCCGTGGCCTGGGCCTTATGGTGGGTATTGTGATGAATCAGCCCTGTAAAGAGTTGGAAACCCTGCTCATGCGGAACGGACTCATCACCGTTGCCACGGCACAGAACGTGATCCGGCTGCTTCCCCCGCTCATCGTGACGCAGGCCCAGATCAAGAAAGCGGTAAAGATTATCGACCAAGGCATTAGGCAATGGCAGGAATACCACTGATCGACGGTGGATACTTGACGTTGAACCAGAAAATTTAACATTGAAATTTGAAGGGGAAAAGGAGCACCCATGAAAATTGTATTAGCGTATTCCGGCGGGCTCGACACCTCCATCATCCTGAAGTGGCTGCAAGAGACCTATCAGGCAGAAATCATCGCTTACGCCGCAGATGTCGGCCAGGAAGAGGAACTCGATGGCCTTGAAGAGAAGGCTAAGGCCACCGGAGCGTCCAAAATGTACGTGGAGGATCTGCGCGAGGAGTTCGCCAGGGATTTCGTTTTCCCCATGATTCGCTCCGGCGCGGTCTACGAATCCGGCTACCTGCTCGGTACCTCCATTGCCCGGCCCCTCATCGCCAAGCGGCAAGTCGAGATCGCCCAGGAAAATGGGGCGGAAGCGATTGCACACGGAGCCACCGGCAAGGGCAACGACCAGGTGCGTTTTGAGCTCACAGCCTATGCCCTGCAGCCGGATATCAAGGTCATTGCACCTTGGCGGGACTGGGATTTCAAATCCCGGACGGACCTGATCAACTACGCGAAAGAACACGGCATCCCTGTGCCCGTCACGGCCAAGAAGCCGTACAGCATGGACCGTAACCTCCTGCATATCAGCTTTGAAGGCGGCGTCCTTGAAGATCCTTGGAACGCACCGCCGGAGGACATGTTCAAGCTGTCCCGTTCCCCGGAAGATGCTCCGGATACACCGGAGGAAGTCACCATTGACTTTGAGCGGGGAGATGCCGTTGCAGTGAACGGGGCTTCGATGACTCCCTTGGAAGTAATGCTGGCACTGAACAAGCTCGGCGGAAAGCATGGCATCGGCCGCATCGATATCGTCGAAAATCGTTTCGTCGGCATGAAGAGCCGCGGCGTGTACGAGACGCCTGGCGGCACCATCCTGCATCGCGGGCGGGAAGCCGTGGAGCAGTTGACGATGGATCGGGAGGTCCTTCACTACCGCGCCACCCTGGTTCCAGAGTACGCCCGCCTGGTGTACAATGGCTTCTGGTATGCCCCGGAACGCGAAATGCTGCAGGCGGCCATGGACCAGGCTGCCAGCACGGTTTCAGGAACCGCACGCTTGAAACTTTATAAAGGGAACTGCATGGTCGTTGGGCGTAAGTCCGACCAGTCCCTCTACGACGAGGATATCGCGACGTTCGAAGCGGACGATGTCTACAACCAAAAGGACGCGGAAGGCTTTATCAAGCTGAATGCCCTCCGCCTGCGTGTAGCCAGCAAGAAAAACGAATGACCGAAATGCAAGGGAACTTAGATGTTTGAAGGGGTGTACACAGCAATCGTCACGCCGTTTAATCCGGACGGATCCGTGGATTATGATGCCCTCATCCGGCACGTGGAATTCCAGGTGCAGGGTGGCGTTGACGGCATCGTTCCCGTCGGCACCACGGGTGAGTCGCCGACCGTCGACTTTGAAGAGCACATGCGCATCATCGACGTGACCGCGCAAGCTGTCAACGGAC
The DNA here is from genome assembly GCA_046581765.1 of Verrucomicrobiota bacterium. GTDB lineage: Bacteria > Verrucomicrobiota > Kiritimatiellia > SS1-B-03-39 > UBA6053 > JAPYUI01. Next base: position 20,936 of record JAYGFS010000262.1, read on the forward strand.
GCGTAAAGGTGATCGCGGGTACCGGTGCGAACTCGACCAGCGAGGCACTCATGCTTACCACCAAGGCCAAGGAGTTCGGTTGCGATGGCACCCTTCAGGTCACCCCGTATTACAACAAGCCAAACGATAACGGCTTGCGTAGGCATTTCGAACTCGTGGCCGACATCGGGTTGCCCGTCATGCTGTACAATGTCCCCGGGCGCAGCGGCCTGGAGATTTCCATCGACCTGATCAAGCAACTTTCCGACCATGAAAATATCGTTTCAGTGAAAGAAGCCGGGGGCAGTGTTGACCGGGTAAGCCAGATCCTCAGCACCTGCGATCCCGGATCGATCAGCGTGGTATCCGGCGACGACGCACTGGCCCTTCCCATGATTGCAGTGGGCGCCGACGGCGTGGTCAGTGTGGCTTCCAACATCATTCCTGAAACCATCTGCGAAATCGTGCACAGTGCCCTGGGGGGAGACTTTGATCACGCCCAGAAAATCCACCTTGAATACCACCCCCTGTTCGTCGGCCTGTTCATGGAGACCAATCCCATCCCGGTTAAAACGGCCTTGAAATTGATGGGTAGAATGGGCGGCACCTTCCGTCTTCCCTTGGCACCCATGGACGGTGATACCGATGGATACGATGAAAGCACGGGGAAAACCCAGAAACTTGAAGAGCTCCTGGCTCAACATAAGGTAATCTGATATGAACCTACGCATCAGTATTATCGGTGCCGCGGGGCGTATGGGCAAGGCCCTCGTCCGCTGTCTCGCCACGGGAAAGGTTCCCGGTCTCCAGCTCGCGGGGGCCGTCGACCTGAGCTCCGTTGCCGGCCAGGGGGAGGATATCGGTATCCTTTCCGGCCTGAGCCCGGTCGGGGTTGCGTTGAGCTCCGATCTTCCCGCCCTGGCAGATCAAACGGAGATCTTTATCGATTTCAGTTTTCACGCCGGTATTCGCGAACGCGCGGAATTGATTGCCCAGTGGAACAAGGCGGTGGTGGTTGGCACCACCGGCCTGACCGATGAGGAGTGTGCAGGCCTGACCAGCACTGCGCAGAAAATTCCCGTGGTCTTCGCGCCGAACATGAGCCTGGGGGTCAATCTGCTCGCCGCCCTGGTCGAAGAAACCGCGGCTCGACTCAAGGGCCAGGGCTACGATATTGAAGTCACCGAGATGCATCACCACCGCAAGCTTGACGCACCCAGCGGTACGGCCTTGTTCCTTGGCGAGGCCGCTGCCCGCGGTAGTGGATGGAATCTGGGCGAAGTCGCTCAACACGGCCGCAAGGGCATCACCGATGGTGGTCGCCCGGATAAACAGATCGGCTTTCACTCGCTGCGCGGTGGCGATGTCGTTGGCGATCACAGCGTGCTTTTCGCCGCCGAAGGCGAAATGATTGAACTCACCCATCGCGCAACCAGTCGAGACACCTTTGCTATTGGCGCCTTGCGCGCCGCGGAATGGCTGGCCGGACAAGGTCCCGGCCTGTATTCCATGCGCGATGTACTCGGCCTCAAGGGATAAAACGGACGGCGAGGGAATGGAGTTTGGACTCAGCTTCGGCACCAACCTGGAGGATCGCATTCAGCACTTGCGAACCGCCCGGCAAGGCGTGCTGGCCGTGGAGGGCACGCGCGAATGTGCGGCTTCGCCCTTGTACGAAACGGACCCGGTAGACGTCCTTCCCGAGTACCGGGGAATGAAGTTCGTCAACGCGGTGATCATCATCGAGAGCGAATACAGTGCCAAGGAATGGCTGGAGTTCATCAACCTGATCGAAACCGCCATGGGCCGCGTGCGCAGCGGGGACAAGAATACACCGCGCACGATCGACATCGATATCCTTTATGCCGGGGATCAGTGCATCGACTCCGGAGGACTCACGGTACCCCATCCCCGCTGGACAAGCCGCCGCTTTGTCCTGCAGCCTCTTTCCGATGTGCGCGGTGACATGCTGTTTCCGCAGCAGGCGGAAACCGTGTCACAACTGCTCGCCTCGCTGGAATCCGACGAAAATATCGTTAAACTTGAGGAAAACTGGTAAATCATCCCATGCCTGAACCCAAAAAATGGACAGCACGTGGCATTGCAGCGCTGAAAGGCGAGGAAAAGATTGCCGCGATCACCTGCTACGACTACGCGGCAGCGCGCTATGTCGATGCGGCGGGCATACACCTCATTTTAGTCGGTGACAGCCTGGGAATGACCGTGCTCGGGCACAAAAACACCTTGCCGGTCACCGTCGATAACATGATCCACCACACGGCCGCAGTCGTACGCGGTACTGAGCGCGCCTTGGTCGTCGGCGACATGCCCTTCATGTCCTATCAACCGGGCATTGATCTCACCCTGGTCAACGCGGGTCGCTTCGTCAAGGAAGCCGGTGCCGACGCGGTAAAGGTTGAAGGAGGAGCCGAACGCGCCGAACTCGTCGCAGCCGTGGTGGGCAGCGGGATTCCCGTCATGGGCCATGTCGGCCTGACCCCGCAAAGCATCAAGGACCTCGGCGGATTCAAGGTCCAGGGGCGTTCGCCTGAAGAGGCAGAGACCCTGGTAAACGGTGCCAAAGCCCTCGAACAAGCCGGGGTCTTTGCCATCGTCCTGGAAGCGATTCCCGCCGGCCTCGCCCGGCGCATAACGGATTCGGTGGCGGTGCCAACGATCGGTATTGGTGCCGGTCCGGACTGCGACGGCCAGATCCTCGTCATCAACGACCTTCTCGGAACCTACGACGAATTCACCCCCAAGTTCGTCAAACAGTACGCGCAATTGGGCGAGGAAATGAAACGCGCCTTCGGTGAATACATCCAGGATGTCCAGGACGGCAGTTTCCCCGGGCCCGAGCACTGTTACGAGTAACATCCATGATTACGATCCAGCATCCAGAGCAGATGCAGGCAAAAGCCATCGAATTGCGTCAGAAGGGGAAACGCCTGGTCCTGGTACCGACCATGGGCTTTCTACATGAAGGGCATCTCTCGCTGATGCGGATTGCCCGTCAACGAGGCGATGTGATCATCACCTCGATTTTCGTGAACCCGAGCCAGTTCGGTCCACAGGAGGACCTCGAAGCCTACCCGCGGGATTTCGAGCAGGACGAAGGGCTGTGCCGAAGCGAAGGGGTAGACATCATCTTTTACCCCGGGACGGAAACCATGTACCTCCCGGACGTTTCGGTGTACGTCGACGAGACGCTGCTGTCCAGGGGCCTGTGTGGACTCACCCGGCCAACGCACTTCCGCGGGGTGCTCACCATCGTCGCCAAACTGTTCAATATCTGCCTGCCCCATGCCGCCGTATTCGGCGAAAAGGATGCACAACAACTACGTTTGCTCCGCCGGATGGTTCGCGACTTGAATTTTCCGGTCGAGATGCTCTCCGGACCCATCGTGCGCGAGTCCGACGGACTCGCCATGAGCACGCGGAACAAATACCTCACGGACATCGAACGCGCGGAAGCGCTGTGCCTGCGACACAGCCTGGACCTGGCGGAAGAATGCTATGCCGGGGGCGAACGGGATGCATCCACTATCCTCGACGCCATGCGGGGCATGATCACCGGGAGCAGTTCGGGGGTGATCGATTACCTGGCAGCAATCGATGATGAAAACCTGGAAACGATCGATACCATCGACCGACCGGCGTTGATCGCGCTGGCGGTCAAGTTCGGGAAGGCCCGACTGCTGGATAACACGGTACTCGGCCTATAGGCCCAGGCCCGCTGCGGAGCAGGCGGATTCCACCTACTCCCCACCCACGCTGATCAGGTGCCCGTAGGTCCGGATAAACATTCGGCCCTGGTGGATAGCCGGCGTGGCGTATACGCCTTCTCCCAGGGTATTCTGGGCCAGCTTCTTGAATGTACGCCCGGTGGAAATCACTGCCATTTCACCGGTCTTGTCCGCGGCATAGATCTTGCCGTCCACACAGATCGGTGATGAAAAATACGCGCCGCCCACGCGTTCCTGCCAAACCGTTTTGCCGGTCGCGCCTTCCACGCAGGTAACCAGGCCCGCGTCGGTCCACAGGTACATCAAGTCGTCCTTGCTGAGAATCCAGGGCACATACGGAAGGGTTTTCGTCAACTTGTATACCGTCTCCGGGCCGCGCTCTATCGTCCCCGGGCGTATCGCCGCACTTTCTTTGCCCCCGCCCCCCGCCCCCGCGGTGATAAACACCAGGCCACCACAAAGGACGGGCGAGCCGACACTGCGATTCGTGAAGCCCAGGGGTATCTCCCAGACCTTTTCACCCGTCAAAGGATTCAAGGCTGTCATTCCATGATCGGTGCTGATGAATATGGCCTGGGGCGGACCGTTTTCCGCTTCGAGGATCAAGGGCGAGATGTACGAGTCTTTTTCATTTGTCCGATCAACCCGCCAGCGCGTCTTGCCGGTGTTCTTGTCCAGACCAGCGATAAAAGCTCCGCCTTTCCAGCAATCGTTCGGTAGAATCAACACGTCTCCATGCAACACCGGCGAGTTACCCGTGCCATGCTGCGTTTCGACGGGCCCCAAAATCCGTCGCCACAGCGCTTGGCCGTCGTGGTCCAGGGCAAAGGCCACTCGCTGGCCGTTTTCGGTCCACCACATATACAACCGGTCTTTCTCCAGCACGGGCGTTTCGGCCGCGAAGCTACCGAACTTGTGCAGGTGATATGGCGTGAAGGGAAAGGTCTTCTCCCAGATCAGGTGGCCATCCCTCGTGCTCAGGCAAAGGATCGAGCGCTCCCCCTTCCTGGGATTGGAGCAGGTGGTCAGGAACAACTTGTCACCCCAGCATACCGGCGATGAATATCCTTTCCCCGCAATCGGCACCTTCCAGTTGAAATCGTCCACCGTGAAAGTAACCGGTACCGTTTTCGCGTGGCTGATCCCCGTTCCATTCGGGCCGCGCATCTGCACCCACTCCTGGGCACTCACCGGGACCGCCATCCAAGCCACCAGCAATATCCATGTCTTCATGCCCGAAGGATACGATGACCAGGCCCATTAAACAGCCAGAAATTGGGCCGGATACATTTTTTGGGAGTATTGCGGGAGAGCGAGGCCCGGGCGGGCGGTTAAGCGGCCTGAAACTTTCGTGTCTTTTCGTGTATTTCGCAGATTCCCCTGCTATGCAAACCCCCATGAACGTGCTCGATACCGTACGCAAAGGCCTGTTCAGGTCCCGCAGGGGGATCATCTGCTGGTCTATCCTTAAGAATGCGGTGAACGGCTTCCGGCTCAAGCCGGGCAGCAAGGTGCGCTTCATCGATGAGACCCCCAGCGACGAAGTCGCACATGAAAAGGTCGGCTATATCCGCTACATGTTTGATGAATATCTTCGCTACCTGCCGGACGGCATTCTGGGCAAGACGGTCCTTGAACTCGGCCCCGGTGACAATTTTGGCGTAGCGCTACTCTGCCTCGCGCACGGCGCCGACACCGTTGTCTGCCTGGACAAGTACGCCGCCGTGCGCCAACCCGGGTTTGAGTGCCGCGTGTATTGGAAGTTGCGGGAAACCTTGACCGGCGAACAACAGGCGCGTTTCGACCAGGTCGTCATGCTGGACAAGCAGCCGACCTTCGACGAGGAGCGACTGCGAATCATCAATGACTGTCCGCTGGAAAACGCGGCTTCCCGCCTGGGCGGCTTCCAGCCCCATCTCATCCTTTCCCGCTCCGTGCTCGAATATTTAAAGAACCTTGAGGGCGCTTTTGATGTGATGGATCGACTATTGCCGCCCGGCGGACAATTGATTCACAAGGTCGACGTCCGCGACGATGGCTTGTTCAGCGCATCCGGTCACCACCCCTTGACCTTTCTTACACCAGGCGAGATCACCTACCGCGCCATGACTTCCTTCACCTACCGGCCCAACCGGATGCGCATAGATGACTTTCGATGCCAGTTGGAACGCCTCGGATACCCCTTCGAACTACCCATCACCCAGCTCCTTGAACAGGAGAAGGAATTCTCAAGCCCGATAGGCCATCTTGTCGAAAACAACCATTATGGGAAAAAGGAGCTCGAACGCATTAAAGAAATTCGTCCACACCTGGCGAAACGATTTTCCGCCATGAGCAACGAGGACCTGCTAACCACCGGCTTCTGGTTGATCGCGAAAAAGCCCGGACCGGTGGAGGAGGACCCGTCCTGAATGGCGTGGCGGGCCCCATCTCGCCTGGATCCTCCCGGGGAAATTGTTTTTCCATCTTTCGTTGTGCGGAAAAAGCATCGTAGAGTTAACTCCATGGAGCTGGATGCCGGGAGGTTCCCCCTGAACACAGAAGTACCCGTCGGCCCCTGAACCCGTATGTTTTTTAATTCCTTCGAGTTTATTTGGTTCTTCGTCCTCGTTTACGGCGTGTACGTGATCCTCGCGCACCGCGCCCAGAACGTCCTGCTGCTGGCAGCCAGTTACTTCTTTTACGCCTGCTGGGACGTTCGCTTCCTCTCCCTGATCATCCTTTCGACCGTCGTCGATTACTTCTGCGGGCTGAAGATGGACGGAGAGCAAAAGCCCAGGCGCTACCTCTGGATCAGCATCCTGGTGAACCTCGGCGCGCTCGCGACCTTCAAATATTTCAATTTCTTTGCCGACAACTTGATCCTGATGCTACAGGCGATGGGCTTCCATGCAGACCCGAAGCTGATTCACCTCATGGCCCCGGTCGGCATCTCTTTTTATACCTTTCAGACCATGAGTTACACGATCGACGTGTATCGCGGGAAACTGAAGCCAACCCGTAACTTCCTGAATTTCGCCCTGTTCGTCGCCTACTTCCCCCAACTCGTGGCCGGCCCCATCGAGCGAGCCCGTCGACTGCTTCCCCAGATTGAACAGCCGCGGATTATCACCTACCGGATGTTCCGCGAAGGGGCCTGGCTGATCCTGCTGGGCTTTTTCATGAAGACGGTGATGGCGGACAACCTGGCCATCTTCGCCAGCGAGTTGTTTGACGAGTCAGAGGGCCCGCGACCCAATGGGATGCAGGTACCGATAGGGATCCTGGCATACGCCTTTCAGATCTACGGAGATTTTGGCGGGTACTCCAATATCGCCCGCGGGCTGAGTAAATGGATGGGCATCGAAATCATCGTGAATTTTCGCATGCCGTATTTCTCCTGCAACCCGGCCGAATTCTGGCGTCGCTGGCACATCAGTTTATCCACCTGGCTACGGGACTATCTCTACATTCCGCTCGGTGGAAATCGGGGCGGCACGGGAAAAATGCTTCGCAACCTGATGCTCACCATGCTCCTCGGAGGCTTGTGGCATGGCGCTGCCTGGCATTTTGTCGTCTGGGGAGCCTATCACGGTCTTCTCCTCGTCGTCCACCGACTCTGCAGCCCCGTGCTTCAACTGCTCAACCCGAAAACGCGCGTCGGCGCAACGATTTGGAAATTCATGTGCATGGGAGGATTTTTTAGCCTGACACTCTTCGGCTGGGTCCTGTTTCGCGTATCGAGCCTGGGCGATATTCCGCTTATGTTCAGCCGGATATTCGACCCCTGGGACTGGAATGCACGCGTCTGCATATTGACCATGCTATTTTTTGTTAGCCCGGTCCTGCTGCTCGATGTCCTGCAGGAATGGCGGAAAGACATGATGGCGGTCAAGCGGCTCTGGAAACCGGTCCGCCTTGCGATTTACCTTTACCTGTTTATTTGTATTGTCATGTGCAGCTCGCGAGAAAATTATGCTTTCGTCTATTTTCAATTTTAGTGGGGTCGCAGCCGCTTTCCGGTTGCCCTTCACAACCAAGTGCTGGTTCCTGGTGATCCTTTCAGCCGGGGTGGTGGTGTACAAGGGAGCCGTTGACCAAATCATTCGGACCTATACGCCCCAGCAAACCAACCACCTGACCGAGGCGGTCGAGGACCTTTCCGGGGAAACGCGGGTGATGTTTCTCGGAAGCTCGCATATGGCTGCGGGGATCAACCCCAGTTATTTCGACCAAAAGGTCGCCAACATTTCGGTGAATGCCGGAAACTTCGAGGTTCTGGAAATCCTGTTCAAGAGTCATGTCGACCGGGTGCCAAACCTGGAATATGTCATCCTCGAAGCAGATAATACCTGTCTGGCGATTGACCGGCTTAACGAGACCCGCGACTTCGTCGAACTGAATTACCTGGGGGCCAAACTGGAACATTATCCCAAGCCAAAGCGGTGGAAGCTGAGCCAACGGCTCCTCAACCAGGACTGGGTCTATCCCATTCTTTTTTACAATCGACTGACCCCGTACGAATACGTCTACAAGCGGAAGCTGGCGTACACGCGGGAGCGGCGTTCTGCGCTGAATCAGCAGAAACACACCGGCCGTGATGCGATGCCGGACTGGCCATTCAATCGGAAGGAACCGGGTGCGTCCGTTCCCGGGCATTCGCCCCACATGCATGTGATGGACAAGGAGCGGATGGAGCGGATTGACCGCATCACCTTTGATGACCCGGTCTTCTGGGATCGGGTCGAAAAAAACTCAGCCGCCCTGGATCGCCTGCTCGCCTGCATCGATGAGCACGGGGTGCAACCGATCTTTTTTCGCTTTCCTTATACCTACGCCTACCACCGCTGGAACACGGCGGAATGGAATGAGATCGACACGACGATGATGCGCTATCTCGAGGACCGTTACGGCGAACGATTCGTCTTCTTGCAGATAGCGCGAAAGCCCTACTTCGAGATCTCCGACTACTCCGACTCCCAGCACTTAAACAAGTGGGGCGCGATCAAGATGTCGGTGTATCTGAATGACTGGATAAACGAGTTGCTGGAGTAGGTCCGGGAGCCCACGGGTGTACGCGCACAGGTAAAATCCTATGCGCGTTCCGAATGCCCGGTCAGCGTCCGCGGCTAGTGCCACCTCGGGGTCTGCCGCCGCCACTGCGACCTCCGCCACTGCGGGAGCGACCACCACCGCCTCCCGTGCGAGGACGATCGCCGCCACCTCGACCACGGGATGAACCGGATGAACGAGGTGCTCTCGGCGGGGCCTTGGGCAGGGCTGTGAGCAGTTCCTCTTCGGGATACTCACAACGCAGTTCATGTCCCAGGAACTTCTCAATGTCGGGCAGGACAAAAGCATCCTGCTGGCTGGCGAATGAAATAGATTTACCCTCCACGCCGGCACGGCCCGTACGGCCGATGCGATGTACGTAGTCTTCCGGATCATCCGGGAGGGAGTAATTGATCACGTGGCTCACGCCCTCGACATGAAGACCGCGACCTGCAACGTCGGTAGCGACCAGCACGGGCACCTCCCCGGACTTGAAGCGCTCGAGGGTTTTTACCCGCTTGGCCTGCGGCACATCGCCTGAGAGCAGGGCACAGCTGATGCCATAGCGGTCCAGGGTTTCACAGAGGTCGCGCACCTGATTGCGACGATTGGCAAAGATCAGGACACGTTCCGATTTTTCCTGCTTGATGATATTGTAAACCACCATGAGCTTTTCGCGATCCGTGGCGAGATAGATGCGCTGGTCCACCGTATCGGCCGCCACCGTCTCCGGTTCGATTTCCACCCGAACCGGGTCGGTCGTCCACTGTTCAGACAGCCGATCGACATCCTCATTGAACGTTGCGCTGAAAAAGAGGGTCTGGCGTTCAGTCTTGAATGGCGTGCTGCGGACAATTTGGCGAACGTCCGGGATGAAGCCCATGTCGAGCATGCGGTCCGCCTCATCGATTACCAGCACTTCGACATGGCCCAGGTGAATGACGTGAGAGCGGCGGAAATCCAGCAGGCGACCCGGGGTCGCGGCTACCAGGTCCACCTGTTCATTTTGCAGGATGCTTTTCTGCTTCTGGTAATCGAGGCCACCGTAAACGGCCATCGTCCGCAGGCCCGTATATTTTCCGATAACAGCCGCCTCCTCCTCGATCTGGATGACCAGCTCCCGCGTCGGGGCAATCACCAGCACGCGAGGCGCTCCGTTTCGTAAAGGTTGCTCCGGCGGATCGCGCAGTAACTTGGTGAAGGCGGTTATCAGGAAGGCCGCAGTCTTCCCGGTGCCGGTCTGGGCCTTGCCCAGGCCGTCGATCCCGGTCAGAATCCGTGGCATGATATCCGCCTGGATCGGGGTACAATACTCGAAATCCAGATCCGCGATGGCATGCAGAATTTCATCGGGTAAACCCAGGTCCTGGAAGCGGGTTTTTCCCTCTACCGCTTCCACGACGTAGCTGGCCGGGTCCCAGGGAAGCTCAGGTACGGGTTCGATCCCTTCGCGGGGGGCTTCTCTTTCCGCGGGTCGATCTCCCTTGCTCGGACGGTCTTCCCGGGCTCCGTCTTCACGCGGACGCCGGGAGCTGCCCCGTCCGCGTGAACGCGAGCGACTCCGATTACGGGAGCCCTCGGATGCGCCCTCCTCCGGTCCTTTTTCGTCGGTTTGGAGCGCTGGATTCGGCTTCGTCGAAGATCGGGGGGGCGGGCCAGCTTCTGCCTCCGCTGGGGGGCGAGCGGTCGCATCTGTAGCATCGCCCGAACGACGTCCCCCGCGATTCCGGGATCCCCCGCGACGGCCACGGTGCTGCCCGCCGGTTGAACGGCCTTCACCGGGTGTACCCGATGAAGCGTTGTCCTCGTCCGGGGGCTTGGATTTTTCGGCCTGTTTACGAGGCGACTTACCGGGTGACTCCTTTTTGCTCAAGGTGGTAGAACCCTTAGCGGACGAAGACCCTTCGCTTTTTTCGGAAGGAGCTTTTTTCGAGGAAGTACGCTCGGTTGGAGGCCCGTCTTTGCTCGGCTGCTGGGCGTCTGCTGCTTGCGCGGGACCCTTTGCCAGCCTCTTTTTGACTTTGTCCATGATGAATCTAACCATAACCGCCTTGAATAGCCCCTCCAGGCCTTATAACACAAGCGGGAATCACTGATTTCACCATGAAACCAAAGGGAAGCTTTATAGGAAATCCGAAGGTCCGCAGGATTTTTGAAGCCGGTCAGGCACTTTGGTTCAGCCGAGCACCCGGAAGACTCGACGTTATGGGTGGGATTGCCGATTACATGGGAGCCCTGGTCCTCCAGCGCCCCATCCTGCAGGCCACACATGCAGCGGTCCAACGGAGGGCCGACGACCAGATTCGGATCATGAGCATGGGCGGATCGCTGACCGGGCGATCCAGCAAGGTCAATTTTTCGATGAAGATGCTCGGCCTTCACGCGACACCGATCCCCTATGCGGATGCACAGGGCTTGTTTAAGCAGTTGGGGGAAGACGCCTGGGCAGCCTATCCCGCCGGTTGCCTCCTGGTGTTACTCAAGGAGAACAATCGTACGCTGACGCACGGGATCAGCCTCTATATCCAATCCGAGGTTCCCGAGGGAAAAGGGGTCAGTTCATCGGCTGCCCTGGAAGTGGCCGTCATGCAAGCCCTCGCCGCGGCACTGGAGATACCGTTGCCGGCGGAAGAACTCGCTCGTTTATGTCAGCTGGCCGAGAATGAGGTGGTGGGCGCACCTTGTGGCATCATGGACCAGATGACGGCGGCCTGTGGTCAAGCGAACGAACTGCTGGCCTTGCGATGCCAGCCGGCCGAGTTGCTGGAGCCGGTGCAGGTGCCCGAGGGACTCAGCTTCTTTGGGATCGATTCCGGGATTCGGCATGCCGTGAGTGGATCAAATTATGCCTGCGTACGTACCGGCGCGTTCATGGGCTGTCGCATCCTCGAAAGCCTGGCGGGTGCTCAAGCCACCGGATGGAAGGGGTACCTGGCGAATTGTTCTCCGGAAACCTTCGCCCGTTTTGCCGACCGGGTTCCGGAGAAAATGAGGGGTCAGGATTTTATGGACAGCTATGGAGAAAGCCGCGATACGGTCACGCTTCTCGATCCATCGCTGATCTATAGCGTGCGGATGCCAACCGCTCACCCGGTATACGAACAAGCCCGGATTCAATCCTTTGCCGAGAAGTTGCCGATGGCGGCAAGCGCCACGCAACGAACCGAGATCGGGGCGATGATGTATGAATCACATGAAAGCTATTCGGCCTGTGGACTGGGCTGCGCGGAAACCGACCGACTGGTGGAGATGGTACGTGGAGCGCCATCGATCCACGGCCTCTACGGTGCACGAGTCACCGGTGGTGGTTGCGGGGGCACCGTCGCGGTCATGGCCGAGGCGAGTGCCCGTTCGGCCATTGATGATATCTGCCGGGCCTACGAAGCGGAAACCGGACAGGCCTCCTTTGTCTTTGAAGGTTCCTCGGACGGTGCTGTAGCCACCGGGGTGCGGTGCGAAACGCTTTAGGGTCCCTGGTGCCTGCGGACCGTCCACATCGCCTGGCTTACTCGACCGCTTCGGCGATCAGGTCCGCACCCCCCGGATACGAGAGATAAACCCCGGCCTCATCGTCCCCCTTGAGAATCGCCCCGCTCACCTCCTTGGGTGCCCACGGGTCGCTTATGTCGAGCACGATGATGGCTGGCGCTTCAAAACCGAAGACCAGGTAAACGACAACCCCTTCCTCCGTGGTGAACCGGGCAGTACC
>JAYGFS010000272.1:0-10029 GCA_046581765.1 Verrucomicrobiota bacterium
AGCCCGTTTCCAGAGCCGGACCCGGGTGAAGGATGGCGCCTGGGAAGTCGCCGCGCGCCTTCCCTATCGCTTCCTGAGCTCCGGCGTGGACGTGGATGCGAAGACCCTGCTGCACGTGAATTTCAGCCGCTATGACTACACGAAAGGGACCGGGGAACCGGTGTACTCCGCCACGGCCAGCCTGAGCAAGCTTGACTTTCATCATCAGCCCGACTGGGACCGCTTAATCCCGTAGGGGGCCGGGAACGGACACGGGTGGCAACCGCAGCCAAAGCGGGTTCTTCATGGTTTGTCGGGCAGGTTCATATTTTGACGAAAACCTTTAAAAGCCAAGGTTTTTGCGTATCCGGTGCATAATCCTCCGCCGTATCCCCTTGGATTTTAGATTGTCGAGCACAGCCAAAGATCATTAGACAATAGATCTCAGCCACTCCCCAAACCGGTGTATCCATGAAAATCAAGAAAGCCATTATTACCGCGGCCAGCCGCACTCAGCGACACATCCCGCTTCAAACGGTCATCGACCGGGACGGTCACCCGCGCAGCGTGCTCTCCCTGCTGCTCGATGAAATTGCCGACACGGGTATCAAGGAAACCGCCCTGGTCGTTTCTCCGGGTGACGAGGATCTCTACCGGGAAGCCGCTCCCGGGCACCAGGAGCGCCTCCGCTTTTATGTACAGGAAGAGGCTCGGGGCTATGGGCATGCCGTGCATTGTGCCCGCGATTTCACCGGGGACGACCCCTTTCTGCTCATGGTGAGCGATCACCTCTATGTCTCCGACGACCCGGAAGCCAGTTGCGCCGCCCAATTGATCAGCGCCGCAGAACGGCACGCCTCGTCGATGTCGGCCGTTCAGGCGACACACGAAAGCAAGCTTCCCTATTTCGGTGCGATCGCCGGCAGGCAATACAAGACCTTCGACCATCTTTACGGAATCACCCGGGTGGCGGAAAAGCCGACCCCGACTTTTGCCGAGCAGGAACTCGTGGTCCCCGGTATGCGGCAGGCGCATTACCTGTGCTTCTTCGGCATGCACGTCCTGAGCCCGGATATCATGACCATCCTCGACAACCAATTGGCGGAGCTGGCGGTGGACCAGAACCTCAACCTCTCGCCCGCCCTGAACGAGCTGGCCCATTGCAGCCAATATCTTGCGCTGGAAGTCCAGGGTCGACGCTATGATCTCGAGGAGCGCTACGGTCTGCTCTACGGCCACCTGGCGGTTGCCCTGAAGAGCCCTTACCGCGACGAGGTCCTGAGCGGATTGGTCGATCTGCTCGCCCGGAGTGCAAATCGTTGATGGTTTCGGCGCTGATCGATATCATTACCTCGAAAAACATCGGGGATCGCGACCGTTCACTCGAATCCGTCTGTGCCGGGCTCGACCGGGCCGCGCTGGAGCAGGAAGCTGCCGCGCTGGATGCCTTTTGGCGGACCAGTGAAAATTTATATGAGCGTGTACGCGCACTTTTTTTCCTCTATGCAATTCACCGCTTCCACCTGCCCCCCCTGTTGGATGAGGCCCCGGGCCTGATCCCGTTCAGCGGCTATGAGGACCTCCTGAATCGCCGATTTGTCGAAGCAATTGATGGGTTGCTCGATGCCCGCACGACCCATGGCCTCTCGGATAACCTCAGCTCAGCCCTCGCACGGGCCTACTACCAGTTCGCCCTGCAAAACCTGGCTGACCAGGTCCATCGCAGCGTCCAGTCGGTGCGCGGGAACCAGTGGATGTTCCGCATGGGTCACCCGGATGACCACGCTCTCAAGGTCGATCAGCGGCTCATCGATCCCGGCGGTGTCCATCCGGTCCTCGCGGAGCAAACCGCCGTCCGCATGGATCTCTCCCATTCCTGCTGGAGTGATATATTCTTTCTCGGCATGGACTTTCCCGAGGGCGCCCGGGTACTCAACGTGTCCATCGACCTGGCGGTGAAGGGACGGGACGCGAAGCCCCAGCCGCCGGTGGAAGCTTTTTTCCGGGTCGTCGAAGAGCCGGTCATCCGCCTTGCCAGCGTGGACCTTGGGGTAATGGCAGAGATCCACTCGCTGAACGACCTGTTTAACTTCGCCCAGGACTACCTCGGCCTCTTGAAGTCCGCCGTGATCGCTTCCGGCATAATCCCCATGGGCGTCGAAGGCTCCGGGCATTCCCTGGACCGCCTGCTCGAACGCGTATTCGGACCCGGACGGGGTTTTGAACTGGTGAGCAACGTACGCAATATCCCCAAGGGTTCCCGGCTCGCTGTGTCGACGAATCTCCTCGCCGCCCTGATCGCGACCTGCATGCGGGCGACACGCCAGACCGCCGAGCTGACCGGTCCTCTCGTGGAAGCCGATCGAAGAATCGTCGCGGCCCGGGCAATCCTCGGCGAATGGATGGGCGGTTCCGGCGGCGGGTGGCAGGACTCCGGTGGCATCTGGCCGGGCATCAAGGTCATTGCCGGTTGTGCCGCCGAGGAAGGCGATCCTGAATACGGTATCAGCCGCGGACGCCTCCTGCCCGAACATACGCTCATCGGTACCGATGAAGTCAGCAAAGAGACCCGGGACAAGTTGCAGAAAAGCCTCGTGCTCGTTCACGGCGGGATGGCACAGAACGTGGGCCCTATCCTGGAGATGGTTACGGAGAAATACCTCCTGCGCAGCGAGAAGGAATGGGCCGCGCGCCAGGCATCGATCCAACTGTTCGACGAGATCCTCAAGACCCTGAAGATGGGGGACATACGCAAACTGGGTGAACTGACCACAGAGCACTTTTTCGGTCCGATCAAAACGATTATTCCCTGGGCAAGTACCTATTACACCGAGCGCCTGATCGAGCATATGCGTGCGGAATTCGGCGATCGTTTCTGGGGCTTCTGGATGCTGGGCGGCATGTCCGGTGGCGGCATGGGATTCATCTTCGATCCCGCGATCAAAGAAGAGGCGCAGACCCGGCTCCTGGAGGTCATGCTCGAGGAGAAACGCACGCTGGAGTATGCCTTGCCCTTTGCCATGGACCCGGTGGTCTACGATTTTGAGATCAATGAGGACGGTAGCACCGCCCACTTGCGAAAAGGGGAACAGACCCTGATGCCGGCGAATTATTATCCGCTGGTCCTGCCCGGTCTAATCCGAACCGATCCGCGGGAATTGCATCCCTCGCGGCATGCCGAGATGTCACGGTTTCGCAAGGCCTGTGAAACCGATCCTGCTTTTGAAGCAATCCCGGGTGCGGTCTTCGATTATCTCCTGCCTTCCCTGGAGTCCGGGACGGATGGCGGCGAAAGCCTGGATGGCATGCTCAACCGTTTTGGCTTCGACCCGGTACAACACGAATCCATACGCAAGGATCTCAAGTCGGGGCTGATCGGGATGAGCCAGAATCGGCTTGCCGCGAACAGCCGGATCGAGGATCCAGGGGCCGGGGCGGTGGACCAGCAGCCGGAAGCCAACGAAGCTGACCGGGTCCGTGGCGAAGCAGCCTTGGCCGAGGGAGAAGTCGGGGTGATCACCCTGGCTGCCGGAGCGGGCAGCCGCTGGACCGAGGGTGCCGGCGTGGTGAAGGCCCTGCACCCTTTCAGCTCCCTCGGGGGTCGGCACCGGAACTTCCTCGAGGTACACCTGGCCAAGAGCCGCCAAACCGGCCAGGCCTGTGGCCGTCTGCCCGTACATATCATCACCACCAGTTACCTCACCCACGAACCAATTGCCGATTACCTGGCCGAGCGGAACAACTTTGGCTTCGACGGGCCCTTGATCCTCTCCTGTGGAAATTCCATCGGCTTGAGGATGATTCCCATGGTGCGCGACCTTCGTTTTCAATGGGAAGAAATGCCCCAGCAGATCCTCGACGAACGCCAGCAAAAGGCGAGAGAGAATCTCCAGCACGCGCTGATGAGCTGGGCGGAGAAGCAGGGCGAGGTGAGCGACTACCGGGACAATGTACCCCAGCAATGTCTGCACCCGGTGGGCCATTGGTACGAGATTCCCAACATGCTGCTGAACGGCACCTTGATCGATGTGCTCCGTCAGCGCCCTAACTTAAAGGTGCTGATGGTGCATAACATCGACACGTTGGGGGCCCACCTGGATCCCACTCTCCTCGGCATGCATCTCAACAGCGGCGCGGGCCTGAGCTTTGAAGTCATCTCCCGGCGTATCGACGATCGGGGGGGAGGCCTGGCCAGCGTAGACGACCGCATACGCCTGGTCGAGGGACTGGCCATGCCTAACGAGGAAGACGAGTTCGGCCTGTCCTACTACAACTCCCTGACCACCTGGATCGACGTCGACGCCCTTCTCGGTTTCTTCGAGCTGGAACGGGATCAGCTCGACGACCATGAACGCGTGGTCGAGGCGGTCCGCAAAGCCGCACGCAGCCTGCCAACCTACATCACGATCAAGGACGTCAAGAAACGCTGGGGCCACGGCCAGGAGGACATCTACCCGGTGACCCAGTTCGAAAAACTCTGGGGCGACATGACGGCGGTCGGCAGCATGGAAAGCCGCTTCATCGCGGTTTCCCGTCTCCGCGGCCAACAATTGAAAGAGCAATCCCAACTGGATGGCTGGCTACGCGACGGCTCGGCCGCCTATATCGAGACCCTTTGCGATTTCGCAGACAGCGGGTGCGTTTCCAACCCGGCAAATAGCTGATGAACCCCTCGGTACGGGCCGGCAGACATCGGTGGCGGTTTTGCGCGAAAAAAACCCGCCCTCAGTCCTCCTCAGGCCGGACCCGCCCCCGCAATTTCTTCTTTGTACCCTGGTGACTCTTATCCGCCAGCATGCGGGCCTTTGACCGCCGGGAGCGGCGGCGTTTCTGGCGGCGAATCTTTTCCGCTTCCATCCGTCGCCTGGATTTCTCCCCCAGCTGCTTTTCTTCCAGCTGGTCGCAGAGCTCGCGCCGGGCGAGAAAACGATTCATCACCTGCGAGCGATCCTGCTGGCACTTGATTTCGATACCGGAGGGAACATGCTGCAGGTAAACACAGGAGGCCGTGTTGTTAATTTTCTGTCCGCCTTTTCCCGAGCCGCGAATAAACCGCTCCTCCAGGTCCTCATCGTTGATTCCGAGGGCCTCCATCCGCCGTTCTAACTGTTTGATTTTTTCCCGGGAAAGGGGCATGTTGCCACCCTAAACCGGAAAGCTGCAATTGGCAAGAAAGCGCGCGCGGCACACCGGATCTGTCCAAATAGTTTAATGGAAAATGAACTGATATTAGCCGCAGCCGCCGGGGATATCGAGTCCATCCGCGAGCTTGGACCGAATGCCGGGCCTGCGGAGCTGAACCGCGCCCTGGCCCGGGCAGCGGCGATGAATCATTTCGTGGCCGCCGACGCGCTGATCGAGTTCGGCGGCGACCCGGCCGGTACCTATTCCGAAACCTACGGCCCGGTGTTGTTCGTGGCCTGCGAGTTTAATAATCCGGATGGAATTGCGTTTCTACTAAAAGCCGGGGCGGATGCGACCGTTAAAGCAGGGGGACTGAGTGCCCTGGATTATCTATTCCGCTCGCCCGTTCACTCGGAACTCAAGTACAAGTGCATCAACCTCCTGGTGAAGGCGGGGACCCCGCTCGAGGATACCGCCGTCACCGCGATCCACCGCGGCAACCTGAAGCTGCTGCGGAATCACCTGGATGCCCATCCGGATTTGAAACAAAGGACTTTTTCCGGGCTCAATTACGGCCATTTTCCCCTGAATGGGGCGGGTTTGATCCATCTGGCGATCGATTGCATGGAAACCGATATCGTCCTGGAATTGATCCGGCAGGGCGTGGATTTGGACCTGCCGGCCGCCCTGAATGCCGAGGGATTGCCCGTCTGGCCGACCCGGTTGAAGAGCCTGGGGGGACAAAGCCCCTTGTATCATGCGTTCGGGCTTCATTACCCCATGCTGGAAATCTTGTTGGAACGCGGGGCGGATGTGACGGTCACCGCACCATTTCTGCGGGACGATGAGGAGCTTGAGTTGAGTCCCCTGGACTTTTTCCTCGCGATCGACGCGGTCGAGGGAAATATGGAAAAGGAAATCACCCGGGTCCTGGAGCACCAGAACGAGCGGAACGCCTGAACGCGCAAACCCGTGGACCGCCTCGATGAAGGAACTTTTTCTCCCGGCCTTGCGGGATTTTTTTTGCTGCGCTTTTTTCGCAAGGCGGTATAACCCCGCCCATGAGCCCTTGCGTAAGCATCCAGGATCTGGGACAACACAACGGGCAGGATGTCACTCTGCGCGGCTGGCTGGACGGAAAACGCTCCAGCGGTAAACTGGTATTCCTTCTCGTTCGCGACGGTACGGGCACCTGCCAGTGTACGGTCGAAGCGCAGCACGAAGAAGCCTTTGCCAAGGCCGACGAAATTGGACACGAATCCTCGCTGAGCGTAACCGGAACCGTTCAGGCGGACGAGCGTTCACCCGGCGGCTTCGAGCTTTCCGCACACGCGATCACCCTTATCCAGCACGTGGAAGAATTCCCCATCGCGCGAAAGCAGCACGGCATTGATTTCCTGATGAACCATCGGCATCTCTGGCTGCGTTCGCCTCGGCAAATCGCGATTCTCCGGGTACGTCATACCATCATACGAGCCGCCCGCGATTTTTTCGATTCCGACGGCTACACCCTCATCGACACGCCTATTTTTCAACCGGGAGCGGCCGAGGGTGCGGGCACTTTGTTTGAAGTCGATTATTTCGACGACGACAAGGCCTACCTGGCCCAGACCGGTCAACTCTATCTGGAAGCTGCGGCGATGGCCTTGGGCAAGGTGTATTGTTTTGGGCCGACGTTCCGAGCCGAGAAAAGCAAAACACGGCGCCACCTGACCGAATTCTGGATGATTGAACCCGAGGTCGCTTTTTACGAACTACCCGATCTGGAACGGCTCTCCGAGAACTTCATTAGCCACCTGGTCAAAGGGGTCCTGAAAAACAACCGCGCAGATCTCGAGCTACTGGATCGCGACATCCCCGCCCTGGAAAAGGTCGAGGTCCCCTTTCCCCGAATGACCTATAGTGAGGCGGCTGAATTCCTTCGCAGTGACGAGCTCCACGCGAAGCTCGGAAAGGAAATGGCGGCCGACCAGGAAGAACTAAAGACCTGGGGCCAGAAACTCAAGCAACTCGAAGCGCAACAGGAACAGGTCACCAAGGCCTGGAAAAAAGAAAAAATAGGCCAGGAGATCCTGACACTTAAAGAGCTGATTAGGGAACGGGAAACCGATCTGCAGAACCGACCAGGTCATCTGGAAGACGCCCGTAACTTTGAATGGGGCAAGGACTTTGGCGGTGACGAGGAGACGATTCTCTCCAATCAATTTGACCGGCCCTTGATCGTGACCGAGTATCCTGCGGACATAAAGGCCTTTTATATGAAACGCTCGCCGGACAATAGTCAGGTGGTCCTCAATCTGGATGTGCTGGCCCCCGAAGGGTACGGCGAGATTATCGGCGGAAGCCAGCGGGAAGACGAACTGGACCGGGTCCTTGAACGAATGGCGGCAGAAGGTATGGAAACCGACCCCTATGAATGGTATTTGGATCTACGCCGCTTTGGCACGGTGCCCCATGGCGGCTTTGGACTGGGTTTAGAGCGCACCGTGTCCTGGATTTGCGGCCTGAAGCACATTCGGGAGACGATCCCCTTTCCCCGGTTGGTGGGGCGTTTATATCCCTAGCCATATTCCCTCATACCAACCCGAGCTATCCCGCTCGATGGTACGGGGGAAGGACGAAGCAACAGTGCCCTTAATATAATGGGAAGCGATAGATTATGAGTGAAGAAATGGATGACATGCAGATCGACAGGACGAATCTTTTCCGTGAAGAAAATTACACGGATCTCAAGGTCGGGGCCCTCAAGGTGTTGATGCCGGTTAAGCCTGATGGCTCACCGGATCCCGATCGCGAGGTCCAGTATATAGGTACGACCAACGTGATGACGCAAATGGGTCCCGTGCCCATCGATGCACCCATTGCGGCGAATAACCTGGAAGAAGCCATTGAAAAATTTCCCGAAGCCGTGAACGAAGCGGTCGAAGCGATGGTCCAGCGGGCCCGGGAGATGCAGCGTGAAGAAGCAAATAAAATCGTGATGCCCGGAATGGGTGGTCCACCCGATATTTCCTTGCGCTAAGCCCTTTATGTGCGAGTCGGGCTAGGAGTGGTCGGTCGATAAGGCGTCTATCACGAAATCCCGGAAAACGTCGGGATAGCCGGGGCTTTGGCGCAGGCTTTCCTCTCCGTGTTCGCCCTCAAGCTGAAACCAACGTTTGGGTTCCGCCGCCGCGGCAAACAGGGTTTCGCCCATATCGAAGGGTATCGTCTCATCCATAGGACTGTGGGCAAAGAGCTTCGGCACGGTGATTCGCGACACCTTGCTGATGCAATCAAAGCGGTGGCCACATAGAAGATCCGGAAGCAACCAGGGGTAATAGCGGCGGCCCATCTGAACGATGCTGGTATAGGTGCTTTCCAGGACCAGCCCCTTCACGGGCCGGTTGATGGCCAACTCACAGGCGATACCTCCCCCCAGGGATTGGCCCAGCACGATAATCGGTGGGACCGTCTCATCCGGATGCTTAGAGCGAATAAAATCGTAGGCGGCAAAGGTATCCAAGTAGGAACCCTTGGCTGACGGCCGGCCCGGACTGATCCCAAAACCCCGGTAGTCGAACATCAACAAATTCACCGGGATGGGCTGCAGGTCTTTCGGTAGCCACAGACGATCGGAAATGTTTTCGGCGTTACCGTGGCAATGAAGAATGGTCCCTATCGCTTCCGGATGCGGAAACCACCAGGCATGCAGTTGCAGGCCGTCCGACGTGGTGAGGCTTACCTCTTCAAACACCAGGCCTTCTTTTTCAGGTGTTGTGCTGTGCGTACGTGTGGGTTTAAAAATCAATCGATGTTCGATGTGCCTGTAACCCGTGGCTATAATCAGCAGCACGAGTATTACCCATACGTAGATCATATGCCCCAGCCCAGGTTACCGGGAGCGAGGAATTCAAACCCTTTCACCCTAACGACAACAACATCCTCAATCCGCCCTTCGTCAACGCCCCGATAATAGATACCCGGTTCAATCGTAATCACGTTCTCCGTCTTTAAGAAGATTTTCTTCTTAGCTCTTTTATACCCCGCATATTTTAATCCATCAAGGACATGTTGATGGATGCTATTTACCGCAATTCGCGTACGAACTATTGCCGGTGCACCCCTGTGCGCCTGCTTGACATTCACGTGCCGCGGACCCGAACCGAACTCGTGTCTATCGACTGCCTGTTTGTTCCCCGTGACTATCGTACGCAAGGGTGCCGTACATTCTTTTTTCATCTGTTCAACCGCGAGACGCACGCGTCCGAACCTGAGGGTTTTCTTTTCAACATCACGGTCTCTTTGGCATTCGGTTTCGTAGTCCGCAAATTTTCCGCGGCGGTTTTCTTTCCTAACATCGCAGCGGCCCGGCACTTCTTGAGCAAGGCAATTTCCGATTTCTTTTTTAACTCCCGTTGTGGAATCAGTTGGGGTTTTGATATTTTACCTCTGACACCCCGTCTGCACAATTCGTTGCCGTGCCGATGCGTATTCCAGGTCTGACACCACGAGATGCTGCTCACCTGATGGGTGGTCAGGTAGGGGTCAGGAGCTAAAAACCCGGTGTGGTCGTGCGCATCGCTGGTATCAGCTGTAGCACCGATTTTAAGCAGAGTGCCTGTTAATGAATACATGATGCGGACCCTTTGCGGTCTTGATTACAAGGCAAAAATAAAAAAATGACCCGGAAAATCATCTCCTGCTCTCGCCCGAAGGGGAAAAAACTAAAAAGTACAAAAAAAATAGTCCCGTCTACATATAGTAGGACTCGCGTACAAACATACAACAAATGGTAGTCTAATCCTTTTATTTCATAATCTTCACATATCGCTTGTGCTTGCAGGTAATGTCAACTAACATCAAATTTCGCTGCTGATACGGTCATTAACAGGCTGTTGATAAGCTGTGCAAAACCGCGGGGCGTACTCGGGCTGAGAATCGAAA
>JAYGFS010000248.1:0-2269 GCA_046581765.1 Verrucomicrobiota bacterium
CGCATGGCCGGCCCTGTTCGCCGCTATCCGGGCGTCCGGCAGGGGCGTGTCGGCATCCATGCCTGCCAATCCACTGCTGGCAGCGGAGCGGGTATGGAGGATCCCGGGGGCCGGGCACCGGTTCTCCAGGGCGCCAATCGCGCGGTACGGGGTGCCCCGGCAGAGGTAAAAAACACCGGTTTTACTGGGTAAACGTGGGTTAATGGTCCTCGGTGCCGGCATGCTGATGTTTCCTCAAGTGGGGTGCTGATAATGTTATTAACTACTTACATACTATAACGACAGGACATTAATTTTGTCGACATGTATTTGCAAAAAAAATGGAATATTTTGTATCTTGTTCTCGTTGTGCGGGTAACAGTCTTGGCATTGCGACCCGTGTCGATTCGCCTGGAGCGCGCATGAAAAAGACTTCCTCCCACCTTCCCAAGAGCCCCGCCCAGCGGGAATACATTGCCGAGGCCACCAAGGTGGCGGCCCACCCGGTCCGTTCCGCGATCCTCGAGGCCCTGCGGGGGGAGCTGCCCCTGACCAGCCGGGAGCTGGTGGGGAAACTCGAGGACCGGGGCTCGCCTGAGGCCATCCGGGAGCTGCCCTACGAGGAGCTCAAGCAGAAGCGCTACAACCTCTACCACCACCTGGAGCTCCTGGAGAACCTGGACCTGATCCGCTCGGAACGGATAGACGGGAAGACCAAGGTCTACCGGGTGAACCGGCCTTCGCATCCGCTTGCGACGGTGGTCATCCTTTCCGAGCGGCAGATCAACGAGAACCTGGAGGTGTTTTTCCGCTTCCGCGAGGTCCTCGAGGAGATCGAGGGGGAGCGGATCCCGACGCCGGAGAAAATCAAGCGGGTCGAGATCACCTTTCATTACGCGTAGTCCCCGGCCGGGGCACCCGCCCCGGGCTTGAACTGGGCGTAGATCCTTTCCGGGGCGGTCTCGAAGTAGGCGAAGAGGGCCGGGCAGAGCCAGCCCGCCAGGTCGAGCCGGGCGCTGTGGTACCAGTTGCCGTTGTATTCCACCCCTTGCCAGGCCAGCTCGAGGTTGTGGCCGGGAAAGGCCGCGGCGGAAAAGAGCAGTGCGAAGCCGTCCTCGGCGCCGGGGATCTGTTCCACCATCCGGTCGATGATGCGGTCCGCCCCGGAGACGAAGGGTTCCTTGACCAGGTCGTGGTCCGGGTCATCGAAGACCCACTGGCCTCCGTGGCGGTAGGGGTGTAGCAGCATGATGGCATTCGTGTTCATGGGGTGTCCTTTCGGGGTTGGTGAAGTGAATCGGCCGCCGCGAGGCAAGCCGCCTATACGTATCTTGATCAAGAAAAGGATCTGCGTACGGCGGGCATACGTGTACGCGGGACCCGGCCACCGCGGCCGGGGCACGACCCCTCTACAAAAGCGCGCGTGCGCACCTGCGCGCGCGTAAGGCAGGGGATCGACCCGCAGTGCCGGGGAGGGGGAATGCCTTTGCGGGCAGCCTATTTACGCCTATGCCGGATGCCCGGGGTGCTTGTTTTCCCCTGGCCGTCCCGGCGTCTCCCCGCTGTATCTCCTTGCCAATGCAGGGACTTGGGACAATAGTGGCGCCTGGAGTGCCCCTATGAAACAGATCCTTATCCTGCTCGTTGCTGCATGCTGTACCCCCACCTGGGCCCAGCGGGAAATCGACGCGGTGGCGGAGGGGCGCTTGGCCTTTGAGACCTACGGGTGCATGGTGTGCCACGCCGTCGACCGGGCGGATAAAACCGTGCGCACCGGGCCGAGCCTCTACGGTCTCTTCCTGAACCAGCCACGGGAGCGGGAGGTGGCGCACCCGGAAACGGGCGAGAAACGCCGGGTCAAGGCCGACAAGAACTACTACACGACTTCCGTGCGCACATCCTGGGACGCGCTCGCTGTCGTCGAGCGGGGGGAAAACAAGGGGCAGCCCTTTCTCAAGATCATGCCGATGTATGCGCGCGAGGTGATTCCCGACGCGTCCATCGAGGCGATCTGGCACTACCTGCGCACGCTCGCCGATGAAGGGGAGGCCGGACCCGCCGAGGTCAAGTTGGTGGTGGCGAAAAAGAAGGTGCCGCTTACCCTGGTCGAGATCCCCAACGAGGTCCTGGTGGGCAAGCGGACCCGCGTCTTCCGCGCGCCGATTCGCGGATCCAGTGGCCGCGCCCTGCATGTCGGCCAGCCAAACGGGTTGAACTATACCTTTGACGCGCGCGTGCTGAGCGTGCGCAACGTGTGGGGCGGCGGATTCCTGAACCTCTCCGAGGAACG
>JAYGFS010000413.1:0-1690 GCA_046581765.1 Verrucomicrobiota bacterium
AAGGCCCACGTTCCCCTCGCACCCTAGGCGGGAGGGAAAGCCGGGGCCACCGGGCACCCATCGATCCAGCCAGCCGGTGCCGGCTTTCCGGGCTTTTCCCTAGCCAGGCATCCCCGAAACCGGCAGAATAGCTGGATAACATGACCGGTCGCGTCCCCCGGGGGCCGAGATCGGCAAAGGGAAGGAAGCATGCGATGCGTATACGCCGATGGATAATCGCCCTGTTGCTGTGCGGAAGCCACACCGCGCAGGGGGACGGGAATATTGACGAGACCAACAAGTACGCCTGGGCCGCCAACGTGGGCTGGGTCAACGTTGCCCCGAGCAACGGCTCGGTGACGGTACACTTCGACGAAACCAGCGGCTACCTCAGCGGGCACGCCTGGGGGGAGAACGTGGGCTGGATCAAGCTCGGCGACGACAGCGGCGGACCCTACGCGAACGACAGCGCGACGGACTGGGGGGTGAACCTGGACGGCACCGGCCTCCTCTCCGGCTATGCCTGGGGTGAAAACGTGGGCTGGATCAAGCTCGACCCCACCCACGGCGGCGTGACCATTGACACCGGCAGCGGGGCCTTCGCGGGCTACGCCTGGGGGGAGAACGTGGGCTGGCTTAAATTCAGCGGCACGGCGCCGGATTACGGCGTGCGCACCCTCGCCTTCGACACCCAGGCCCAGGGTACGCCGAACTGGTGGCTGGCGAACACGGGGGTTGATGAAAATTTCGACGAGGGTGACGGGGTGCCGGCCTGGCAGGAATACATCGCCGACACCGACCCAAGCGATGCGACATCCTTCCTGCGGATTGAAACCGTCTCCCACACGCCGGGGGGCGTGGACGTACAGTTCTCGCCCGCCTCGGAGAACCGCTACTATACGCTGTCCCGACGGGCCGACCTGCCCGCCGGCACCTGGAGCGATGTGCCGGGGAACATCAATATCCCGGGCGTGGGCGGGATCAACGTGCTCGAGGACACCGGCACGGCAACGCAGCAGTTCTACATCTACCGGATCGGGGTTCAGGTCTCCCCCTAGGGAAATCACCCGGCGAAGACGTGAAACAAAAGGAATAGAACCATGAAAGCAACACCCTGGATAAGCCTCGCCACACTGGTCGCGGGCCTGCTGTGGGGGACGGTCGCATCGGCCGGTCCCCTCGACCCCACCAGCCCGCCGGCCCCGACCATGAAATCCCTGCAGGAGATCTGGGATCGCGTGGAGCAGCTCGAGGCGCAACTTGCCGCCCAGCAGGCCAGCAACCAGGTCGCCAGCCTGGCCGCGATCGAGGCGACGGAACCCCGGGTCCCCATCACCAGCGTGCCCTACACCATCACCCAGCCCGGCTCCTACTACCTGGTCAGCAACCTGCTCTCCACCACCGACGGCATCATCATCCAGGTCAGCGGGGTTACCGTGGACCTGATGGGCTTCTCCATCACCGGGGACAACACCGGAGCCACGGACTACGGCATCCTGCTGTCCGGGCCCGGGTCCATCGAGGATGTGGTGATCAAGGGGGGGGTGATCACCGGGTTTAATGACGGCCTATACGGGTCCATGAGCAACAGTCGGGTCGAAAACATGCGCTTTTCCAAGGCCAGCAGTGATGGCGTCGAGCTTCGCGCCACGAACCCCGGGTACTGCAACGGGAATACCTTCTCCAACTGTACCATCAGCGAGAACGGGCA
>JAYGFS010000495.1:0-7844 GCA_046581765.1 Verrucomicrobiota bacterium
GTCCTGAATTTCCATATGGGGAAGGTGTTCCCCTCCGAGACACGGATAGAGAAAGTGGTGGCTTGCGCCTCTACCATCCGGTCCTGCTCAGTGGTGGAAGCCCGGTCTCTGATGCGTCTGCTGGGGCTCATGGCATCCATGGTCGATGTGCTCCCTCTTTGCAGAATGCGGATGAGACTGGTCCAACTTCACTTCCTGGCCCACTTCAGAGCCTGGGCTCACCATCTCTCGTGGAAGATTCACATTCCGAGGTTGTTACATGGGATGCTCGAATGGTGGATGAATCCACTCAATCTCACGGAGGGGGTCGTGTTCCCACTTCCTTGCCCAACCCTAACGTTGACGACCGACGCGTCGAAACGGGGGTGGGGAGCTCATTTACTTCATCACCGTCTAGCCGGCCTTTGGACCCCGTCCGAGGCTCGGCATCACATAAATGTCCTGGAGCTATGGGCGGTTCACCTAACCTTGCGTCGCCTAGTGGACGTAGTACGGGATCGGAGGATCCTGGTTCGCTCGGACAATATGACAGTGGTGGCCTACCTGAACAAGCATGGCATGGCGATTTTCGGCTATTACCGGATCGTCCTGGCACTGGTGGTTGCCGCACTGCTTATGAAGGGAACCTTGCCGGCCTAGGTGAATCCAGGCGGGTGGTGGGCAGCCGATCTCCCACCTGCTGCATCGCGGTCAATGAATACTGGATCCGCGCCAGTTTAACTTGTTCCGCAAGACCTTGAAGTAGTCATACCCGGGCAATTCAACAAAGCGCGCACCCACCGCGGCCTTCTGGATATGCAATACATCTCCCGGATTCATTTCCGCGGTTTCCACCCCATCCACCGCGAGGATCAGTTGCTTGGAGTTGTCCGAGATCGCCGCCTTGATCCGGCTACTATCGGGAATCACCACCGGCCGGGTACTCATGGTATGCGGGCAGATCACGTTCAGTACAAGACTCGGCGTATTCGGGTGTACGATTGGGCCGCCGGCGGACAGTGAATGCCCGGTCGACCCGGTCGGGGTGGAAATGATCAAGCCGTCGCAGGTGTAGGTCGTTACCGGAACATCATCGATCGAGACGTGAATATGCGCGATGCTGGGGGAAGGCCCCCAACTGAGGACCACGTCGTTTAATGCAAGGTGCGTTTCCTCGTGGTCGCCGATCCGGCATTCGATCATGGTCCGCTCGGAAACGGTGAAGTCTCCCGCGTTCAGGTAGGCCAGGGTGTCCCCCAAATCTTCATCCACGGTCGCGGTCATGAAACCCAGCTTGCCCAGGTTGACCCCGAACACCGGGACCGCCGCCCCGTTCAACTGGCGAACCGCCCGCAGGAGGGTCCCGTCCCCTCCAAGCGCCATCAACAGGTCTATCGCACCGGGAAAATCGTCTTCCTCTACCCGCTCGGCAGTGGGCAGATGAACCGCGGTGTCGCCATAGGCCACGAGCTGGATGCCCAGCTTCCCTGCAACCACTTCCAGGTGGGCGAGCACCTCGGTGGCCGGTTCCTTGTCAAAATTTGCGTGTACGCCAAGCTTCATGCGGGTTTCTTCCACCAAGCAAGGAATTCGATATTCCCCTTGGGTCCCTTGAGGGGTGAGCGTACCATGTCACGCCATACCAGTCCCAGTGTATTCTCGCCGAAAGCACGGACGGAGGCAATGACTTCCCGGTGTACATCCGGATCGCGCACCACCCCGCCCTTCCCGACCTTCTCCCGGCCAGCCTCAAACTGCGGCTTGATCAAGGTGAGCATTTCCCCGCCCGGCACAAGCACGCTCGTCATCGCCGGCAGCAACTTGGTCAGGGAGATGAATGAAGCATCGGCGGTGGCAAAGCTGGGGGCTTCATCCAGGTCTCCCGGCGTGAGATACCGTGCGTTTACCTGCTCCATCACCACCACGCGCTCGTCATTGCGCAGGCGCCAGTGGAGTTGCCCCTTGCCAACATCGACAGCAAACACCTTGCGCGCGCCAAACTGGAGCATGCAATCGGTGAAGCCCCCGGTGGAAGAGCCTACATCGAGGCATACACAATCGCTTAACTCGACCGAAAAGGCCTCCAGGGCACCGAGCAATTTATATCCACCTCGACTGACGAATCGCTCGGGCTCCGCAACCGTGAGTTCCACATCGGCTGCTACATCCTTCCCGGGCTTGGCGGCGACCTGCCCGTTGACCCGGACTTTTCCCGCGCGAATCAGGCCCTGGGCGAGCTCGCGGCTCTCGACGAGTCCACGCTCAACCAGCAGGAGATCTAGGCGGGGTTTTGACATGCGTGAGCTTTATCAGGTTTTATTCGCAGGCATCCCGCTGGATATCCGAAACGACGGGCCCTTATTTCAGCGCACCCAGGTCAGGAATCCGCTCCGTCAGGATCTTTACCAGGGCCTCCTGCCTCCGCCGAATCACCCGGGCCTCCAGCTCATCCCCAGGCTTACTCAAAAGCACAAGTGTCTTCAGCGCATTACTCCCGGTGATCGGTTTTCCGTTGACCTCCGCCAGGATATCTCCGGCTTCGAGTCCCGCTTTCATCGCGGGGCTGTTCTCGATCACCTCGACGATCATCACCCCGTAGCGCGTTTCCTCGGTGACCACCCCGATGTAGGGGAGGTCACTGTCCTCACCCTTGATGATCAACTCGGCCATGCGAAAGGCGATACGAGACGGAACCGCAAAGCCGATGCCTATGCTCCCACCCACGCCATCTGCGGTCTGGATATAGGTGTTGATCCCGATCAACCGGCCTTCCATGTCCACGAGCGCACCGCCGCTGTTACCCGGATTGATCGGGGCGGAGGTCTGGATGAAATCGACGAGCGGCAGGAGCTCAGAGGCACGGCCTTTCTGGCTGACGACCCCATGGGTCACGGTGCTGCTCAAGCTGTACGGGGACCCGATCGCCATGACCAGCTCGCCCACGCGAACGGCATCCGAGTCACCTTTCTCGACCGCGATGAGCGGTTTGTCGGGATCGGGGTCGATCTTGAGTACGGCAATATCCGTCTGGCTGTTGCTGCCGATGTACTCGGCCTGATAAATGCTTCCATCATTGAACACGACTTCCGCCTTGCTCGCCCGCTCGATCACGTGGCGGTTGGTGATAATATAGCCGTCCTTGCTGATCACCACGCCGGAGCCCTGGCCGACCGGTTCCTCGCGGTAGAAACGACGGTTGGTCCACCAGTCGCGGTACACCCGGGTCGCCCCGGTCTGGATCACGACCACGGAGGGCAGGACGCCCTCCACCGCATCCGCCATCGACTGGCTGACCTGCATCGCGATATTGGCACCGACCAGGTTACGTTTCGGCGGGGGCTCACTGGTCACCTCCGGCGCCTTCTCCTCGGGCTGGATGCGTGACAAAACAAGGGGCACTGCCGCGACAACCGCAACCAACCCCACTACAGCCAATATGCGTTTCATAAATATCTTCCCGGTCATCAGGACTCGTCATCCACCTCATCCTCGAAGGGAGCAGTCGTTATCTCACCATCTTTTTTGACCAGCTTTTCGATTTTCCGTTCAACATCATCCAGTTTTCCCGCACAGGACTTCACCAGGCCGGAACCTTCTTCAAAATGCTTTATCATGTCATCGAGGCTGAGCTCTCCGCTCTCCATCTCCTCCACGATGGTCTCCAGGCGGGCCAGGGCCTCCTCGAATCCGGGGGCCTGGGCGTCTTTATTTTGCTTCTTTTTATCTGCCATAGCTATCTACCTGGATGGAGCCTGCGCACATGATATAGAATATATTTCGCAAAGCGCAAGATTGGGACAGGACGAGATCCCGGGATGGGCGAAAGGTCGGCAGGAATTCCGCGTATTCGCGAGGATTCGGGCGAAATCTGGTGTTTCCCGGTACAAGGGGGAACTCAATTGAAGGCGCGCCGCATAAAGATCAAGAAGGCGACCAGGCCGCCGACGGCGGCGAGGGAGAAGTAGAACATCTTTTTCAGGGCCTTGTTGGCCTGCTGGAGCGAGGCGAAGACCCTGCGTTCGCCCAGCTCCACCACGGGGACCATCCGCAGATCGGACCGGTTCATTCGTCGCGTTGCGGGGGGGACGGGCGCCAATGGATCGGCGGTTCCGTAACGCAAGACACCCCGGTCATTCGTCATCGCCTCAAAGATCACCCGGCGCGGGGTTGCGAAGGCCCGGATGCTCAACGGAACCACGGGCGGGGCCGATCCATGAAAGATGTCTACCTTCAACCAGCGAAAGGTACAGCGCCTCAACGGTACATCCACCCGCGGAAAGCGGGCTGAAGATTGCAGGACCGGCTCGCTTACCAGTTGCCAGGTATTCGATGGGTTGTTGCGGCCGTAGATCCGGGCCGCACAAATGATCGCGCCCTCGGAAAAATCGAATCGCAAGGTGTCGATGGGCCGCGAGATGAACCCGGAATCGTAGATGGCAGACGCCCAGCCTGCCCCTTCGCCCGCTTCCGGGGCCTGCTCAAGCTGTAGCGGCACCCCGCGGATCTCCCCGGCCCGAAAGCGTTGATGCCCCACGTGGAGCTGCGTGACGCTGAAGTCCACCGCGGCTCCCGGTTCCGGTCGAATCCGAACCACCAGGATATCGGCGGCAGCATCCGCATAACGCACCCGGCGCAGCACCGCGTTCGCCGCCTGGCCAAAGTGGACCAGGTGGCCACTCCCCAGTGGTTGCAGTTTTCCCTCGGGATCCTTGGCAAAGATTTCAACCCGTCGCTTGTAGGCCTGCCCGGAAGTCCGGATAGTCAACACGTTGTGTTCCAGCTTCCCCCCCGCCAGTTGATTGGCAAATACCTGCAGCTCGATCTCGACAAAGGGCTGCTCTCCACCAAAGGACTCCTCGCGGAGCTTGCGCGTGGTCAAGGTGGCCAGGCTGGATTCCTCCCGCGGCGTGTGGACAACAAAAGGCCAGGCAAAACCGGAGGCATCCATCACCCGGAAGTCCTGGGGGAAAGCCCGGGCGCCGTCGAACACCTCCTCCGGGAGATCAAACTGGTAGACCCTGCCCGGCTCGAGCTCGCTTTCGATGACCTGGAGATAATCAAAGGTCGGGCCCTCCGCGGCGAGCAGGGAGAGCGGGGCAAGCACGACCGCCACCCGCCAGCTATTCAAGCAAACCCCGCCCACAAACGAGCCCCTGGCAAAAGGGAACATTATGCCCAGGCCTTTCGGGTAGTCACATCTTCACGATATTTTCCTGCCAGGTATTTCTGCCGGGCCTGTACAATCGCTTCCGGCCCCTCGCGCCCCATCGCCGCGTGCAGGCTCTGGTAGGTACCCACGGTAATTTTTCCCGGCTCTTTCAGGTCGGTGGAAATCCAATCGGGGGGCTCAGCCTGCTGGAGGAACAAGTCCGTAAAGCGGCGGATCCACTGGTCGCGTATGCCCAGGCTGGGCGCGAGCACGAGCGCGGGGTGATCGATCCGGCGCAGGGTTTCCAGCCCGAGCACGGTCTTCCCTGAGCCCGGGGCCGCGACCACGTGAAAATGGCGGTCCTCCATGTGGCGATCCAGCTCAGCCAGGATGCGCGCCTGGTACGGGCGCCAAGGGTACATAAAGGAGATGTCCTCACCGAAAATCGCCATGCTTTGCGGAGTAAACCACAGGCACTGCATGGGATCAATGGTTGACTCGACAGGGCTTTTCCGGTTGGATGCCTCCCACTTAAAAACAACCCCTGAGAATCCCTATGTCAGATCCCGACCACAAAGCCTATTGGAAGGAGAACCTCAGACTCCTCATCATCTGCTTGACCATCTGGTTCATCTGTTCCTTTGGTTTCGGCATCCTCCTCGTCGAGCCACTCAACAAGCTGAGCTTTCTCGGCTACCCGCTGGGCTTCTGGTTTGCCCAACAGGGTTCGATCGTTGTTTTTCTCGTCCTCATTTTCGTCTACGCGGTCCAGATGAACAAGCTCGACCGCAAATACAATGTGCAGGAAGACTAATCCATGGACCAGCAGACCTTAACCTTCATCTTCGTCGGCTTCACCTTTGCCGTTTATATCGGCATCGCCATCTGGTCCCGGGCCTCCACCACGGATGAATTTTACGTGGCCGGTGGCGGGATCCATCCCGTGGCCAACGGAATGGCCACCGCCGCGGACTGGATGTCGGCGGCGTCCTTTATTTCCATGGCGGGCCTCATCGCCTTCAACGGCTACGGCGGATCGGTCTTCCTCATGGGGTGGACGGGCGGATACGTGCTGCTCGCATTGCTTCTCGCGCCGTATCTGCGCAAATTCGGCAAGTTCACTGTGCCCGAGTTCATCGGCGAACGCTACTATTCCAAGGGCGCCCGTATCGTGGCCGTCGTCTGCCTGATCATGGCCTCGGTGACCTACGTCATCGGCCAGATGAAAGGCGTCGGCGTGGTCTTCTCGCGTTTCCTCGAGATCCCCTACGAGTACGGCCTCTTCGCAGGCATGGCGATCGTCTTTATCTACGCGGTACTGGGCGGGATGAAGGGCATCACCTACACCCAGATCGCGCAATACGTCGTGCTGATCTTCGCCTATACGGTCCCGGCCATCTTCATCTCCATGCAGCTCACCGGAAACCCCATTCCGCAGCTCGGACTCGGCAGCGACCTGAAGGAAGGTGGCCATCTCCTGACCAAGCTGAACCAGGTGGTGGTTGAACTCGGCTTTCTTGAGTACACGACCAAGACCATGGGCAGTAAGCTCAACATGTTCATGTATACGCTGACCCTGATGATCGGGACCGCCGGGCTGCCGCACGTGATCATCCGTTTCTTCACCGTGCCCAAGGTGCGCGACGCCCGCATGTCCGCGGGCTGGGCACTTCTTTTCATTGCGATCCTTTACACCACCGCCCCGGCCGTCGGCGCCATGGCGCGCCTCAACCTCATGCGGACCATCCAACCCGGGGCGGTTGGATCGGCCGAGGGAAATATCGAGTACGAGGAACGGCCCGAGTGGTTCAAGAAATGGGAGACGACCGGCCTGTTGCACTTTGAGGACAAGAACGCAGACGGACGCATCCAGTATTACAACGACCAGGATGAAGCCTTCGCCGCCAAGGCGGCGGGTTTTGGCTGGAAAGGGAACGAGCTCGGCCACATCCCCTTCGGCAAGGGCCCCGAGGCGAAGAAAAGTGGTCCCGACCGGGATATCATGGTCCTGGCAAACCCTGAGATCGCCAACCTGCCGGACTGGGTTGTCGCCCTCGTAGTCGCGGGCGGATTGGCCGCCGCCCTCTCCACCGCCGCAGGCCTGCTCCTGGCCATCGCATCCTCGATCTCACACGATCTCGGTCGCGGAATCTTTGCCCCGAACATGACGGATAAACAGGAACTCCTGATGAGTCGGATCGCCATGGCCGGAGCCATCGGGGTAGCGGGTTATCTCGGCCTCCATCCCCCGGGCTTTGCCGCGGGCACCGTGGCCATCGCCTTCGGGTTGGCCGCCTCGTCGATTTTCCCCGCATTGATGCTGGGCATTTTCTCCAAGCGGATGAACCGGCAAGGCGCCATCGCGGGCATGATCGCGGGCTTGTCCGTGACCATGCTCTACGTGTTCCAGCACAAGGGCATCCTGTTTATCCCCGGGACCGACTTCCTCGGGAACATGGAGGAGAACTGGTTCCTCGGCATCTCCCCCAATGCCTTTGGCGCGATCGGTGCCATGGTGAACTTCGCCGTGGCCTTGATCGTCTCCCGCGTGACCCAGCCTCCACCGCAGGAAATCCAGGACCTGGTCGAGCATATCCGCATCCCTGCGGGCTCGGGTAAACCCGCGACAGACCACTGATGCCGAGATGAACGGCCAGGCCTGCTGCAGCCCGGGCCACCCCGAGGGCCCGGGACCGCCGCCCGAAGCACTGGACCG
>JAYGFS010000559.1:0-2291 GCA_046581765.1 Verrucomicrobiota bacterium
TCCGGGCTTTTTGCCCAGTCCCCCAGGTAATTGGTCGCCCCGGGCAAGGGACCCGAGCGCTGCAGGCGGGAAAACCCGTCGTGCTCCGACAGGCGGGCCCCCGGGAGTTCAGTGGCCTCCACGACCGAGCGAAATACCGCACGCACCTGTTTCGATCCCGCCACGCACAGGGAAGCCCCGAAGGGACGCAACATGGAATAGATGCCCGACAGGAATCCCGGCGTCCACGCGATATCCGCTGACGCATCCACCACGATGAGCCGGGCGAAGTACGGCGGGAGCTCCAGTTCAAGCGGGTCGCCCCTGAAGAGCGTGCATCGGGCCAGGGAAACGCCTTCGCGCTCAAGGCGGGAGCGAAGAAGCGCCGGGTCCTTCCCGACCCCCACCAACTGGGCAGAAGGAGCCTGGGCCAAGCCCATCCAGCGTTCAGACATGCCGAGGACCAGGGCGTGGCCATGGCGGAACGCACTGGCTTCCCGGATGCCGGTGACCAGTGGATCCGCCTTCCGGGCCGGGGATTCATCCCGGCGGTGCCGGTGGACCACGGGCGCGGCTTCGTTTCCGGCAAGGCAATGAATGTCGCCGCTGAGGGTGACCGCATAAAGCCGCCCCTGTGCCACCAGCATCTCGTGAATGGGACCGGGAACGGCCTCCAGGCCATCGCCGAAGCGCAGGGCCCGGTCCCCGGCATGGATCGTCGAGCGGATGCCAGCCTGTCCCGTTACCCGCTCATGGTCCTCGTGGCGTGTCTTGTTGACCCCGCTGTCAAACAGCAGGCCCCGACGCTTCAGTCGCTGTTGCTCCTTCTCGGACGGCGTCGAGGCAAACCAGCCACCGGTAAGCCGGCCCTGGGCCGGTAAGTCGAATTCCTTCAAGCGGCCGGTGGACGCATCGAAGCGGGCGGGAAAAGCCACGCTCGAGGGCACAATCAGGTCGTCGTCCTCCAGTAATAGGTAGCCCTGGGGGGCGAGCCCTCCATGGGCCTGGGCGTTGTGGGGCTGCTGCCCGTAGCGGAAGCCACAGGCATCGTTGATCCAGAGCGAGCGGCCGGTCCGGGCATCCAGGCAGTGGATGAACACCCCCTCCATGGGCCAGACCCCGGCGGCAATCCACACTTTCCCGTCGCGGGTAACCGGCCCGCCACGTACCGGCCACAGGGAGATCATGTGGCCGTTGCCCAGTACCTTGCGCCTGGCCGGGGCGGCCCGGAACTTCCACAGGAGCTTGCCCGAGGCCATCTCCAGGCAGTAGAGGAATCCGTCGTCCGAACCCACGAAGACCCGGCCATCCGCGGCCGCCGGGGCAAAACGGACCGGGCCCCCGGTATGGAAGCGCCAGCCTTCCTTCCCTGTTGCCGCATCGTAGGCCGTCACCGATCCCGAGCGGGCGGACCCGATGATGAGCCGGCCCCGGGTGACAATAGGCTGGTATGCCAGGTCAAACTGGAGGCGGTGGTCCCGGTAGGCCGGCTTGAGCGGGGGCAGTTCCAGGGTCCACTGGAGATGCAGCTTTTCCGGCACGGACCCGGGCGTGGCGGCCGTCCGCCCGGGATCGTGGCGCCACATGGGCCAGTCGTCCGCACCCGCGTTCAACAACAGGGCGAAAAGCGAGGTAATCAAGGTGCTTTGGATTTTCATCGGAAGTTTCTCATTTCAGGTTCTTGTTCGCCTTTTCCGCTTCCAATAGGGCGCGCATTCAGGATTAAAGAATCCTGAACTTCATAAGCGAGGTCGCCTTTCATGACGGGGAGAAAACGTCGGCTGACGGTGTTCGCGTTCCCACGGGCATTATTCAAATCTGCGTTCAAGGGGTCGTAGTCGACCAGCGAAGCGAATGTGGAAAGGCCCGAGGACAGCACCAAGGCCAAGGTGGAGACGATGACGAGCGATTGCTTGGTTTTGTTAACGGCGTTCATAACGTCCTCTCTGCTTGGATTTGAAACGTAAACGTGACGAAATAACCATCGACCTCCTTATTTTTTTGACTGGGCCAAGGCAAGTAAATCAACCACTAAAAGAGGACCGTGCGCCCCGGTGGAATTGGGTATCGAACCGTCAGCGCTCCAACAGGTGTGCCATCCCCCGCCCCATGGCGTCGCCGACCAACATATAGGTCTCGGCATTGCCGTTGTAATGAAAGCCCTGGTTGCGGGGTGACACCTCGGGGGTGCGCCAGAAGTCCCGGGTTTCAACCGTCAGCACGTTGTCCTTGAACTCAAGGTACTTGCCCTTTTCGCCGCTAACCGCCAACTGTGCTTCGGCCACGACCTTGTGCGGACCTTCCATCTCCCA
>JAYGFS010000579.1:0-1819 GCA_046581765.1 Verrucomicrobiota bacterium
ATCCCCGAACCTATCCGGATTCGTCCTCGCGAACGCCGGAACACCTGTACGCCTGGTCCTGCGTGGGACGATTTTCTCCCCGCGGCCGGCGTAGGGGTTGCTAATCCCAGTACCCAAACCCGGGTCAACAGGCCACCCAGCATCGACCTGCCCTTCAGGGCATTCGATTCGGCCTGTTGACCCGGTTCCTGTTTCAGCAAGCAATCCCTGTCCGGAACCAGATCCGGATTGATCTGGCGGCCCCGAAACCATAGAAGGGCCGAGACATGAGCAACAAGAACAGGGTTACAAGCGACTCGCTCAGCAGAGAAGCGACCCGCATGATAAATCAGTGGATGCTTGCGACGTGGGCCCTGGTGGGCCTTGCCCTCCCCGTGCAAGCGCGTCCGCCGAACATCCTGTACATCATGGCGGACGACCATGCCACGAACGCGATCAGTGCCTATGGGAGCCACCTGACTTCGGTTTTCAAAACACCCCACATCGATCGCCTGGCGAAGGAGGGCATCCGCATGGACCGGACCTACTGCGTCAATGCGATCTGCACCCCCAGCCGGGCGAGTATCCTGACGGGCCAATACGGCCATGTGAACGGCGTCAAGACCTTGGCGGATCCCCTCCCCCCTGAGGCCATCAATGTTGCGGGACTGCTGCGCGCGGGCGGATACGAAACCGTCCTCTTTGGAAAGTGGCACTTGAAAACCGAGCCATTCGGCTTCGATTACTGGAAGGTCGGGCCGGGACAGGGCAGGTACCACAACCCCACTTTCAAGGAAATCGGGACGCCCTATGCGGGCAGGAAAGGCGGCAAGGTTGCAAGCGGGTATTACACCGACCTCGTCACCGACTACGCGCTGGACTGGCTTAAAGGCCGCGCAACCAGCAAACCCTTCGCCCTCTTTCTCCATCACAAGGCCCCACACGGGAAATGGGAACCGGCAAAGCGACACCGCGACTTCCTTGAGGGGGTAGACGTTCCGGAGCCTGACAGTTTATGGGAAGACTTCAGCCACCGTTCCCCGGCAAGCCGCAACTACGGCACCTCCATCTCCCATCGACTGGCGGACCGCCGCAACATGATTGATGATGTCAGCGGTACACGGTGGCCAACCGCTCGCATCGACATGCAGGGCCTGACGGAGAGGGAACAAACCCAAGCCGCCTATCAAAAGTACGTCAAAGACTATCTGCGCTGCGTCAAGGCGGTCGACGAGAACGTCGGGCGCGTGCTCGACTACCTGGATCAAGCGGGTTTAACCGCAAACACGCTGGTGGTCTACACCTCCGACCAGGGCATGTTCCTCGGCGAGCACGATTATTTCGACAAGCGCTGGATCTACGAGGAGGCTTTTCGCATGCCCTTCATGGCGCGTCTACCCGGCACGATACCCGCGGGGATCACCACGGACGCCTTGTGCGCCAATATCGATTTCGCGCCGACGCTGCTCAGCTATGCGGGACTCCCCGTGCCCGACGCCATGCAGGGCAGGAGTTTTCGCCGTATCCTCGAGACCGGGAAAAAACCCGACGCGTGGCGCACCGCCATATACTACCGCTACTGGATGCACCTCGCAGGCCATCATATACCCGGGCATTTTGGCGTGCGCACCGATCGCTACAAGCTGATCTTCTTCCATGGCCTGCCGCTCGGAAGCAGCGGTGCCATCGACCGAGCCACGCCGCCCGGTTGGGAACTCTACGACCTGCAGAAGGATCCCCGGGAAATACGCAACGTGTACAACCATCCCGAATACCAGGCGCTGAGCAAGCAGCTGAAGCGCGAACTGCTGCGCATCAAGGCCGCGTTCGGGGACAGCGA
>JAYGFS010000609.1:0-5542 GCA_046581765.1 Verrucomicrobiota bacterium
GATGGTCGGACACCTGGTGCGTAATCGAATCGATGATGCAGAGGGCCTGAAAACCTTCGGCTGGGAAGGCTACAGGTTCAATAAGGGCGCGTCATCTGAGGCCGAGTTGGTTTTCCTGCGAAAGGTTGCCTGACCCGACGGACGGTAGAGCTGGTTCCGGATGACTTTATGAGCAACCAAACGATAACGAGTCCAAACGACTGGCAATCATCATTGGAAAAGCGCGCGAACCTGAGCTTTAAACTCACGGAGCCGATCCTGCGGATTCTATACCTTAAACCCTGAAGGAGTAGGCCGGATATAGGGACAGGCTGGCGATTGGCGCCTTATTGTTCCCGCAAGCGGAAGACCCACCAGGGGGCGACCGTCGACCAGGACTGGCCTTGGAAATCGGGAAGAAAGATCTCCGTGCTGGATTCGGTTCCGGAAACGCCGTTGGTGAGGATCGACCAAGCCGAGGGGTCGAAAGTGGCGGTGGGATCGTTGCTGTAAAGCAGGTCGTACAACACCTGGTCGCGCGAGGTCCATTGCAAGGCGAGACGGTCGCTCACCGGATCGAGATGGATCCGCGTGAAGGCGAGGTCCGAAGGTTCGGGAACCCATGCCGTATCGAAGTGGGCCTGGATTCGCCCCGGGCTGAGCAGGGAGTCGTAGATCGCGAATTCGTCGACCCCGCCGATGAGCTGCCGGGTGGCGTTCCAGGCACCGATTTGGGCCTCGACCAGGTTCATCGCGGATTGGTTGGCATGGTTGCCGGTGAACACCAGGTTTCCGTCGAGGTAAATCAGGGTGTTGTTGGTGGCAACGGTGCTGTCATAGGTCGTTACCAGGTGGTGCCAGGTGTCCGTAAGCCAGGTGCCGGAAGGCGTATCGGTATCACTCGGATTCCCGCCATTGAGTGCGTGCGAAATAATCGTGCCCTTGAAATTGTAGTGGTGGTTTCCGCCTGCCCAGGCGTCGGCCGAATAAATCGAGGTACAGCACCCGGCATTAATCGTTGGTACGTTCAACCAGATTTCGATGCTGACCTGGGAAACGCTGTTGGCGATCGCAGGGACATCGACATATCCGCCGCTTAGCGCAAGCGCATTTCCCAGGAGCGGTGTGGCGCTTGGCTGGGCGAGGGTAAGGTTCCCGATGAACGTGCTGCTGAAACTGTTGGTGCTGCTGTCGGCAGCGGTGTTCCCCGAGGTCTCTTCAAACTGCCAGTAGGCAATTGGTTGGTCCACGAGTACCTCGTCCGAGTAAGGAGTGGCCAGTACCGGGCCGGTGATCATGAGGGCGGTCCATGCGTAATAACGTACGGAAAAATGTTCCATGCCTGATAGTATACCCGGAATCTTCGTCGGGATAAATCGAAAATACCTCACTTGCCGTTAAGCGCTCAGACCCGACGACTATTGGAGATGATCCCGACTTGTCATCCTGCTGATTGAGCACTAGCCTTTTTCTTCATGAGGCGCGTTTGCCCATTCATCTTCCTGTTATGCCTGCCTGGCTGGCTGTCAGCCAAGCCGGATGTTTTCCAGGCCATAATCCGACCCGCCTTTAAAACGCATTGCATCAAGTGCCACGGAAAAGGCGGCAAGGTGAAGGGCAAGGTCAACTTGCTGAATGTAAAGGGAGTCGATGGGCTGCTGCACCGCCCCGAGCTCATGGAGGACATGATCGTCGCCCTCAAAGACGAGGACATGCCGCCGGAAGACGAGCCGCCGCTGAAGCCGGAGCTCCGCAAGCAGTTACTCCGTGAGTTGAAGGGTCTGTTCGACCAGGCAATCGCAGCGCAGGGATTTGCGCCCACGCCAATCCGGCGGATGAACCGCTTCCAGTACAACAACGCGGTGGTTGACCTGCTGGAGCTGGATCGCGGGATTTTCGCCTTGCACGAACGGCTGATGCGAAGGCGTTCGGATTACTTCCACCCGGAGAAAGGTGAGATGCCGAGTGAGGTGAAGGTCTCCTGCCGGCCCTTGAGCAAGGACCAGGACAGACAGCGGGCGGAGGGCTTCTTCGGGGTCGCGGCGTTTCCCCAGGACTTGCGTGCGGAGCACGGCTACGACAACCGGGCGGACCACCTCACGCTTTCTCCCTTGCTCATGGAATCCTTCCTGCGGCTGGGCCAGACGATTGTGGAAAGCAAGGATCTGAATGCGAAAGAGTGCCGGAGTTGGAAAACCTTCTTCGAGGCTCCGCCGGCGGAGAAGCAGGCGTCCGAGTTGCACACGCGGATTGCAACCTTTCTTCGCCGGGCCTGGCGGCGGCCGGTCGAAGCGGAAACCCTGGATCGTTTTACCGCCTTTGCCACCAAGACCCTGGCGGATGGGGCGAGCTTTACGGATGCGATGAAATCCGTGGCGGGTGCTGCGATTGCTTCGCCCGATTTCATCTACCTGTACGACCGGGCCGGGGAGCAGGCGCTTGGAAAGGTTGACGAGTTCGAGCTCGCCGCGCGCCTGTCCTTTTTCCTCTGGAGCAGCATTCCGGACGACACCCTGCTCGACCTGGCCGCCGAGGGAAAACTGAGCGAAGAAGAAACGCTGAATGCCCAGCTGGATCGCATGCTGAATGACCGGCGCATGGAACGCTTCTGCGACAGTTTCCCCAGTCAGTGGCTGCAGCTCGACCGGCTGGTGGCCGCGATTCCGGATCCGGTGAAGTTCAAGAACTTCTATTTCCATGGCGATTCTTATCGCGCGAGCATGCACATGATGATGGAGCCCTTGCTGCTCTTCGAAACCGTCTTCCTGGAAAACCGGTCGATCATCGATCTCATCCAGCCCGACTTCACCTACACGACCGACGTGCTCAACAATGCCTACAAGGGCGAGAACAAGGCCAAGCGCAAGGAGGTCGTCACCATGAACTTCAAGCGAGAGCCGGTGGAGGATCCACGACGCGGCGGGGTGATCACCAGCGCAGCCGTGCTGACCATGACCTCAAGCCCGCTGCGTACCCAGCCGATTACCCGCGGCGCATGGGTCAATACCGTGATCTTCAACGATCCGCCTGATCCACCGCCGGCGGATGTGCCGCCCTTGCCGGAAGCGGATCCGGACGTCCTGGCGAGGATGACCCTTCGCGAGCGCCTGGAAGACCACCGCAAGCGCGAAGATTGTGCGAGCTGCCACAATCAGCTCGATCCCCTCGGTTTCGCCCTGGAAAATTACGGGCCGACCGGTGTCTGGCGGGACCATTACGAAAATGGCCTGGCGGTTGATCCCAGCGGGAAACTGTTCAACAAGTACCCGTTCAAGACGCCGGAAGAATTCCGGGCGATCCTGATGAAAGAAAAGGGGCGGTACCTTCGCGCCTTCGCCGGACATCTCCTTTCCTATGCGCTGGGCCGCGAGTTGACGCCCGCGGATTCGCCCGCTCTGGACCGCATCAAGGAACGTGCCCTGGACGGTGAGGACGGCTTGCGCGACATGCTCAAAATGGTCGGCCAAAGCGAACCCTTTCATCACAAGAACACATCGGGTATAGTCAAGCAGGAGTCAAAGCATGAAAACTGAACCTTTATCCCGTCGAACCTTTCTTCGCGGCATGGGCGGCGCCACCCTGGGTCTGCCCTGGCTGGAGAGCGTAGCCGCTGCCCCGGCGGCGAAGCCGGACACGCGTCTCGCTTTTTTCTACTTGCCGAACGGTTTGGTCCGCAAAGGCTTCTTCCCCGGTGAAGGCGATGCCAAGCTGCCCGGCTTTGCCGGCCAGAACAATGTCTGGCGATTCGAGGGCGAAACCGTCCCCGCCGGTACGCACCCCATCACCTTCACCCCTACGCTCGAGTCGCTCCACGCGGTAAAGGACAAGGTCACCCTGATTACGGGTATGGACCGTACTTTTCAGCACGGAACGGATTCGCACGCGCAGGCGGCATCCTGTTACCTCACCCGTTCCGCGCCCTACACCTTAAAGAACTCTGTGTATCCGCTGGATCGTACGCTCGACCATGTCGCTGCCGACCATATCGGGCAGAAGACGCCCTTTGCCACGCTCGAGCTAAGCTGCAATGATGCCAAGGACAACATCGAGTCGATATATTTCGACAACATGTCCTGGTACGGCCCGGGTCATGTCGCGCCTTCGATGCGCAATCCACGCGATGTATACGATCGGTTGTTCAGCACGGATGCGGCTTCCCGGTATCGTAACATCACCGATCTCGTGTTGGGGAACGCACACCAGCTGGAGAAGAAGCTCGGTCGCGCGGACCGGGATAAATTCAGCGAATATTTCGAGGCCGTGCGTACAATCGAAAAGCGCATGGACCGCCTGGATACCATGCGGGCCGAGGTCGCGGAGTATAAAACCGAGCGTCCCGGCGAGCATCTGCCGCGGAACGAGTACATTTACCTCATGAGTGACCTGATGATTACCGCCCTGCAGGCCGGGCTCACGAATGTCAGCACCTTCATGATTGCCCCGGAGCGCTGGCAAACCACAACCAAGTTCGAAGGCATCCTTGAACAGCCACGGAGTCATCACGCTATGACGCACAACATGGGGAAGTTCGTCGAGGAGTTGCTCAAGTTGGATCGCTGGCACGTCGGCGCCTACACGCGCATGATTCAGAAGATGGACGCCATTGAGGAGGCCAACGGCAGCAGCCTGCTGGACAATACCATCTTCACCCTGGGCTGCGGATTGGGTGACGGCTCGACCCACCAGTACAACGACCTGCCCCTGGTCGTCGCTGGCGGCGGTGGCGGGCGGCTGAAACTCGGCTCACACGTCCACTGCGAGCGCGGCACGCCCCTGGCGAATCTCTGGCTGACCCAAATGCAGGCCCTGGGCATCGAGCGGGAACGCTACGCGGACAGCACCGGCATGGTGAACGCGATCCTGGCGTAAATGGGTGTCGCTATACTCCGGCGGTGGGAGTAGGGTAGGTTCAATATACGGGTGCAATCCCCAATCCTCGCATCTGGAGAACGAAATGACGGGAACAGTGATCATACGAAATAGCCTCGCCGCCCTGGCTGTGGCAGCCTTCATCCTCTCGAGCACTTTGGTGAACGCCGATCTTATTACCATCTCCGCTACTGCGCCGACGCCGGACGGGGATGATATCTCGATGCTGAACGCCGTCGGGCAGTACGACATCGGCGGAAACCAGGGCCATATCTGGGGCAACCGGCCCGTCCAGGGACAGTCCTTCACGACAGGATCGAATCCCGGAGGCTACCTGCTCAACGCGGTCACCTTGCAGAACTTGAACAATACCATCGCGACCAGCCCAACCTTCACGCTTCGGGTGGGAACGATCAGCGGCACAACCTTCACGAGTCTCGGGGGCGCGACGGGCGTTCCCGCTTCGTATGTCCCCCTCGATTTTCTCACCTTTAATTTGGACACGTCCATCCCACTCTCACCCAATACCCTGTATGGATTCGATTGGGGGTCGAACGCTCAGGGCTTCGTCACGGTCAACAACGCGGACAGTAACTACCTGGGCGGCAGTGCCTACAGTTCGGGTAGCGTCGGGGTGGGTAACACGGCGATAACGCTCCACGAGGGTGTGGCCGCTAATCATGGCGATCGTATT
>JAYGFS010000095.1:0-4563 GCA_046581765.1 Verrucomicrobiota bacterium
TTGATACCGGTCTGGGTACCATCGAAGTCGGCGTAAGCTACGTTGTCGAAACGGATGACTCCGTGCTCGCCGTGGAGGAAGACCTCTTCTTCACCATCGGTCTTGCACTCTAAAAAGGGTTAATGCTAACCGGAAAACCCCCAGCTTCGGCTGGGGGTTTTTTGTTGCCCTAATACCGGGGCTCAACCCCGCTCAACCCGCCCGAACCG
Source organism: Verrucomicrobiota bacterium (assembly GCA_046581765.1). GTDB lineage: Bacteria > Verrucomicrobiota > Kiritimatiellia > SS1-B-03-39 > UBA6053 > JAPYUI01. The sequence goes on from JAYGFS010000095.1 coordinate 210, forward strand.
CATCCTTTTCGGCTTCGGCCTGGTCGTTCGCCTTCTGAAGCTGCTCATGCAATGCACATTCAAGCCCGTGCAAGGCCTGGGGATCCCCCATGACCTTTTCGAGGTTCTGCTTGTGCATGATCTCAAGCTCGGCGATCTTAGCCTTGGCTTTCTTATCGATATCCGCGATTTCCGCCTTCTGCTCGTCGCTTAAGGTCCGGCTCTCTTCACCGGAAACGTTCAGGCGCTCCATCGCCAGCTCGTAGGCGCTTTTCATCCCCTTGTCCTTTTCACTCATCCGGGGAGGCTAACAGATTGACACCCCCGACGCGAGTTCCGTCGTCGAAGGCCTGCGACGCCGGGATCAGGGCATCCCGCGAACCAGTGGCACAAAGCGCACGGACATCCGGATTTCTTCCCGCGTTGACCCGTCCGGCTCTCGGGTCAGGCACACCAGCTGCTGCTCCCCGCCTTCCGGCCCGATGGGAATCACCATCCGGCGGCCCGGGCGAAGCTGCTCCACCAGGGGCGTGGGAATCCGGGTGGTGCTGCAGGCCACCAGGATCGCGTCGAAGGGTGCCTGCTCGAGCCAGCCGTGCCAGCCATCGCCCTGCGCAAATGCGATATTCGCATAACCCAGGTCGGTCAGGCGGCTGAGCGCCGGACCACTCAACTCGGGGAAACGCTCCAGGGTGTAGACCTGCTCGACCAGGGACGCGAGCACCGCGGCCTGGTAGCCACTCCCCGTGCCGACTTCCAGCACGCGGTCCGCTGGCTGCAGCTGCAGTAACTCGGTCATCACGGCCACCATGTAGGGTTGAGAAATCGTCTGCTGGCAGTCGATCACCAGGGGCCGGTCTTCATAGGCATGGGGCACCTGGGGATCCGGCACGAATGCGTGCCGGGGCACCTCCGCCATCGCCTGCAGTACGCGCGGGTCGAGGATGCGTCGGGCGCGAAGCTGTGTACGCACCATCTTCTCCCGCAAGGCCTGGTGGTCCGGATTCATGGATACCGCGTTCGCCCGGAGCGAGGGCGATCCTCCGGTAAAGCCTACATCTATTCCAAGCTGAACTGAAGCTTTTTGATCGGGAACTCGTTGCCGACCGAATAGACCCGAGTCCACGTACGTGTCACGCTGGCCGGGGTCAAACATCGCCGGGGGAATAGCCTTGGCAACATCCTGATTTTAAGCCAACTTCCCTCCACACGAGTACTTCTCGAGGAAAATACTATGATACAGCGCGATGCGACATACGTGGTTATGGGACTCCTGGATTCGGATTCCATTGCCTATGCGATAGGTAAAGCGATCGGCGATCGGGGCGGAAAAGTCATCTTCACCGTACAGAGCGCGCGGATGAAAAAGATCTTTTTCGATCGCAACAAGGCCCTCGACCAGGAGGTCAAGGACGCCCTGGACATTCGCTTCTGTGACATCACCCAGGACGAGGAGATCGAAGCCCTCTTCGCTAACATCGGACCGATCGCCGGCGTCGTTCACTCGATCGCCTACGCGAATCCAAAGACCTGCCTGGGCCCGGAGTTCCATACCGACGCCTACGACGACCTGAAAACCGGCTTTCACATCAGTGCCGTATCCCTGGCCAGCGTCACCCGTTACGCCGTGCCGAAAATGCCCGATGGCGGCGCGGTGGTGGCCCTGAGTTTCGCCTCTGGAATCGCCTTTGCCTACTACAACTGGATGCACGTGAATAAAGCAGCCCTGGAAGCCACCGTCCGCGGCCTGGCCCGCCGGCACGGCCGGGATTACGTGCGGGTGAATGCCATTTCAGCCGGACCGCTCTCTACCAAGGCGGCCGGGGCCATTCCTGGCTTCAAAGAGTTGGGCAGCACCTGGGACCGCATGGCCCCGATTCCCTGGAACCCGGAAACGGATAAGGAGGAAGTCGCAAACGCCGCGTTGTTCCTCATCGGTCCCTGCTCCAGGAAAATTTCCGGACAAGTCCTGTATGTGGACGGCGGCGCATCGATCGTCGGTGGCGAGTTGCTCCCCCACGAAAAACCGGGCGGCCCCGTCCCCGACACGGCATAAGCCTGATCGGCACACGTCCACGGGCCCCGTGACCTGCACGCCCTGACCTAGCCCAATGCCTCGAGCATCTTAAAGAAGGCGGAACGCCAGATCAGCGACAGCACCATACAGCCCAGGGTCGCAACCAGGCAAAGCACGGCCATGCTGTTCCAGGCCCGGGAAAACCGGTTCCCCAGCCTGCGCTCCTTCTCCACCAGGAAACCAAAAATACCGCCGACCACCGCGCCACCGAGGTGCGCCATGTTGGCGGCACCGATGGCAAATCCCGCGATGAACGCGAACAAGACCCAGCGCAGCAACGCATTTCGCTGCGCGTGCATCACCGACCCGTATAAATGCATGTAGACCACGCCGAACACCAGCAACCCGAACAATCCCCCGCTCGCCCCCACGATCGGCACCGGCGAATAGGAAGGCGAGACCATCAACTGGGCCACTCCCGCGAGCACGATGGACAAGGTGTACACCGTGAAGGTGCGGGCCCGACCGACCTCGTTCTCCAGCACCGGACCGATCACGGTCAGCGCAAACATATTAAATCCAATATGCCAGAAGCCCCCGTGCAGGTAGCCATAGCTAATCACGCGCCACCACTCGCCCCCCACGTCGAATCCCTCCGCGAACTGCATCCAGCCCCGGTAGATCGTGTTGTAATCGGCGATCGAAAACTGGTTGAACAGGGCCGGGCTCAGGGCGCCCATCAGGGTCAGGGACTTTCCGTCGGGATTCCAGAACTGATCCGCACCATGGGCCAGCATGAGTAATAACATCCCCCCGATATTTGCCAGCAGCAGCAGGCTGGTCACCGGCGTCACCCCCGGCAACAGGGACTCCAGGGTACGACCCGCAACCTGGCGGGTATGACCGGACACCCGCGCGCCGCAATGCTCGCAAAGCTTTTCATCCTTTCCGAGCATCGCCCGACACTCCGGGCAGAAATTCACCTGGACCGTCGCCTGGTCCTCCTTGTGTCTAAATCCATCGATACAATCCTCCCAGCCCTTCCGCCAGCGCAGGACCCGCCACTGCCAGCGCGTGTGGTTCAGGCCGAGTTTGTCGCAGAGTGATTTCCAGTCCATTTGAAGGAAAAGTCCGTTTTTTCACGGAGGAATGCAACCGGAAACATCGGGCCTGAGGCGGCGGCGGATACCCGGGTACCCAAGCACCCCCCTTCCTTCGAGTCCCCCGGGTTCTTTCCGGCCGGGCAGAGGGCTTCGCCTGGCGGAGAGGGGGGGATTTGAACCCCCGGTACGGAAAAAACCGTACGCCGGATTAGCAATCCGGTGCCTTAAGCCGCTCAGCCACCTCTCCGGCGAAGGCGGGTAAGCTGTACGTCAGCGCATCCGGTATAGCAAGGGCGATATGGAGTTTTTGTAGGGCATACTGAGTGGATATCGGTCTTGAAGAAGGGCCTGCTTCCCTGAAAGGGGATAGCCGGACGCCCGCATGAAGACAAGCACGATGTGCTCCTGGTCGACCACAACCAGACGGGCTATGGCGGGGGGGGGGCCGGCGATGAATTTTGCTGAAATCCCGGCTGCGGGCACATGGGTACTCACCCTGTTCATGATGCCTGGACGCCTGGAACTGTTTACCGTCCTGATTGGGTTTGTCCGGCGTTGTGGCAGAAATAACCCGCGTGCGACAAAGGACCGGGTCGCAGCCGCGAAACCGGATGAGTAAATCGGGGACATACGCGATGGTATGCCCCCGAGTCGTTGCTTGTTTTCAGCCCCGGCTGGCAATCAGAAATCACACGACCGTCTATGGGAAACATGCCCGTGACTGTACGGCACCCAGACTTTCACCGACTCTATTTTGTGGTGGCCGGGGTGGAATACCCGGACCCTGTGGCCACAGGCATCCCGTTCGTAGTCGTAATGACCGGGGACCCAAACCCGCTGCTGCCGATACGTATAGCGACCGCCCTTGGAACTGTGCGAGTAACCGTGTACCGAGTATCCGTGATGGCTCCCGTGGCTGGTGCTCTGGAAAGCCGCATGCGCAAGTATGGCGCCTCCGATCAATCCGCCGAACGCGGCCCAGCCATCGTCACGGGCTTGGGCCTGCGGTGCCGCGACCGCCAGGCCCAGGCTGAGGGCAATGATACCTGTCAGTGTATTTTTCATGTCATTTCTCCGGGTTAATGTTGCGTATGGAGGTATGACGCCGGGACAACGCGGGGTATTCAGCGAAAATGCACGTTTATTCAGGTTCAGGCGGGAGGGACCCGCGGGAGCACCCAAAAGGCTATTTAACCGTGAGATAAAGGATCAGGACGCCGCCGCCGGCCTTCGGGCCACCGAGGATCGTCCCCGA
>JAYGFS010000171.1:0-1632 GCA_046581765.1 Verrucomicrobiota bacterium
GGGAATGCCTCTTCGGTTTGGCCGTATTCGCAGGTATCGGTATTGTCCTCGCCCTGGGCCTGGGCATGAACGGCCCCCTGGAAGGCCACCTGATCACCGGCCTCCGGAAGGTCATTCCCGCCTACGACAAAATCCGGCAACCCTTGAAGATCTGGTGTCTCCTGCCGACCCTGCTGGCCCTGGCCTCGGCCCTCGGCCTGAGCCTGCTCCTTGCGTACAGGAATGTATTCGTGACCCGACTATCCACCGGGTTCATTATCGGTATTACGACGGTCCTGGTGGTCGAAAACATGTGCCAGGTTCGCACAACGATCTGCCTGCTCGCTCCCGGGAACAAGGCCTATGCTGCCGTCGCCGGTGAGCAGGCGCAGCCCCGGGCCCTCGCGATCCCCCTCTGGCCGGGGGACAACGCCTGGAGCTCACTCTACGAGTATTATGGCATGAAGTACCGCGTCCGGATGCTCAACGGGTACAGCCCGGTGGTCAAGACGGCCTACAGCAACGATATTTTCAAGGCCTATCGAAGTATCAACCAGGGCGAGCTGAGCCCGGAACAGGTACGCGGCCTGCGCAAAATGGGCATCCAGTACCTGATCCTGCACGAGAATGCCTTCCCCGAGACTGTCAGCCCCTGGCCGGTCGCGCAGACCCTGCAGCGATTCCGCGCCCACCCGCAACTGGTACCCATAGTCCAGGATGGCCCGGTACACGCCTTTCGCCTTCGCCCGGAGCCGGGACCCCAACCGCCACCGCCTCCCGATATCGTGCGTTTCCCTGCGCGGCGCTATGAAGCCGAGGGTATGCATGCCCCAGGGGGGCAGGTGGAAGTTATTGAAGACCCCGCCGCGAGTAACGGACAGGCCCTCTTCATCCACGAGGCGGGCATCACCGTGCAAAGCGTGCGGCCGACCTTGATCCACAACGGAGCCACCGGTTGGTACCGGGCCAGGACCAACCGGGAAGCACCCTATACCTGGCGAGCATTTACCCCGCTTTTCCCCGAGCCAAACATGGCCTTGTTTCAATATGCACCCGCCCCGGGGGAGGTCATCGATTATGTCTTTTACGGCTCCCTGCTCGAGCAGCTCCCGCGAAGCATGCCCGCCGCGAGCTTCTTCCACGGCGGCTATTCGAACCCGAAAGGGGAGGTCTTCCTCCGGCCCCGGCACGATCGCGGGGTACCGTACTACGGCTACCTGGTTCCGCGGAACCCGGGAACCAGCACCTTGACCGTCTATTATCGGGCACCCGGGGCCCTGGCGGGAGACCGGCTGGGTCACTTTACCGTCTCAGAGGGCGTGTTGCCCCCGGAACCGCTGGTCAACCAGCCGGGGCGGGCCCGGGTCCTCATCCTCGTCTTTCCCGACAACCGGCCGACTAAGTTTGAGTTCCATTATGACGGGACTTATCCTGTCACCCTGGAGCGGATTGAGCTAGAGTAACCCTGTCATGAGAAAAGCTGTATACGCTGGAAGCTTTGACCCGCCGACCAACGGGCACGTGTGGATGATCGAGGAGGGCTTGAAACTCTTCGACGACCTGACCGTCGCCATCGGGATCAACCCGGGCAAGACCAACACCTTCAGCGTCGAGGAACGCATCGCGTTGTTGAAGGCCTCGCTGCCATCGAAC
>JAYGFS010000352.1:0-18768 GCA_046581765.1 Verrucomicrobiota bacterium
GGATGCGGCGGCGCGGCGAGAGAGTCACTCTCGTGGGAGTGCTCAAATGCTGTGTACCATGGCCATGGTTGGTGTGAAGTGTGCCGTGTGTGACCGCTGGCGCTGCCCGTGTGTGGCCGGCAAGGGGCGTACTCGCGAGGCAGGCGATGGACAGTATACACAAGGTTCGTTTCATGCTGATTACATCCATGTTCTCGTGACGCGTTGGATCTTACCGTGGAGGCTCGAAGCATTCGGGCGACGCCCATGCTTCGGGACCAGACCCTTGCACAACGGCCTGTGGGCTCAAGTACGGAATCGAGATCGCTGGTTCATTGTTGACTTGCGGCACCGGCTCTACGCGCGATTCATTTCGCACCAATGGGAATACATGCCGTAAAATCGTGTCGGGGTTTGTCTGACAAGCGGCTTTTTCGTCGTCCGTAAACCCTTTGTATACGGGGTCTTCCAGATTTTTGCATAAGACTTGGCGATCGTCCTGCTATCATAAGGAGTGAGACGTTTTTACCCCTCATGAACAGCCATCGTATACTCGCGGAGATCCTGAAAGGGCCCATCATGGGCCTGCTGGTGGGTTCTGTAGCAGGGGCAGCCGAATTCCTCGACGACGGGGAACTCAGTGCGGCAAACGAGGAGATTCGGTGGCATCTCAACCGCACCCGGGCCAATCCGGAAGCGGAAGCCGACCGCTTGAACCTGGTCAACACGACGGCTGGATCCGATGGCGCCTTTGACATTGCGGAAGATACGGCGGGGGTGAATAACTTCGGGGCCGGTCCCGCTCAATGGACGATCTGGCGGACGCCCCAGCAACCGCTGGCCCCGAATCGCCTGCTCAGTCAAGCCAGTGATTCCCACAGTGCGGACTTGTCCGAGTCGGGGGCTTTTGCCCACAACAGCCCGACCGCAAATTACTATCCGCTGGGTAGCGATCCCTTTGAACGCCAGGCACAGGAAGGCTATGAGAACGAGGTTTATGGATATATTGAAAACCTGATTACCTCCAGCCTCGGGCAGTTCGGCAGCTACGCGGAGGAGGCGGTGAGTCCCCTGGGCGCACACGAAGCCCTGTTCATCGATGCCTCGATCCCGGATCGCGGTCACCGGAAGACCATTCTCAACGATAATGCACGGGAAATCGGCATTGGCTATGCATCGAAGACCTTTCAGCAGATGCACAGTGGCTTCCTGTACAACTTTATCCAGGAGTATTACACCTACGACGTCGGAAGACGCGGGATAGATCACTACTTCACGGGAAGTATCTTCCTCGATGCGGACGACAACACGTACTACGATAGAGGCGAAGGACTCGGCGGAATTGAGATCAGGCTCTACCAGAATGGCATTGAAAATACCTGGTATGATATGTCTACCACCTCGGGCAATTTTGCCGTGCCCCTGAATGACCTGGCGAATGGAACGGTGGCGGTCGTCCTCGTGAATCCGGGTGCCATGGCCGTGAACCTGAGTATTCCGGTTGACCACGTGCAGCTCGGTGAGATCGAGATTTTGGCGGGAGAAAGTTACCTGCTCGGCTTCTTCGAGCAGGTTGATGGGGAACGCAATGTAGGCTTCCGTGATATTGCTCCCACGGCGCGACTGGATATTGCCTGCCAGAGCGAGGAGGTGTCGCTCTCCTTTAATGCCATGCTCGGCCTGACCTATACGGTGCAGACGTCCGAGGATATCGTAGCCGGCCTGTGGACGACCCTGCATACGCTGACCGCCGATGAATATCGTGAAACCATCACCTGTGGCGGGGCCGGCCTTCCGCTTCCGGATTCCGCCTGCTTTCGGGTCTTGATCGATCAGCCTTAGCCAGGCGGAGGCGGGTTGTAAAAGCGCAGGCCCCGCATGGTGAATTGGCGCGCGAGCGTGGGCCTGACTGGACTGTTCAACAAACCGCGTACCAGCAATTCCTTCAGGCCCGGCATGCGGGATGGCCGGCCCAGCAGCATGTTGAACTCGGCTCGCCGAATCACCCGCTTGGCTCTTCTCCGTACGGATCGATTGTAGGCTCCGGGTGTTTGTCGACCGGCGAAGACCTCGGCGAGATCCCAGGCGTCCATCCACCCGAGGTTCATGCCCTGTCCGCCGATGGGACTGGTGATGTGTGCGGCGTCGCCGACCAGGAAGCAGCGATCAGCGTAGTTCCGAATCGCTCGATAGCGTTCCGCCCCGAAGGATCTGAACATGGTGTTTTGCGTTGCATCGAGCTCGTGCCCGGTGCGCCTTGCGATGGTTGCGACCAGGCCGTCCAGCGAGGCGTGCGTATCGGTGCTGCATCGCGCAACCCAGCGGCGTTGGTTTTCCCGCAGTGGGAACGATTCAACCAGTCCATCCGGTTCCAGGAAAATGCCCGCGTCATTTCCCAGTTCCGTGCTTTCCACAAAGTCACCCATGAAATAGTGGTCCGGATACGGCCCGCCGACCCGGGGAATCTCGAGTTGCCGCCGGGTGGTGGATTGCCCGCCCTCACAGGCTGCGAGCCATCGTGCGCGATAGCTGTGTCCAGGCGTCTCGAGCCGGACACCCTGTGCGTCCCGGACCCATTCCTTTTCCTCGACGCCAAAGCGAATGTTCGGCGTTGCAAGGAGCCGCATGGTCAGGCCCTGTGAAAGGGTGAGGATGAAGTTGTAAGGTGGGGTCATCGCGGAAAAATCGACGGTGCCCAGGGTTTTCCCACGGGCGAAAGCATGCCCTCGTTGTACCCGGCAACCGGCATGGATGAAGGCCTCGGCCAAGCCCATGACCTGCAACATTTCCAGGCTGGGCGGATGAATGCCGATCGAACGCGTCTCCTCGGAGAGCGTTTTGCGTTTTTCAACGATGATATGGTCGATACCGAGTTGTTTCAGGCGATGCGCGAGAAACAGGCCTACGGGGCCGGCACCGATGATGAGGACGCCTGTCTCTTCAGTGCTCATAAACGGCAAGTAGGCGGAAAGGGGCGAGGGTTTCGACCCGCCAGTTTGCGGGAAGGGCCTGGCGCAATTCCCTTGCGGTAAAACTCCTGCGGATGGAGATGCCGCCGTCTTCGACGATGAACGAATCTCGAAAGAGTAACGGCACGCTCGCCTTGAACAGGTGGTACGCCAGGCGGCTGCGCTGGATGTCGTTGAAGATGACCTTGTGTGTCGCGACCTGTGCGGCCAGGGTGCACAGGCTGGTAAGCTCCGAATCGTCCAGGTGATGGAGCAGGTGGTTGCACAGGATGAAGTCGTAGGTCTCTCCGCGATCGGCGATGGTCTGTAGATACACGGGTTCGTATACGGAGGAAGCAGGGCCCTGCCGGAGGTGGAAGCGCATGGCTCGTTCGTCGGGATCGATGATTTTCCCCTCCAGTTGAACACCCTGGTCCCTTGCGAGCTGGTGGAGATGTCGCATGATGTCTCCGCCACCTCCGCCCACATCGAGAACCCGGAAGGGCCCGGACGTGGTTCGCATGATGGGTAACATGTGTCGTTTAAACACCCCTGACCAGTTCGCGAACATGCGATTGACCCGGTCAAACTGGGCAAAGGTGTTGAAGAGCAGGGTTTCATCCGCTTCCGGATCGTCCATCCGTTCGCGTAGCTCAATGGCCCTCCGCGAGAAGTCCATGTCAGCTCAACCGTTCACCGAGTCGGCGTGCACAAGCGGTGAGTTCCGGGTCGCGGGCACCCATGACCAGGATCGCATCTCCGCTCGATGCATAGGTCACCGCGGCTTCCTCGAAGCCTGCATAATCGGGGGCAAACACGGCGGGTACATCACGTGCCTGTAATTGCTCGACGAATGTTTCCGCCTCCATTTCACGCGAGGTCGTTCCACCGACGTAATAGACCGGGAGGATGAAGAGGCGGTCGGTAGGTCGACACACCTGCTCCCACGTGTCGGCAAGGTCGTCCGCCAGGGCGGCGAGGGGACCATAGCCATGCGGTCTCCAGCAGCCGACAATGTGATTCGCAGATTCGGCGATAGCCGTCCATGCGGCGGCAATTTTCTCCGGGTTGTGCGCGTATTCATCGTAGACTTTTACGCTGCCATCGCCGACTTTCTGCAGGCGACGCTCGATACCCTGGAACTGCATCAGGGGCTCAACCAGCGCCGCGGGAGGGACTCCCCTGGCCATGCACAGTTGTACGGCCAGGTGTGCGTCCAGCGCGTTGTGCTGCCCGGGAAGGTGCACGTGGAAATCGGTTCCTTCGTGGTGGAAATGATAACCGAAGGGGCAGGATACATAGGTGCCGCGATGCTCGACTATTCGGGCGTGGGCGTATCCCTTGAGATGCTCTCGAACCCCGGGACCACTGATGACGACGTCACTTACCTGGGCGCTGAAGTTTTGAAAAAGATCGATGGTCTCCGCGAGCGGGAAATGATCCGCCGTCATCGAGGTTATCACGGCGGTCTCCGGATGGAAATTCAGCAGCGAGCGATCGCTTTCATCGAGCTCGATGACCCACAAGTCCGAATGGCCTTTTCGCACATTACCGATACGGCTTTTGTTGGCCCAATTAACGATGACGCCCCCGTTGACAACGTTGGGATCCATGCCGACCTGCTCGAGCAGGTACCCCGTCATGCCCGTGGTGGTGGTTTTCCCGGATGTACCGGTGATGGCGATCAGGTGTTTACCCTTGACCAGCTGGGCCAGCATTTCCGCCCGATGGAGGACGGGGATGTTCAGTTGCCGGGCCCGGATGATCTCCGGGTTGTCCGCTTCGATGGCGGTGCTGATGATGAGTCCGCAGGTTTCACGGTTGAGGGCAGAGCCATCTTGTGGTGCGAGCTGGATGCCGAGCTGCTCCAGTTGGTCGAGTACGGGGACGCGATCGCCGCGGTCGGTGAAGCGGTCGGATCCGCTGACCCGGTAGCCCTGCAGGTGGAGCATCTGGGCGAGGGGATTCATGCCTGTCCCGGCGATACCTGCGAGGTGGTAATGTGCGTGGATCATCTCGGCAGACTATGGGGGATGAAGGTTTTCAGGTCTAGGTGATTCGTCGCTGTGCTCGTCACAGGGCGTGCCCACGTGGCCGGGTGCGGTCCGACATGTTTCGCCTGCACGCGGCCAGGGTTCGTTTAGCCGGGAGTGGCCCTTCTCCCGGGTGTGCAAAGCGTGATTTACCCCTTCTTGTAAAGGTAGCCACGTGCTAGAGGAAGGCCATGCAGTACCTTCTCTACCTGACCTTGCTTTGTACAAGCGCCCTGTTTGCCGGGTCCCTTGTTGGCTCGCGTTTGGCCCGATGAATCGTACAGGGGTCCTAGGATGCAATCACTTGAACAACCCGTACTCGTCGTCCGCGAGGACCGGGTGCGCGCCAATATCCGGCGCATGGTCGAAAAGGCCCGGGTGAATCACCTTAGCCTGCGCCCGCATGTCAAGACCCACCAGTCCCCCCTGGTGGGGGAATGGATGCGCGAAGAGGGGATCGAAGTGATTACGGTTTCCTCTCCGCGCATGGGGGAAAGGTTCTCGAGGGCGGGATGGACGGATATCACGATTGCTTTGCCGATGCAGCCGGGTGCCGCGGATGCGTACAACGCGATGGCAGCGGCAGGGACGCTGCAGCTCATCACCGACAGTCCCGAGGCCCTGCGCTCGGTCGATGCGCGTCTAAGCGAGCCTGTTGTATGCTGGATCGAGGCAGATACCGGGTACCATCGTACCGGTCTTGGCATATGGGATCGCGAGCGGGTGATCGAGACGGCCTGCGCGATCGATGATTCCGTTCATTTCAGCCTCGCAGGTCTGCTTACCCATACCGGCTCGTCCTATGCCTGTCGGGATTTACGTGCGATGGCCGACCTGTACGAGGACACGCTCAATCAACTCAAGGCCCTGCGTGCTCTTCTGGCGGAACGCGGGTTTGAGGATATCCAAATCAGTATTGGCGACACGCCGATGTGCAGCCAGCTCGATCGCCTTCCGGGCGTGGATGAGATTCGGCCCGGGAATTTTGTGTACTACGACTTGATGATGGAGGACAACGGGTCCTGCCTGGAGAAAGACATCGCGGTGGCGGTGGCATGTCCGGTGATCGCCAAGCACCCGGAACGGAACGAGTTGATCGTACACGGCGGTGCGGCGCACCTGTCCAAGGAGTCGCTCTGCTATGAAAGCGGCCTGCGGGTCTTCGGAAAGGTCGCGGATCCGGAAGGCGATGCCTGGTCGGCGTCGGTTCCGGGCGCGTACGTTCAGGGCACCAGCCAGGAGCACGGCGTAATCCACGCGGACGACACCTGGATCAAGGGCAAGGCCGTTGGTGATGTGGTTTATATCCTGCCGGTACATGCCTGCCTGACCGCGGACATGTTTGATGCCTTCAGCGTGGTTTAGGGGAGCGATTCGCCCCGCCCGTGTCGCCTGGCGAGGGCGAAACCGCGCGCGGCGTTCACGGTTTATAGGAATCCACGCCCGAAAATTCCCGGCATCCTTGCGCATATCCTCATTTCGCTTGCGCGATTAATCTGTATACTCCTGCCCGTTGTGAACCGCATGGGGTGTGTATGAACATGAGTCTTTCGTATCGTTTTTTGGCTTGCTGGCTTTTCCTGGGCGCCCTTGCCCTCGGCGAGGGACGCCGGATCGAGGTGCTTTTTCTCGGTGACAAGGGGCATCACAAACCGGAGGAACGGGTGCATGAATTGACCGAGGCCCTCGGTCCGCGCGGGTTCAATATTACCTACACGGAAAACCTGGACGACCTGAACCGGGACTACCTGTCCCGGTACGACGGCTTGATGATCTATGCCAATATCGGGCGTCTCGACCCGGAGAAAGAGCAGGTCCTGCTCGATTATGTCGCCAGCGGCAAGGGCCTGATCCCGATTCATTGCGCGAGTTATTGCTTCCTCAATTCCAAGCCGTATATCGCCCTGGTGGGTGCGCAGTTCAAAAGCCACAAGACCGGGGTGTTCACCGCGGAGATCGTGAAGCCCGATCACCCGGCGATGAAGAACGTGGAACCCTTCGAAGCCTGGGACGAGACCTATGTGCATCACCAGCACAACGATGATCGTGTGGTGTTGATGGAGCGGGTCGAGGGCGATCGGCGTGAACCCTGGACCTGGGTACGGACACACGGAAAGGGCCGGGTGTTCTACACGGCCTCCGGACATGACCAGCGTTGCTGGACGCATGCAGGATTCCACCAGTTGATTGAATCAGGCACCCTCTGGGCGATTGGTGAGGCCGCTGCGTCTGAAGTCAGGAAGCTCGCTATACAGCCGCGCGAGTACGAAGTGCGTGACACGGTTCAGAACTACGAGAGGCGCAAGGTTCCCTTGAAATACCAGTTGCCGCTCAGCCCCGAGGAGGCCCAGAAGCATATCCAGGTGCCGGTGGGCTTTGAGGCGCAATTGTACGCGAGCGAACCGGACATTCGCTGCCCCATGAGCTTCACCTGGGACGAACGCGGTCGCTTGTGGGTGCTGGAGTCCATGGACTACCCCAACAAGGTCATCGCTGATCGCAAGGGGCGCGACCGGATCACCATCTGTGAAGATAGCGACGGAGACGGGAAGGCGGACACCTTCAAGGTTTTCGCCGAGGGCTTGAATATCCCGACCGGCATGGTGCGCGTACGCGATGGAGTCCTCGTCGCCCACGCCCCGGAATTTGTCTATTACGAGGACACCGATGGCGATGACAAGGCTGACCGCACCCGGGTTGTAAGTTCCGGTTGGGGCCGTGGCGATACCCATGGAGGTCCGTCTAACCTGCGTTTCGGCCTGGATAATTACCTCTGGGGCTGCGTGGGGTATTCCAGCTTCAACGGGGAGGTCGGTGGCCTGAAAAAGAACTTCGGCCGGGGGCTCTACCGCTTTAACCTCGAGGGAACCTTCCTGGAATTCGTCGCTCAGTTCAGCAATAATTCCTGGGGCCTTGGTTTCGGCGAGACCGGGGATATTTTCGGGTCAACCGCCAACAATACACATCACATGCACATCCCGGTGCCGATTCGCTATTACGAAAAGGTAAAAGGCATGGGCAAGGGTCGCGGACAGATCACGGCGGGCGGAGAGAAACTCGACAGCCACTTTAAAATGCACGCGACGACCCCGAATATCCGCCAGGTGGATGTGCACAAGGGGTATACGGCGGCGGCCGGGCACAATATGTACACCGCCCGGACCTACCCGAAAGCCTATTGGAACCGGGTCGCGCTCGTTTGTGAGCCCACCGGCGGCCTGGTGCATCGCGGTATCATGGAGCCGAAAGGGGCGGGGTATGTCGAGCCCTACGACGGGTGGAACCTGATTTCGAGCTCGGACGAGTGGTTTTCGCCAATCCATGCGGAAGTCGGCCCGGATGGACAGGTCTGGGTGGCCGACTGGTATAACTTTATTATTCAGCACAACCCGACGCCCTCCCTTGGGCGGGGTGGGTTTGCGGGGAAAAACGGCAAGGGGAACGCCCACGAGAATCCGCTGCGGGATGAACAGCATGGCCGCATTTACCGGGTGGTGTATACCGCGGGCCCCACATCGAAGATTACGCGACTTGACCGGGACAAGCCTGCTCAGTTGGTGGCCGCCCTGGCGAATGACAACATGTTCTGGCGCCAGACGGCGCAGCGTCTGCTGGTGGAGCGGGGGGATGTGGATGTGGTGCCCGGATTGATTGAACAGGTCAAGCATACCAAGCAAGATGAGTTGGGCCTTACGCCGGGTGCAATCCATGCCCTGTGGACCTTGAAAGGACTGGGTGTACTGGATGGCAACGGCGATGCAGCGGACCAGGCCGCGGTGGAAGCCTTGCGCCATCCATCGGCGGCTGTGCGCAAGAACGCTGCCCTGGTCTTGCCCAATACTCCTGCCAGTGCTCGAGCCATAGTCGCATCCGGTATATTGAACGATTCGAACCTGAATACGCGCGCCGGGGCTTTACTCGCGCTGTCCGATCAACCGGAGAGCGTAGAAGCAGGCGCGCACTTGCATGCCATACAGAAAGAGGTTGCACAGGGTGATCGCTTCGTGGACCTGGCGCATCAGGTCGCGGTGGCGAAGCATGCGAGCGGGTACCTGAAAGCCGAGTTGGCGGGGCTTCCGGACGGTCTCAAGGCCCCACCAAAAACGAAGCTTCCCAAGGAAGTTGTTGGGCCTAACCTCTTTCCCAACCCCTCCTTTGAGACGGTCAGTGGAAAGCTGCCAAAAGGCTGGAAGGTGCGCCATTACCGGGGGTCGGCCAAGCAGGAAGTGGTCAAGCCCGGGCACTCGGGGAGTCATTCCATGTTCATTCAGTCGGACAGCGGAGCGGACACCTCCCTAATGACCATGGTAACGCTGGAACCCAATTCCCGGTATCGCATGAGTGCATGGATCAAGACGGAGGGGATCAAGGGTGGCACGGGTGCCCTGCTCAACGTCCACGAGCAGCAACGTTCCCAGGGCCTGATGAAGGCCGTTACGGGAACACACGACTGGCAACGGGCCAGCGTGGAATTCGACACCTCGTCAAACGAAGGTCGCCTCAGCTTCAACTTGTTATTTGGGGGTTGGGGCCTCGCAAAGGGCAAGGCCTGGTACGACGATGTCGAACTGGTACGCATCGGGAAGGCGAAAGGGGGCGGTGGCGTGGTTATTTCAGACGGCAGCAAGGCCCTGGGTATCGCGGTGCAGAACATCGGGTCACGCAGCCTGGCCGTATTGAAGGAAGGGTTGAGCACGGCCGACCGGGCAAAACTGGAAGCCAAGGCAGCCGACTGGGGCATGGGTTCGGTGGCGAAGGACCCGGTCGGTCCCGCGGTGGATGTCACGCTGCACCTCAGCGTCATCAAGGATATCATCAAGTACGACAAGGCGGTCCTGGAAGTTCCCGCAGGAAAGAAGATCAAGCTGATCTTCGAGAATCCGGATCACATGCAGCACAACTGGTTACTGGTCAAGCCGGGCCAGTACGAGGCGGTCGGTGCGCTTGCAGACCAGATGCTGGTTGCCGATGCCCAGCAGGCGATGTCCGCCGAATTTATTCCTGACTCCTCCACGATCCTGGTCAAGAGCGGCCTGCTCGCGCCGGGAACGATCGAGGAGATCATCTTCACGGCACCCGCCACTCCCGGTGACTATCCCTACCTGTGCACCTTCCCGGGGCACTGGCGGATTATGCATGGCGTGTTGCGGGTGAGGTGAAGGACGTGGATGGCACCGCCCGCGTGGGCAAAAGTTAAAATTCAGCGACAGTCAAACCCAGGAGAAAACATGAGCGATACCGTATATAAAGTTGGCATGGTCGGCCTCGGCTTTGGGGCCGAGATGATCCCCATTCACCAGGCGCACCCGAATGCCGAGGTTGAGGCGATCTGCCAGCGGACGGAAGAAAAGCTGAACAAGGTGGGTGACACCTTTGGGATTGAAAAACGGTATACCCGCTACGAGGACCTGCTGGCGGATCCGGATATTGATTTTGTCCACATTAACTCCCCGATTCCGGACCACGCGCCGCAATCCATCGCCGCCTTGAAAGCGGGAAAGCACGTGATGTGCACCGTGCCGATGGCGACGACGATTGAGGAATGCGAAGAGATTGTAAACCTGGTGAAGGAAACCGGGCTCAAGTACATGATGGCGGAAACCGTGGTCTACAGCCGGGAGTTCCTGTTTGTCAAGGAGCTGTACGAGAAGGGCGAGCTGGGCGACATCCAGTACCTGGCCGCCTCGCATCCCCAGGACATGGATGGCTGGCCGGATTACTGGGAGCGGATGATTCCCATGCATTACGCGACCCACGTGGTGTCACCGGTGCTCGGCCTGGTCGACGCCAAGGCCGAATATGTCTCTTGCTTCGGATCGGGCAAGGTACGGGATGACATCGCTGAAAAGTCGGGCGTTAGCCAGGCGGTGCAAACCTGCCACATTAAATACAAGGACATGGACTTGTCCGCGCACATCTGGCGCTTCCTGTACGATGTCGCGCGCCAGTATCGCGAAAGCATCGATGTATACGGAACGAAGAAGAGTTTCGAGTGGGAGCTGAATGAAGGGGGCGGGCATATCCTGCATACGGCGAAGGAGCCCGAGTCGGAGATGGCTCAAAAGGTGGAGGTGCCCGACTACGCGCATCTCTTGCCGGAGGCTATTCAGAAATTCACCCAGACCATCGAGGACGCGGATCACTTGAGTTTTGTCCAGGGCGGCGGCCACGGCGGGTCGCATCCGCACATGGTGCACGAGATGGTTTCATCCCTGGTGGAAGATCGGGATCCCTGGCCGAATGCGGTGACGTCCGCGAATTGGACCTGCGTGGGGATTTGCGCGAACACGTCGGCGCAGAAGGGTGGGGAGATCGTCCACCTGCCGGCCTTCAGCCTGGAGTAGGGTGCCGGTACGCATCGTATCCTACTTCTGGGAGGAAGGCAGGATCGATTTGCGCGGCAGGCGCGGCAGGAGCTGTTGCATGGCCGGACCCTTGGTGGGCGGGGTGGAAAGGATGAGGGCGCGGTACGCCGGGGTACCCTTGATCGCGGCAAAGCGGGGGTCCTTGATGACCATTTGCCGGGCGTCATTCTTCCCGAGGGCCACGGCTTTCTGCAGGGCTTCCACCGCTTCGGTAGGCCGGTTTTCGGCGACGCGTATAGCGGCAAGCTGGACCTGTCCCCGGTACTCGTCCGGTTTCTTGGCCGTATAGGCTTCAAAGATTTGCTTGGCGACGCCCTTGCGCTTCAAGCGATTCATTCCTTCACCGAGCTGGTAGAGGACGTTGTCCGGGAGGAGGGGCATCGCCATCACCTGGCGTGCGAGGTCATCGCATTCCTTACCCATGGCCATGCTGGCATACACGCCGACAAGCTGAAAGGCGGTGGAGATGTTCAACTGGTTGTTTTGCATCAGCTTGGGTTCCAGGGCAAGCCGCCGGGTGTTGAGCCTCTTGAGCGTGGCAATGGACTGCAGGAATTGACCGATTTTATCATTCTCGACATCCTTTTCGAGCAGCTTTTCTATGACTTCCCCAGCATCTGTGAAGCGCTGGCGCTTGATGTAAAAGTCTGCGAGCTTGAAGTTGGCTTCCGGGCTCAGCTCGTAGAGTGCGAGGCTTTGCCGGTAGGCGAGTTCCGACTCCCTGTCCCTGTGCTTGGCGTTGTACATGCCGGCCAGGGAGCTGCGCAGCTTGGAAAAGGTCTTCCGCGCGATGACATCCCGCATGAATTGCGGGTGCTTGATCAGCTTGTTCATGTACCAGTCCCAGAACTCGAAATCCTTGTCGATCATCTCCTGGGTCAGCTCGGTTGGTTCGCCATTCAGCTTCAGGATCAGCCCGTGCGGGGTGAGGTATTTGTACATCCACGGAATGGGGTAGCTCTCCTCGATATAAAAGTCGAGGGTCCGCCGGTTGTACTCATGAATGTCCTGGCAGAGGATGGCGTTGATCGCCATCACGCCCGCCACACCCTGTACACTGACCTTGCCGTCCTCGAAATTCAGTTCGGCTCCGGCTTTTATTTTGCCTTGCTTGACCTTGGTGATATAGCGCTGGAAGGCCGTGTTACTGTCGCGCGAGCTGGGGATCCACATGTCGTCGCCGTACAGGTCACGCATGACATTCATATAGGTGCCATCCGCGAGGGCGTTCTGCGTAATGAGGAAAACGTCAGGCCTGACCTTAGCCGAATAGATCATGTACGTGGGGACGAAGCGGCCCGGGTCGGTTCCCCCGAAGAACATGCCATCCTGTGTCATGGGTGGTGGGTAATTGATGTCAGGGACCTCCTCTTCGCTGACCTGGTATCCGGGTTGCTGGCGCTTGTGCCGATAGGCGGCGAGTCGGCCCGCCTGCTCGACGTAATTGCGTTCCTTGCCCTTCAGGCCCTTGAGGATTTCCTTGCGGTATGTCCTGGCCTCGATCGGGCTATCCGACTTGTGCGAGCTGAAGGCATCGACGATTGCTTTCACCTCCTCGCGGCGATCTTTCGCGGGGTCCCTGTTCTCATAGAGTCGCCCGCTCAGGCGGTCGCGCAGGAACTGGATGGACCAGTCGTCCACGCGGTATTCGTAGATATCCTTTTCCTCCAGGTAATCCAGGATGATGCCGTTGGCCCCCTTGAGTTGATAGTTGCCGAATTGCCAGCCGAAATCATGTTTACGCATGCCGGAGGCACCGAGCGTTTCCAGGTGAAGCGTGTCCTTGTATTCATTGTGCATGCCGACGGCGGGGCCACAGATGAGGATGGCGAGCGACCCGGCATAGATCACCGGTCTCAGGGGTATAAACTTGTAGAGCAGGGCCGTCAGCAGGATGAATCCATAGGCAATCCAGACGGCAAAAACCCCGTGGGCCTGGATGTATTGTACGCGCTTGATGAAGAGGTCCTGCACATCGAGCTGGGGATACTGGAAGATCATGAAAACAACGGTTAGGAAAAACATGGCGACACCGGTTGCGACGAACCAGGTGCCGCTACTGCGGCCCTGTCGAAAGAGCAGGATAAAGGGGAGGAGCCCGATGATGGACAGGGGAATCGTGTACATATTCACCATGGAATATTTATCCACGTGATATTGGTTTTCCGGGTTGAAAAAATACACGGCCAGCTGGCTGAAAAAGAAAAACTTGGTCTTGTAAAAGCTTGCCAGGCGTTTTTCACGTGCTTCATCAGTTTCCGTCTCGGGTCCAGCGGTTTTTTCCAGGTGCAGTTGGGCATTGATCTTGTCCCAGTTGTCCTTGCCGCTTATTTTCTCGTATTGACCGCGGAACAGGGCGTGCTTGAAGCCCTGTGTCGTGCGCGGGTATCCCCAGTTCATAGGCGGATTCTGCTCGGAGGCGATGGCCATATACACGTGGAACAGGAGGCCCACGATGATCGCTCCCGCGATCAGGTAATTCTTGGCCCAGTTGATGAATCGATCGCGACGATTCACCAGGAAGTAGAGCGGGGCCGCGAAGAAGCCGATGCCAAAGAGGGCGATGACGATTCGAAGCGTTGAGGTCAGGCTCTGCTTGTCCTCCTGCAAGCCGGAGTCTTTAACCACGAGGACCAGCAAGAGGATGCCGATGGTGAGCATGAACAGGGTCGCGAGGCTGACGAAGCGCTTGCGCAGGAAGAAGTAAAGGTGCGGCAGGCCGAGAAAGGCCAGGCAGTAGAGGGTGAAGACAAAGGTTGCCGAGTTGTTGATGGCGACCTCGGCGGGCTTCTTCACGGTCGCGGCAAGGTCGCTGTACTGCTGCGCCTTAAAGAAGCAGAGCACGCCAATGCCGATCAAAATAATGGTAAGCGCTTTCTCAAAGAGTTCACGATCGCGGCACCCGATGGCCACCAGCAGATAGGGCAGCAGGAACAGCAGTGATTGATGGTTGGTCAATCCGAGTCCAAAGAGGAACCCGGTAATGATCAGGAGTTTAATGTCCTTCGGCTTGCACATCCATAAATAAGACATGAGGAGAACGGCCGCCATGAAGAAGGCATTCAGGCTGTAGACCTCGACGATGACCGCCTGCGACCACATGACGGGACTGAGGGCGAACAGCAGGCCACCGGAAATGCCGGCCACGCCGCATACGAGTTTGAGCAGGGAATCGGGCAGGACCGGGGTTTTGCCCTCTGCAAAACCGTAGACCAGGTCGAGCAGGGGGGCTCCCGCGATGAAAAACAAGGTAAGCGTAAGGGCGGTTTGGTTGCCGGTCCAGGTGCTGAAAAAGAGGAGCAGGCCCAGGAAACTTCCGTACATAAAGGAGCCCAGCCTGTCGATGGGAATCAGGGGGAAGACATATACCCGGAAGAAATACCCGGCGACGAAGGAAACCAGCACGAACAGCGAATAAAGGAAGATGCAAGCCGTGGTGAGGAAGTCTTTTACGCTGGACAGCGTACTGATATTCCCGGACATCACTTCAGCTCGGGTCGATCCGACATAGGTTACCATGAGGCTGAGCAGGAGGGTGGCGATGAGACCGATGCCCATGAAGAGGTAGTTGCGCTTGATCGGAGCCTGCTTCTTCATGCCCTCGACCATGTGGCGGCCGGAAATGGAAATCAGGAGCCCGATACACGCACAGGCCAAGGCACCGAAAAAGGCGGACATAAAGGCGACGCCCCAGGCCGGATTCGGGTTGCCGTTGTACTGGACGAAGTTGAAGACCCACTGGAAAAACCAGCCCAGCAGGGTCCAGATGGGATAGCCCGGGGGGTGGGGCACGCCGAGGTAATCTGCGGCTACCGCGAGCTCGCCGGAATCCTCCAGGCTGACGGTTGGATTCAAGGTCCAGGTGTAGACTGCGAGGGTGGCGAGGAAGGTCAACCAGAAGGCAATCCAATCGGATTTCGCCAGGGTCTTTCCATTTGCCCCAGGGAGCTTCCGGGGTTTTTCGTCTTCCGTCGCAGATCCGGCTGCGGGGGACTCAGGTTTCGATTTCTCTGCCAATGCGCACTCCGGTAAAGGGGCCATGTGTAAGGATTTAGGGTGACAAGGTCAAGTCATAGACCGGGGGTAGCGGGTTTTGTTCAAAAACGGGTTTTCGGCCTGTCGGCCGCTGGGGTTTCCCGCCTCCCCGGGTTCCATTCTTTTGCCGGGAATACCGGCGGGCTCAGGCGAGGAAAAACAGAACGAGGGTAATTGTTCCGTAGGCGAGTACGGTGAGGATCAGGGGAAGATCGGTGAGCAGGACCTTCTCGGGGCGACCCCCTTCCTCATGTTGATAGACCAGGCGAAAGTAGCGGAAGAGGCCTGCCGCGACAAGGGGGACGGTCACGAGCAGGCGTCGGCTGCCAAACTTCTCCATGCTGTCCGGGGCCACCGTATAGAGCGTATAGGCCATTACGGTTGCGCCGGCCACGAAGAGAATCGCGGCATCCAGCTTGCCTCGGCTATATTGTTTAAGGCTCGGCCGGGCCTGGTCATTGAGCGCGCCCAGCACGACTTTCTCATGGCGACGTTTGCACAGGCCAAGGAACAGGGCGAGCAGCATGGTGCAGAGCAACAACCAGGGCGAAATGGTCACCCGGATGGCCAGGGCCCCGCCCAGGGCCCGCAAGACAAAGCCGAGTGCAATAATGGTCACGTCGATGAAGGCCATGCGCTTCAAGCCCTGGATGTACCCTAATTGCATGACGTAGTAGCCCAGGATGACCAGGCCGAAGGAGTGGTTGATCCAGGACCCGGCCCCCAGGCTGAGGAAGGTCAACAGGGCGGAGCTGAGCAGGGCGCTTTTCACACTCACCTGGCCCGCAGCAATCGGACGGAATCGTTTCGTTGGGTGTTGCCGGTCCAGCTCGATGTCCTTGGCGTCGTTGATCAGATAAATCGCACTGGAAATAAAGCAGAAGCAGACCACGGCAAGCAGGTTCAACAGCACCTGGTTTTGGCTGAGTTCCTGGTTCTGGTCCCCGTACGCGAAAATAAGCGCCGCGAGGACGACGGCATTCTTGATCCACTGATGTGGCCGTAAGGCCTTGAGGAGCGGCAGCATCTTACCTGGAACCCGCGGCGACGCTCTGTGGATGACAGGCCTGTCGTGGCGAGCGCCTGAACCGGAAACGGAAGGCGATTTTCCACACGACCAGGACCGCCTCGCGAATGATTGCCGCATTCATCTTGGATTCCCCGGAACGGCGTTCGAAGAAAATGATCGGGACCTCGCCAAGTTTAAAGCCCAGCATCCAGGCCTGGTGTTTGAGTTGCACGAGAAAAGAATACCCGGATGCGTTCATGTCGTCGAGGTTCATCGCCTCCAGCACCTGTCGGCCGAAACAAGTGTAGCCGCTGGTGGGGTCGACAACCGGTATGCCGGTGACCAGGCGCACATAGATCGAGGCGCCTTTGCTGAGAATCAGCCGGCTGAGCGGCCAGTTGACGATGCGAATTCCGTCGATGTACCGGGAACCGATGACCACGTCATGCGTCCTGGCTGCGCTCAACAGGTCGGGAAGGGCATCCGGATCATGGGAAAGGTCGGCATCCATCTGGACCACGTGGGTATAGGGTTTTTCCAGTGCCCAGCGAAAACCGGCGATGTAGGCAGGTCCCAACCCGTCCTTTTCTTCGCGTTGAATGAAATGAATGCGTGGATCTTCCGTGGCCATGCGGCCGATAATTTCTCCCGTGCCATCGGGTGAGGTATCGTCTACAAACAGGATGTCCGTCTCGGGGAGCGAAGCGAACACCGCTGCGGCAACCTTCTCGACGTTGTCGCTTTCATTGTAGGTTGGAATGATGATCAACGTTGAATTCAACATGGATTTACGGCTATAATTTATTTTAATGATTTATAAAATTATAAAATTCGCCAATCCCGTGCTCCGCCAGAAGGGAACCCTGGTTACCGAGTTTAAGGATGAACTCAAGGAATTGGCCGCTGATATGGTCGAGACCATGCACGATGCCGAGGGGATCGGGCTTGCGGCCCAGCAGATCGGCAAGGCGATCAGGCTCTGTGTGATCGATATCCCGGAGCGGGTGGATAAGGACGAGGTGAGTGTACCTTTGCATCCGGATGTCACGATGCCGCTTGTGCTGGTGAACCCGGAAGTTATGGCACAGTCAGAGGAACGGGAGCCCTACGAGGAAGGGTGCCTGAGCTTTCCCGAAATTACGGGCAACGTGGTCCGCCCGGTTGAGGTTACGGTACGGTTTCAGGATGTCTCAGGTGCGAAACAGGAAGTCGGGGCGCGTGGCATGCTCGCCCGGTGTATGCAGCACGAGATCGATCACCTGAACGGGGTCCTGTACATCGACCGTATGTCGAATGTAAAGCGGGTTGCCCTTGCGGGTAAATTGAAGCGCTTGAAGAAGCAGACGGAACTTGAGTCCTGAGCCTGCGGCTCCCGCCGATGGAATCACCGCGTGTACGGATGGGCACTGCCGGGACACGTCATCTAGTTCTTGAGAAGCCGAAGAGGCTGCCGCAGACGCCGCCGATGATATGGGCGGCCTGGGATATGTTATCGGCTTTCAGGGAAGAAAAGATCTCGCGGCCAAAGAACAGGATGGCGATCAGGACGAAGGTCAGGGGGATTTCGCCGCTCTTGAAGTTCACGAGTGAGCTGAGCAGGATCAGCATGAAGACAATCCCACTTGCGCCGACCAGGGTGACCTTAAAGGCAAAGATCACCGCCAGGGAGGTCACCAGGGCGGTAATCAGCATCATGGTTAACATGCGGGTGCTGCCGTATTTCTCCTCCAGTACCGGTCCGAGCAGGAGGATGAACAGCAGGTTGCCCGAGACGTGTTCCCATCCGGCGTGTCCGAGGGGATGACTGAGCAGGCGAAGCCAGGAGATCGGGTTGGCCATGTTCATGCCTGGCCGCACGCTGAAGAAACTGTACATCGCGTCTTTCGAGACCATACCGAGAATGGTGACGGCCAGGCAGAGGAGGGTGAAGGTCAGGATCACCGGCGCGTTGTAGCTGATTCGCATGACCGTTTTATCTTTGGTAGCCGCCATCGGGTGAGTATGCGCAATTTTTCGTCGAACGGAAAGGTTCTTTTAACGGTTCAGGCGAAGTGGCCGGCGGGGTGCTTCAGTCCACGTCCAGTTGCAGGTAATCCCGGGCGTTGGCGTAGCAGATGTCCCGCACCATGCCGCCCACCAGCTCGTAATCGTCGGGCACTTCACCCTGTTCCATGTCCCGGCCGAGGAGGTTGCAAAGCGTGCGGCGGAAATATTCGTGCCGGGGAAAGCTCATGAATGAGCGGCTGTCCGTCAGCATACCGACGAAACGCGCGAGCAGGCCGGTATTCGAAAGCGCGTTCAGTTGCATTTCCATTCCTTCCTTCTGGTCGAGGTGCCACCAGCCGGAGCCAAACTGCATCTTGCCCGGGATCCCGCCGCCCTGGTAGTTGCCGATCATG
>JAYGFS010000381.1:0-14768 GCA_046581765.1 Verrucomicrobiota bacterium
GTCCTCTTTGTGGATTCCAAGGCCTCCGCAGTGGGTATCGACCCCACGCTTCGTTTCATTCTCGCCCTGCTGGCCGTGGCCGGACTCGGTGTACTGATCGTTTATGGCCTTAGTCCCGGCGGTCGAACCATTGGTCGCTCGCTCTTTTCCAATAATCTCGATTACCGCATTGCCCATATCGAGACGCGTTCCGATGGCGTGCTGAAATCCGACCAACTCCTGTATTTCGCCCGCCTGGAAACCGGCGACAACCTGTTTGGCTTTAAATTGTCAGCGGTCCGTGATCGCCTGGAGAAGGAGCCGATTATCAAGACCGCGCGCGTGCGTCGTCAGCTTCCGGACCGCCTGTTTATCGAGGTCAAAGAGCGTGTGCCGATTGCCCGATTGGGCCGGGCGAGCAATAGAATAAACCGGCTCCTGGATGTCGATGGGGTGATCATCGGAAAAACCTTCGATGCGAAGCATTTACCTTTCATTCTAGGCGATACGGCCGTGGCTTCCGCGGGCCTGGGTGACTCGATTGGCAATGGCCGTTCCGGGGACGCCCTTGCAGCCCTCTCTATCTACCTTGATCAACGGCTGGACCGCTACATGGAAATCCAGAGCATTATCGTCGGCTCGCCGGAATATCTCGACATCCGCCTGCAGAACGGCACCCGGATCAAGCTGCCCCGCGACCAGATCAAATCCGGCCTGGAGCACGCGGTAGCCGGCTTGGTGAAAGCGCGCGAAGTCGGCCGGGTGATCCAGCTCATCGATTTTGTGCCGTCCATCGACAATCCTATCGTCACGTATCTCTAGACCTTGATGCAGAGTTTTCCCATAGCCTCCGTGGAGATCGGAACGCACATGGTTCGTGTTCTGGTCGGGGAACATCGGCCCGACAACCAGTTGTTCATCACCGGTCTCGGGGAAGTGGAAAGTTCCGGTGTGCGCAAGGGTGAAATCGTGGACCTGGACAACGCACTCGCCTGCCTGAAGCTGGCGATCAAGCAAGCTGAGGAATCCGCGCAAATTGAGATCTTTTCCGGGCACGTGGTTTTCAGCGGGGGACATATCGAAAGCGTCAATAATCGTGGACAGGTGCTCGTCGTGAACGATGACAAGGTGATCACCCGGGAGGAAATCGAAGATGTGATGAATAACGCGCGCGCGATCAACATCTCCATGAACCGGCAGATCCTTCATAGTATATGCCAGCATTTTTACGTTGATGACCAGGCTGGCGTGGTCAACCCGGAAGGTATGGAGGGCACCCGGCTCTCGCTCGACATGCTCCTGCTGCACGGCATCCACAATCGGATTCGCAATACGATTCGCGTGGTGGAAGAAGCCCATCTCGACGTGGAAGACGCCGCGTTCGGCGGCCTTTGCTCGGCCCTGGCGGTCTTGACCAGTGTCCAGAAGGAGGGCGGGGCGATTGTCATCGACATCGGCGGCGGGACCACCGACTACATTGTCTATGCGAACAAGGCGATCACCCATGCCGGCTCCATTGCCGTGGGGGGTGATCACATCACGAACGACATTGCCCTCGGCTTGAAAATTCCGACCGCCCGGGCGGAAATGCTCAAGGTGGAGATGGGGAGTGCCAAGGCCCAGCATGGACACCGTGGCCAGATGATCGATATTCCTTCTGAAAGCGGGTACGAGGGGAAGCAGGTCTGCCTGCACGATTTGAATACCATTATTCAGTACCGGGTCGAGGAACTTCTCGAGCTGGTGAAAGAGCAGATCGACCGCTCGGTGCTTAAGCACCAGCTGAGTGCCGGGGTGATTCTCACCGGAGGCGGTGCCCACATGCACGGAATGGCCGGCGTGGCCGAGCAGGCTTTTGATCTTCCGTGTAACCTGGGCAAGCCGCACAACGTGTCCGGGATGACCCGGGTTGCCGAGGGCACACAATATGCGGTCGGGCTGGGGATGCTGCGTTATGGTCTGCGCAATCGGGAGCACGATGTCGGCACGTCCACGGTGGGCGGTTGGATTAAGCGGATTTTCAAGGGTTGATGGATGTTCAGTGATATCGAGGATCTCGATCCGCCCTCGGAATTCAACATGCTGGTGGCCGGCGTAGGCCACGCCGGGTGTCGAATTCTCAGGGAGGCGCAGGAGAACGGTTATTCCTTGCCGGATACCGTCGCCATTCATACCTCGCGCCAGGCACTCGCCGACGCCGGGGTGGATCGGGTGTTGCAGCTGGGCGCCGCGGTGGTCGAAGGGGCCGGCACCGGGGGAGACCTGAAGCTGGGACGGATCTGTGCAGAGCAGGACGAGGCCCTGTTGCGCGATTTGTTTCACGGGTACGACCTGGTGTTGTTCATCACGGGCCTGGGGGGCGGTACCGGTTCGGGTGCCACCCCGGTCATGGCCCGCCTCGCCCGGGACGTGAAGTGCTTCACCGTCTGCGTTGCGGTCAGTCCGTTTAAGTTTGAGATGGAGGATCGCCGACGGAA
Source organism: Verrucomicrobiota bacterium (assembly GCA_046581765.1). Taxonomy (GTDB): domain Bacteria; phylum Verrucomicrobiota; class Kiritimatiellia; order SS1-B-03-39; family UBA6053; genus JAPYUI01. Next base: position 2,457 of record JAYGFS010000381.1, read on the forward strand.
GGCCGAGATCGGTCTCGCGACCCTCCGCGAGCACGCCGATGCCGTGGTGTATTTTCCCAACGAACGCCTTTTTGGTTTGATGGATGGTCAGAAAGACCTCGATCTCGGCATACGGACCGCCAATCAGTTCCTGATCGGTACCGTAACCGCGCTGTATGAATTGCTCCGCGGGAAGGGCTTGCTCAGCCTCGACTTTGGCGATTTGAAATCGCTGGTTCGACACAGTGATGGTACCTGCAGCATGGTGCATGCATCGGCCGAAGGATCTGAGGCCGCGGCGAGGGTCGTGGAGCAACTGCTCGCATCCCCCCTGCTGGATCATGGTGCGGTCTTATCCAAGGCCAAGGGCCTGATTATCGGGATTCGTGGGGGTGTCGGCCTGCCCCTGACGGTCGTGGATGAGGTGGTGCGAAACATTGGTGGCGTGGCGCATGTGAATGCCAAATTCCAGGTGGGTGTGGCCATTGATCCTTCCAAGACCACCGAGTTGGAGGTTATCCTGATCAGCAGCGAGAGCTGGATGCCGGCCCGGCCCTTGCCCCTGGACGAGCCGGGGGAAAGCGGCGAAGGGAAGGCTGTAGATAGCGCGAAGGCGAAGATGGTCCAGGCCGAAATTGAACTGGAGACCACGGGTGGGAAGGGCAAGTTCAAGAACGTGGCCCCGACCATTCACGACGGAGAGGATTTGGATTTCCCCGCCTTCATGCGGAAAAGCATCAAGCTCTCCAGGCAGTATTAGTGATGGATGATGTCGAAAAGCTGACCTTGAGAACCCGGATGCAGGAAGCGCTTGCGCAGGTGCGACGGGACGTGGAAACCCTGGAGGTGGCGACCCAGCCCATTGCACCCGATCGGGCCCTTGGTCGCCTGACCCGCATGGAAGGCCTCAATGACAAGGCGGTCAGTGAAGCCGCCTTGCAGTCGGCTCGTCAGCGCCTGGTGCAACTGGAGGAATCCCTGCAGCGAATTGACAGTACACGCTGGGGCCTTTGTGTCCGTTGCGGTAATCCCATTGGCGCCGCCCGCTTGGAATATATGCCCGAGAGCGATTGCTGCGTAAAATGTGCCAGCTGACCCGTGGCTTGATCCGATCGCCTCTCCCGGGAGACATGCTCACCCTCGTGCATGGGGTCGGCCGGAACGTGGGAAAGATCGTCCAGGGCGATTGGAATACTTGCGCACGTAGACCCGGTGCCGTTTAATCGGTCCATGAACATACTGGTAGAGTTCATCGATGCCATCCTCCCGTTTGCGGTGGGGATCCTGATACTGGTCAAGCCGCAGGTCTTTACCAAGACCGACCTCAGCCTGGAAGAAAACCAGAAGGCTGCCGGCCTGTTGAAGAAAGGCGGCGTCTGCCTCCTCATCGCCGGTGTATTCATCTTTATCGCGCACCTGATGACGAAATAGCGGCTGGGCTTATCCCAAGCTGCTTGTAAGCCGCCTCTTTCCCGGCTATTCCGCCCTGGCCCGCGGGACTTTCGGCTCGAAATACCCATCGCGGGCTCAAGCGCTTCGGGCGTCCAATTCGCTTGGCGTTTAACCGATGTTCCAATGGGCGCCGGGCAGTTGGGGGCTGCTGAGCAGGATGCGGTCGCCGGGTTGGAGGGCGGCTACCCCAGCCGGGGTCCCCGTGTAGATGCAATCGCCGGGCCGGAGCTTCCAGATGCTGCTGAGGCTTGCGATGAGGTGGGGGATGGGGAAGAGCAGGTCGGCGGTGCAGCCCTGCTGGCGGACTTCGTTGTTCACGGAACAGGTGAAGTGGATTCCCTGCAGATCGTGCTCGTCGTTCAGCGGGCACAAAGGGCCGAGAGGGGCGCTGGCGTCAAAGGCCTTGGCCTTTTCCCAGGGTAGACCTTCCTCCTTCAAGGCCCTTTGCACGTCTCGCAGGGTGAGGTCGAGGCCGAGCCCGAGGGCGCGGATATGGCTGCGGGCTTCCTCCTCCAGGATGTCTGTTCCGCCGCGGCCGATTTCGACCACGAGCTCGGCTTCGTGATGCAATTCATTTCCATGGCTTGGAAAAGGGATCGCTTCTCCATTCGGGACGATGCAGGTGCCGGGCTTGATGAAGACGACCGGTGTGCGGGGAACCGCATGGGCCAGTTCCTCGGCGTGTGCCGCGTAATTGCGGCCAATGCAGAAAATCCGCCTCACTCGCGCTTGCCGTTGAGGAAGGCCTTCACGCTTTGCTTGCCGGCCAGGTAACCCTGCTTGACCAGGAAGGCATCCGATTGTACCAGGGTATCGATGAAGGCGGAGTTGTCCCCGCGGCCGTAGTTGAAAAAGCCGTGCGGCATGCCTTTATAACCCACAAGCGTGCAGTCATTCCCGGATTTTTTCATCGCTTGTTCGAAAATCTTAGCGCTTTGAAAGGGCACCGTCGTATCGGCGAGCCCGTGAAAGATCATGCAGGGCGGAGCACCCTTCGCAATCTTGTGGAAGGGGGAAAGTTGTTTCGGGGGAACCCCCATGCGCTCTTCCAGGCTGGCATATCTTTCGGTCCACTTCGCCGGCAGTTCCGCGTCTGTCTTGGCGAGGACCAGCGCGGGGTTAAACAGCAGCATTGCATTCGGTTGTGAGGAAATCGTTGTGTCCTCGCCCACTGCGTCGAACCCGGAGATCAGTCCGGTGCACGCGGCAAGGTGCCCGCCCGCAGAGCCTCCGCCCGATACGAGTTTCCCGGGATCGATACCGAGTTCTTCCGCATGCTGGCGGATCCAGCGTATGGCTGACTTGGCATCTTCCACGCATTTCACGGCCGGGGTGTTGTGCCGGCTCTTCACGCGATAATCAGCGGTGATGCCGACCATGCCGCGTGAAGCCAGATAACGGCAGTGCTCCCTGAACTGTGCCGGGGTCCCCGACCGCCACCCCCCACCGAAGAAAAAAACCGCCACGGGGTTCCGGTCACCGGCCTTGGCGCCCTTGGGGGCGTACACATAGAGGTTCAGCTTCACCTCGCCGAGGGTCTTGTAGGTGTGGACCTCGGCCCCGGGCAACACGGGGGGATAGTTCTTACTCTTTCCCGCCTGGCCCAGGCAGATGAAAGGCAGGGTGAGCAGGCAGGCGAGAAGCGGGTTCAGGGTCATGTCTATTTCCAGTCACTGGATTGGTGCAGGGTGATTTGCGTGAAGGGGATGACCCAGCCATTCTCGTTGCAGACATCGACGAGCAAACGGGCCAGCGCCCGCTCCAGCATATCGTAGCGGGAAGCGATCGTGCCTTTAAAGTCGGCGAGAATATGGTAATCGAGCGAGGAGGGGCCTGCGGTTTTGAATTCGACGATGAGATTCAGTAATTCCTCGTTGGCGACGATGTCGAGCAAGCCCTCACGGATTTTTTCGTACATGATGCGGGGAACCTCTGCGGTACAGATTGGCAGGTGTGCGTAGTCGATGCCGAAGACCTGCTGGATGCGGAAATGGGTCGACATATTCTTCGGCGAAAGGGCCAGGTATTGCGGGGTCTGGTAGGTGACCTGGCTGCCGCCAAGCAGGACGATTTGCACGACTTCAGGGGTTTGAACCGCTACCCGGCCGATATGACCATCCGAGAGTTCTACCCAGTCGCCCGATCGGCTTGGGAAGTAGGCCTCGTTCTCCCCGGCCGTACGTGAATGCATGCCGACCAGGGAACGGAGGGGCAATTGCTGGGTGCCGCCCTCGAGCAGGGGGTTGACCAGGTGGGCATGCAGGCCGAGGGAGTCCACTATCCAGGGGACGTCATTAAAGATAATGCGCTGGGATTCGCGAACGGAACCCACGTTGAGCATCATCTTCAACTGCTCGAAAACCACCGGGATGGTGTTGATGGATGCCCAGCCTACGCCGATCAAGAAGATGATCGTGATGCCGAGGAGAAACCAGTCCCCTCGCATGTTGAAGACGAAAACCAGGGCGAAGATGGCGAGGATAACACTGAACAAGTGATAGAAGATGCCGAGAATTCTTCCGAGCAGGTAACGCTCCTCTTTCTCGCCCCGCATCTTGCGATACAGGTAATTGAGCACGCGCATACCAAAGAAAACCGCACAGAAGGCGGCGATGCCGAGGAGCAGGTTCATGCCGCGGGACTGGAAGAAGCCGCTAACGAAGTTCCTGCTGGTGTCCAATAGGGATTCACGCGCTTTCAATCGCTTGGTGAGCTCGATCTGGGTCGCGGTGGACTGGTTATTGGCATCTTTTTGCCGCTGCTGCCAGAGGACGAGGAGATCGCTCAGGCGGCCTCCCAGGATCTCGTCTGTCTGCGAGGCGACCAGCATGGTAAGGTTTGTGACGGCGGCGTCTGAAACGGATTTTCGCTTCATCAGCAGGGTGAGTTCAGCGCGCATATCCTCAATCTTCCGGCTGTCCTCGGTGGCGGATTTCAGTTCTGAGACAATGGGCTGTAATAGTTTTTCAACTTCGGATTGCAGGTTGAAGGCTTCCCCGTCCTCGTTGTAGTACACATCCGCATCGGCGGCGATCGCGTTGCGTTCAAATTTCCTTTGCAGGTCATTTTCTTCAGCCTTGAGCTTAGCCAGTTGCTGTTCAAGCTGGATTCGTGTCGGCGCATCCGTTGTTGCTGCCAGGGCTTCCTTGCGCCCGGCGATCTCGTTCGATTTTATCTGCAGGGAATCGAGCAAGACCTTCAGCCCATAGACAGAAGGATCGATATCCTCCGCTTGGGGGCTGGTGTTTTGCGCATACAGCGAGACACACAGCAACAGGCTCAGCCATGGCAGTCCAGGATACTTCATGGCGACAAGGTAGATGCTCGTTCCCGGGCGGGCAACGAAAAAGCCCATTGCAATCATATCAGGCTGGTCGTGAGCACGCGAGGGCCTATACTTTGGCGCATGAGGATTGAACTGCTTTACACCGCCCAGCTGGCCATGGAGGCCGGGGGGGCATCGGAGACCCTGGAGATCGAGGATGGCGCCAGCATCGATACGCTCATCCGTCACCTGGCCGAATCCCGGGGGGGGAAGTTTGCGCAATTGCTGCTCAACGACCAGGGTGATCCCCATCCCACGATCATGCGGATCGTGAACGGGGAGCAGGTTGACCGAGCACATGCACCCAAGCTGGAAGACGGGGACGAGCTGATGCTGATGTCGCCGATCGCCGGGGGGTGAGATGGGCTTAAGCGAACAGGAACGGGCCTTTTACGCGTGGCAGTTGGATGTCCCCGGTTTCGGAGAAGCGGCCCAGGAACAATTACGCAACACCACGGCCCTGGTTTCCCGCGTGGGCGGTCTCGGGGGTCCCCTGGCATTCCAGTTGGCCGCGGCGGGGATTGGCAAGCTGGTGCTCGCCCACGGGGGGAAACTCAAGCCCGCTGACTTGAATCGGCAAATTCTCATGCGTCATGCCTGCCTGGGACAGGAGCGGGCGGCCTGCGCCAGGGAAACCTTGCAGGCGTTTAATCCGCACGTGGAGATTGAAGCGATTCCCGAGAACATCAATCCGGCGAATGCGGCGGCAATCATTGAAAAAGTGGATATCGTATTCGACGCGGCCCCTTTGTTTGAAGAACGTTTCCTGATGAACCGTGAGTGCGTGCGCCAGGGCAAGCCCATGATCGATTGTGCGATGTACAATATGGAAGGGCAGGTCATGCCGATTATTCCCGGGCAGACGGCCTGTTTGCAGTGCCTCTACCCGGAACTTCCTCCGCACTGGAAACGGCGCTTCCCCGTGATCGGTGCGGTCTCCGCGCTCGTCGCGAACATCGGTGCGCTGGAAGGGATCAAGCTGATCAGCGGCTTCTCGCCGGTACACGCGGGACAGATGATTTACCTGGATACCTTGAACCTGGATGTCCGGAAGATTCGTACCCAGCGGAATCCGGACTGTCCGGTATGCTGCGACCTGTAGAGCAAGGGAGATACTATGAAAATTCGACTGACTGTATGTGCCTGCTTAATGGCCGTTTCAACCGCGGCGGAAGAGGGCTTTACACCCATATTCGACGGAAAAACCCTGGCGGGCTGGACACCTGCGCCGGGTGGAAGTTGGACGGTGAAGGATGGCGCGATCCTTGGTCTCAGTCCGAAGAGCGAACGCCGCCACGGCATCCTGCTTAGTGATGCCAGCTATACGGATTTCGTTGTCCGGGCGAGATTTCGGGTGACCCGGGGCGATAGTGGATTCTATTTTCGCGTGAAACGGGTAAATAGCAGTGTCAGTGTGAACGGCTTCCAGGTGGAGGTTGATTCCGGCCAGCAAACCGGCGGACTTTACGAAACCGGTGGCCGCGCCTGGGTGGTAAAACCATCGGCAGAGGACATTCCGAAAAAGAAGTATGTCCCCGGCGAATGGACCGACCTGGAAGTCCACGCGGAAGGAAAAAACGTCACGGTAAAAATCAACGGCGTGGTGACCGCCTCGCTGAGGGATGATCCCGGGCGTACGGAAGGTCCGATCGGCCTTCAACTGCATGGCGGGATGTCGATGCACGTGGAGTTCAAGGACCTGAGGATCAAGACCCTTTAGGGATTTCGCCCACCCGGTGTGATCAGGCTTACTCGATGGCCTTGAGGCGATACATGCGGAAAGGTACCTGGTCGGGGTGCAGCAAGGTTAGGGGCGGTCCGTCATCGCGCCAGAGAATACGGGTGCCTGCCGGGGGCAGGCGGTAGGCTTCGGTCCAGCTTCCAAAGCCGTCCGCGTACTCGACCTGGTGACTGCGCCCGGGGAAGGCGGGGAACTGGAACTGTACGCCCTTGTCGGGTCGTCTTTGTACCTGTTCCAATCGAAAGACCGGTTCCCCCGGCGGAACGTAGTAGCCTCGCGGGGATCTCCGGAACACCAGGGAGGGGGACGCGGTGCCCGAGCGGTAGGCGATGGTGATTGAGATCGTTTGGCCGGCCTGAATGGGTGCGTGGTAGTACACGCAGGCCGATCCATCCATGTCGTGGGTGCTGGCATTGAGTGCCCGGTCGGCATCGGGTAGCGGGGAAATATCAATTTCCAGGGCCAATACCGGGTAGTTCGCATCGTTTCGAATAATCAATTGTTGCTCGCGCAGCGGCGTGTTGCTCAACAAGGTCTGGACCGCGAGCGCCGCCGGGGGCCCTTCGCCGATCGTGACCGAAAAGGTGTTCGTTGCCGAGTCGCCCCCGCTGGAGTTTGCGGCGATTGTCAATTCGGCGGTTCCCGTGACAAAGGGGGCGAATTGCATCAGCAGGTGACCGCTGGATGGATCCAGTTCAATGCGTGAAAACAAATCGGGCCGCGTGTTGCCGATCAGCAGGTACGTCGTGGTGTCCGCGGGGTCGGGATCATAGATGAAGGCGTCGGCTGCAAAAACACGCCCCGTCTCCGTGTCGGGGATCACGAGCTCCGCGATGGGATTAGAGCGTATCGGATCGGGCGCGCTGATGACCAGTGCGCCTACCAGGCCGGTCGAACTGAGCCCGCCGGAGTCCGTGACGATCACCGAAAAAGTGGTGAAGCCGAAGGCATCGGGCTGCAGGATCAAGCTCAGGTTCCGGGACGGGTTATCCCAGACAAACTGGTCGATGAGGGTTTCTCCCGGATTGGCTACGAAATTCCAGGTCAGGAGCTCCGGGCCGTCATCATCATCGGTGGCAAAACCGAGGAAGGATCCGGTGAGGATCGTGTCTTCGGGGCCGAAGAAGGTCGGAGGCTGGGACAATTGGGGTGCTGCGTTGATGTACAGGCTGTACGGAATTTCAATCAAGGGCCTTGTCGCATCGTTCGAATAAATACGCAGGGCGCTGTTCAGCTCGACACCGGAAGGGTTCATGGATGCGCTCAAGCTCAAGGGCAGGATGACGCTTTCGCCCGGGGCAAGCACGCCGCTTAGTGGCCCATCGATGGCCAGCCAGCTGGCTTTTTCATCGATGACGTCCAGGAACTTTTCCAGGATGGCCTGGTTCTCGGCATCGCTGACGTAGCTGCCCTCGTCCGTGGCAAAGAGGAGGTAGTACAAACGGGTTACCCCGCCCAGTTGGGAAATTTGATGGAAGTCATTGTTCGAGTCTGGAAGGACCGCCTGGACCACCTGGTCGTTTGACTCCACGATGATCAGGTGGTTGACCGAGGGGTCCGTGGTGCCCAGGCTGGGCTCGAATGCGTTGAATACCTTTTTCGAATAACCGGTGAAGCGCCGGGCGCCCCGCGTTGTTTCAAAGACCTTGGACTCAACATCGCCGAGGCCGTCTGCGCCGAGATCTCCGGTGATTTCAAAAAAGTCGAGATGGTTCACGTCTGCAGCAAACACAAAGAGCCCGTTGTATTTGCGGGTAAAGTATCGCCCGCCCGCACCCAGGGAAGTGCTGGAGGTGATTGCGTTGTTGGAATAGGGGATATCTTTGCCGTGGTCGGTGTTCAGGATGTTTCCTGTGTCGTACATATCCTCTCCGCCATCCTGGATGAAGTAGCCGCTTTGCCCTTCACTGAAGGCAAAAGGATTTTGAATGAGGGAGGTGATCGAACTGACGCCGCTGTTGAGGTTGGAGAGGACGCTTTCCAGCGGGACAACAAGTTCCTGGCCGAGCTCCGCGATCCAGTAGAGCGGACCGCTGCCGACGTTGGTGACGGCAACGCTGGTTTCGAGCATGCCGGAGGGCCTGAGCATGGCCGACAAGCCCGCCTCCGGGCCCAGCGCGATGCTGGGCAGGTCCATACTCCCGGTGAGGGAGCCGAGGTCACTCTGGACAAGCCCGGTGTGGAGCAGGGCGGTGATTTCTATGGGGGCAAGCGCCCTGCTCCAGATGGCGAATTCGTCCACCCCCCCGTAATAGCTGTTTGGACCGGCCTCCTTCGGGGTCGGCCCGCCGACGATCAGGTCTTCATGATTATTCATTGGTATGCCCGGGGAGAGCGCGGCGCGTCCAACCTCGGTGCCATTGACCAGGAGCTGGGCGGTTTCGCTGGAGCGGTCGAGGATCAGGACCAGGTGGCTCCATTCACCCGGAATCGCCTGGGTACCTGCGAGGGGCAGGTCGTTGCGTATCACCCAGGTGGCCCCGTCGCTTGTGCCGCCACAGGCGCCAAACTGCTCGCCGAAGAGCACGAGATGCCAACCGGATACCTGGCCCGACTCATCGGCCGCTCCTTTCCCGGCGATAACCTGGGTATGTCCAGCCTCCATCCCCTCGGGCCGGACCCAGAGGGAAACCGTGTAACTGTTGCTGCCCGGGGGGTGGACGTCCCCGTAGTCAATTATGCCGCCTTCGCTGCGCAGGGCTTGACCCGCGACCCCGGCAATGAAGGCAAAATTTCCATTCAGTCGCCCGAATTCACTTGGCGAGGTAAGATCAAAGACCATGTCGTTGGCCACGAGGCTGGTCACGCTATCGCGATCCATGTGGCTGTAGAGGAGGAGGCCATCGACCAGCGATTGGCCCGCGGAGATGGGTTCATCAACCGTGGGATCGCGTCCCTGGGCTACTTCTTCGCCATCGTCGACGAGGTCGCCATCGCTATCCGGGTCCAGCGGGTCGGTACCCAACCGGAACTCTTCCTCATTGGTCAAGCCATCCGAATCGGGATCATCATTTCCAGAGTGGGCGGTACTTCCGAAGGCACTCCACTCCCAGTCGTCGGGCAGGCCGTCGAAGTCGGCGTCGGCGTCCGGTCCCGAGGCATGGAAGGCGGACTGCATGGCGAGACCGCCTTGATAAATCCGGTTGAGTTCATCTGCCCCCAGGGGGAAATGCCAGACCATCAAGTCGTCGAGGATGCCGGAGAAGGCCTCCAGGCGGTCGGGATTCGCCCCGAGGCGCAGGGGAGAAGCTGAATCGACCAATGACCAGCGGGGCAATCCGGCCTGGTTCATGTCCCACCCCCCGCTACTGCCGTCCAGGTAGGCTCGCAAGCCCCCGGTATCGTTATTGATTACGAAGCCTGCATGGTAGAGTTGCCCGCTCTGGATACCGGGGTAACGCGCGGTGTAGTGCTCACGCTGGTCGGTGGAAACGCAGAGGTAAAGGACGTCTTGATCGAGGTAGACTTTCCATCCAGACCGATTCGTTTCCGCGTAGCCTTTGCTGATGATGGTCTGGATGCCCGTGACCGTGTTGGCGCTGAACCAGAAGGAGATGGAAAGGCTGTCAAGACCCGGCGCCCCTGCTTCTCCGTAGTCCACGCCGGAAGGGAGCGGTTCCGCTTCGAGAATGAGGGCGGCTTCGGTAATGCCACCGCCACCAAGGGTCACGCCCGCCCCGAAGGGTGTGCCGTTATGCGCGCCGGCCAAATTCAGCACCGTGGGTGTTCCGAATTCGTCCAGATAAAAGCTGCTGTAGATGTCCAGGTCTTCCACCCTGCTGACGGGGCGATCCGCAGGGTCCGTGGGATTTGTCCCGCGGAGGACTTCCAGCAGGTCGCTGAAGTCATCGCCATCGCTGTCGATTTGATTGCCATCCGAACCCGCGGCTATCTCTTCCGCGTCGCCCAAGCCGTCATTGTTCGAGTCGGGAACGAAGGGATCCATGCCGCGGATGAGTTCCTCCGAGTCGCTCGCGCCATCGCCATCGGTATCGGCCTTGCTCGGATCCGTGTTGAACAAAGAGATTTCGAGGTTGTCGGGGATCTGGTCGCCGTCTGAATCAGTGGACAGCGGGCTGGTTCCCAGCATGAATTCCTGGAGGTTTTGCAAGCCGTCCCCGTCGAGGTCGCCTTGTCCATCCCGGTCCAGGTTTCCAAAATGAGTGATTTCCCAGGTATCCCCAACTTGGTCGCCATCGGTATCCCGGTTGTCGATACCGGGACTGCCGTGGAGGGTGGGGCTGGCGAGCCAGTTGGCGGGATCCTGCAGGTCCGGATGCGCGAGCGGTTCGACGAGGGACAGGCTGGTCCCGGTTCCGTCCGGTGATGTGGGCCAGGGTGCCTTGTCATCGTAGGTCAGGGTGCTGATCACTTCGCCGTCCGCGGCCTGGAGCGAGAGGGTCTCTCCGCCATTGGAGAGGCTGGTGTTGTTGGAGAATACGCCCGCGACCCGGTTGCTTGCGGCGCTACCGTAACGGGTGGTGAATGCCCCGAGATTGTTTACAACCAGGAGGTGCTCAAGGGGTGCCAGGCTGTGTATCACCCCATCGTCGAAAGAAAAATCAACCCCATCTGTGAAGCGTACCTGCTCCAGGCTGATGGTTTCATCGCCCGTGTTCAGGAGTTCAACAAACTCGAAAGCTTTCCGGTCGAGACCCAGGGCCTGCTCTGCAGCACTGGCATCCAGTGGGTGATAATGAATTTCGGAGAGAATCAGGTTTGCGACACTGGCGGGTAGTAGGCCCAGTTGATAACCTGCCCTGGTCAGCGGGGACCAGGTGCCCGTGCTGGCTCGAAAGCGGGCGTTGAGCTGTACGGTATGCGTGAGGGGAATGGGGCCGGTGTAGGGGATTGCCGTGCTCGCCACGCCCGCCGCCTGCTCGGGACTTGTCGCAACAAGGCGGGGCATGATGAGGAAGTCCGAGCTGTTGACATCGGTGTTCAAGCCGTGGATTGCAAGCAGGTTGTTACCCGTTTGCAGGAGGCCGATCGCGGAACTGATATCTGCGAGTTCATAGACGGTTGCGCTGCTGTCCAGGTGGAAGGTGCTGGCAAGGGAATCCCATTGCGGTGTCGCGGGCGCATTCCGCCGGGCAACTTCGACACCGTTGAGGTACGCCACGTAGCCGTCATCATAGCGCATCTTCAAGAGCAGTTTGTCGATGGCGTCGATCTGCTCCTGCGTCTCGATGAGAAAGGGCATGCGGATGAAGGCGCTCCCGGTGGTTCCGGCCATTTCGGTTTCCACGTCGAGGCGGATATAATCACGGTAATCGGTCCCGGTGACTTCGTAGCCGACGCCCGTTTCGCCCGTTTGCCAGTTGGCGATGTTGGCGGGCGGGGTGATGCCCTTCCAGCTGTTCCCCAGGGTGCTGCCCCCGTTTGCCGGGGAGGGGATCAGCACGGAGGCGGGGCTGTAGCCTCCGACGAGCACGGTGATCTCGGTCTGGGTGGCCTGGCGTGGGTCACGGCCATCCAGGGTGTAATAGATCGTGCCCGCCGGTGCGTTGGTGAGGCTCAGGCTCAGTTCCTGGGGCGTGGGATACCGGCCGGCGGGCAGGCTCACGGCAGGCGCTTCAACCAGGGAGAGTAGACCCCGATTGCGAAATTGCTGGACCACGAGGTTGTGACGTACGGGGAGGAAGGTGTTGCGGATCCAGTTGTATTCACTTTCCCATTCCACATCCCGGCGCAGGGGGATGCCGCCGTGGATATGCCCCCAGCGGGCTGACTCGGCCGCGAGGGCCGGGCGGATGGCGTCTGCAAGCGCGTCCAGGCGGTCCTGGTTCACCTCGGGGGAGAGGGCGCCACCGGG
>JAYGFS010000473.1:0-8388 GCA_046581765.1 Verrucomicrobiota bacterium
GCGAGATCGTTCCGGGTCGCCGGTGAAGGAGTTCGACCTAAACCCGTTCCTGGCCCTTACGGATATTGAAGACGGCCAAGCGCGTGAAGTGGATATTGAAGGCGTGACGCGTAGCGGGAACCAGGTCTACTGGCTGGGGTCACATTCGCATGCCGAAATTGGCGAACTGCGCACCAATCGCTGGCGCTTGGTCGCGACCGAACTGAGCGGGCAGGGGGCCGATACCGTCTTGTCTTACCTCGGTCATTACGAGCATTTGCGCAGCGACCTGATCGCCTGGGATGCGAGTAACGGTCATGGACGGGGTGTAGATTACCTGGGCTTTGCCGCGAGCGCAGCCGCCGGCGTGTTGCCCAAGAGCAGTGACGGTTCAGGTTTTAACATGGAAGCCTTCGCCATGGCACCGGATGCTACCAACACTGCGTATCTCTGCTTTCGAGCCCCTCTGGTTCCAGCGACCAACCGGGCCTTTGCGTGCATCGTGCCCCTTGCCAACCTGCAGGCGGTCGCCACCGGTGGCGGCGGGCCCGGCGCAGCCGAATTCTGTCAGCCGATATTGCTGGACCTCGGTTGTCGGGGCATTCGAAGCATGGAAGGCGATACCAATGGATTTTTGATGGTCGCAGGGGAAGTGGATAACCGACGGAGTACGCATGCCTTTCGCTTTTTCACCTGGACCGGCTACGCGGCCGATAGGCCCATCGAATACAGCGGCGATCTGTCGGGGTTGAATCCGGAGGCTATCGTCGCCCTCCCCAGTCCCCCCTGGTCGCCGAGCAGTGAAATTCAAGTCCTGAGTGATAACGGGCGCTCCATCTACTATAACGACAACATCACGGCCAAACTGCTGGCCGAACCCGCCTTCAAGAAGTTCAGGCTGGACGCGGTCCCCCTGGGCGTGCCCGTCGTGCCTTCCGCGCGCATCCGGGCCTTTGATGTGGATGCCGACGGTGCGGGTCTGACTTGGTGTGGGCCCACGGGCCGCGTCTACCGGGTTCAGAGTTCCCTGGAAATGTCCGTACCGGACTGGCTGAACCTCAGCGGACCCATTTTCCTTGCCCACCCGGTAAACCGTTATGAATGGCAACCGGACTCTACCGCAATTCGCTTTTTTCGCGTCCTGGATACGGGCCCTCCCGGGCCGTGATGCCCTCGCTTTAATCCGAAAAGGACGGTTGACCACTCCGGGTTCTTCCCCTACGGTGCGCCGGATTCGACGGCCGCTAAATTGCGGCTTTTTGTGTGTAAAATGACGGTTTATGCGCCCATTTAGCATCCGGGATGCTGCATAATACTGCGAACTGATATGGAAACGGGGACCCCCGCGGATTCGGGTGGTCGATGAACAAAGGATCTCAACCGATCATGGCAACGAGAGTTTTGATAGGCGGTCAGTGGGGCGATGAAGGCAAGGGCAAGATCGTGGATGTGCTCACGGAGGATGCCCAGTTGATAGCACGCTTTCAAGGAGGCAACAACGCAGGCCATACGGTGGAAATCGGTGAGAATAAATTTGTGCTTCATCTCATCCCCTCAGGCATTCTGCGCGAGGGCAAGGTTTGTATCCTGGGCAACGGGGTTGTGGTCGATCCCCTCGGCCTGATTGAGGAAATCCTCGAAGTCCAGTCGAGGGGGGTTGAAACCTCCGGACGCCTCTTTGTCAGCGAGCGAGCGCACATGGTCTTTCCGTATCATTGTCGGCAGGATGCCGGTGCAGAAAACCTCGCGGCTGAAAGTGAAAAAATAGGAACGACCCGGCGCGGTATCGGCCCGGCCTACATGGATAAAGCTGACCGCAAAGGCCTGCGTGCCGGTGACCTGCTTGCTCCCGACCTTGAATCGATTTTACGCGAAAAAATAACCCGGCGCAATGTGCGACTGGAAGCCCTGGGCGTGGAACCCCTCGACGTCGAAACCGTGGTGGCCCAGTATATAGATGCGGCCGCCTTCCTGAAGCCCTACATCGCCGATACCGTGACCATGCTCAATGATGCGATCGCCAAGGGACAGAAGGTTCTTTTCGAGGGGGCGCAAGGAACCATGCTTGATATCGATCACGGATCCTATCCATTTGTTACCTCCTCCAACGCGACCGCTGGCGGAGCCTGCACCGGCACCGGCGTTCCGCCGCATCGCATTGAAGAGGTCGTAGGCGTTTGTAAGGCCTACACTACTCGCGTGGGCGAAGGTCCTTTCCCGACGGAGCTACACGATGAAACCGGCGCCCGGATCGCAGAGATCGGTGCCGAGTTCGGCGCGACCACCGGGCGTCCCCGCCGTTGCGGCTGGTTTGATGCGGTGGTCGGGCGCTATGCGGTGATGGTCAATGGCATCGACTGGTGGGCCGTGACCAAGATGGATGTACTCGACAGCTTTGAAACCATCAAAATCAGCATTGGCTACGAGCTCGACGGTGAGCATATTCAGCGCATGCCCGCCCGTATCGAAGATTTTGCCCGTTGTGTTCCCGTATACGAAGAATTGCCAGGCTGGCATTGTTCAACCAAGGATGTGAAGCGGTACGAGGATCTGCCGAATGCGGCCAAAGCCTATATCGATCGACTGGAAGAACTCACCGGCGCTCGCGTCGGCATCGTTTCTGTCGGTCCCCGTCGTTCCGAAACCATGTTCCGTGACGTCCCGCGCGAAACTGCCATTGTTTAGCCGCAGGTAGCGTGTCCATGGCCCTCGATCCCGACAGAATCCCCCAACATGTGGCCATCATCATGGATGGCAATGGGCGGTGGGCCAAGTCGCGCGGGCTCATGCGGATTAAGGGTCACGAGGAAGGTGCCAACTCGGTGCGTGCCGTCGTACGGGCCTGCCGTGATAACGGGGTGAAATTCCTGACCCTGTACGCCTTCTCGGTCGAGAACTGGGTGCGCCCGGAAGCCGAGGTCCGGGGTCTTATGGTCCTCCTGCGAAAGTACCTCACGGAAAACGAATATGAACTGCACGAGAATGAAGTGCGTTTCCGCGCGATCGGCCGCCTGCACGATTTGCCGAAAAGTATTCAGAATGAAATCCAGCGCGTCGAAAAAGCCACGCTGGATCACAAGAAGGGCACCCTGACCCTGGCCCTGAGTTATGGGGGCCGTGCCGAGTTGGCCGATGCGGTCCAGGCGATTGCCCAGGAGGTCAAATCGGGCAGCCTGGATCCCGCAGCCATCGACGAGGCAACGATTGCCCGTCACCTCTATGCACCTGACATTCCCGATCCCGATCTGATGATCCGAACCAGCGGAGAAATGCGTATCAGCAATTTCATGCTCTGGCAGTTGTCGTACACGGAATTCTATATCACGGAAAAATTCTGGCCCGAGTTTCGTGAAGCCGAATTTGTCGAGGCCCTTGAAGTCTACCAGCAACGCCAGCGCCGTTTCGGTGATATCCCCTAGGCCGATCGATCGGCCGCGTATACCGATGGCTAAATAGTATTGCCCCCTGCACATCCCTGCGCTTACATAGGTCCATGCGTAAACGCATCATAGTCGGTACGGTTTTTGTCACAGCGCTCCTCGCGATAACGATCCTCATGCCCCTCAAGTTTGGTGTTTTGATCCTGGTCGGGATTGCCCTTTGGGGGCAGTGGGAGCTATACACGATCCTTGACAAGGCGGGTTACCCCGCTCACCGGTTCCTTGGCATGATCGGAGGTGCGGCCTTGGTCATTGCAGCCTGGTATGCCGATCGCTTGACCCTGTACGGTGGCTTCGCCAACCTCTCCCTGGCAATTCTGGCCATCAGCGTGGTGGTGATTTTTGTTGCGCAGTTGAGATATGGGATCAGCGAGTCCTGCCTTCCGCGTTTGTGCGGAACTTTCCTCGGATTGCTTTACACGCCGCTCCTGTTGTCATTCATGGCCCTGCTCGCGAACGATTGGCTGGGCGAGGATGGTCGCCTCCTGGTGATGTACCTGATTTCTGTCGTGAAAATGAGCGACACCGGGGCTTACTTTACCGGGCGCGCACTCGGTAAGCACAAGATGGTCCCCGCTATATCCCCCAAGAAAACCTGGGAAGGCCTTGCCGGGGGGATTGCAGGCAGCTGCCTTGCCGGGTTCATCTGGTACTACTTCACACAGGGCGACCTGATCGTTGTCGATATCACCATGCCGCACGTGGTTGTGATCCCCGTGATGCTGGCCGTGCTGGGCGTTCTCGGGGATCTCATCGAGTCCCAGTTTAAGCGTGCCGCCAAAATAAAGGACTCCTCCCGTTCCGTTCCGGGAATGGGCGGCATATTGGACGTGCTGGATAGCTTGCTGTTAGCATGTCCTGTGCTATATATGTACGTCCAGTTTGTTCTCTTGTAGGTCCTGCCGCTTCGGACGAAACCCGATTAGATTATGAGCATTTTATTTGGTATTATTTCTGTTGTCACCATCGTCCTGCTTTTCGGTGGAACGATTTTTGTTCACGAACTCGGGCATTTCCTCACCGCCAAGTGGTGTGGCCTGCGCATCGACGCCTTCTCCATCGGCATGGGTCCAGCCATCTGGCAGAAAAAGGTCAACGGGGTTGTCTACAAGATATGCTGGCTTCCCCTCGGGGGCTACGTCGCCCTGCCGCAGATGGATGCGACCGGGACGCTGAAGTTCGAGCAGGGCCCGGATGGCGAACCGGGTGTCGAAATCCCGCCCGTGAAACCCTGGAAGCGCATCATCGTTGCCGTGGCGGGAGCAACCATGAATGTCGCCCTGGCCATCGTTCTTTCCACCATCGTGTGGCAAGTCGGCATGGACAAGAACCTCAATCTCGAACAGCTTCCCTGCATACTGGGAACCGTCGAGGAGAACTCCCACGCGGCCGAGCTGGGCCTTCAATCCCTTGATCGCATCGTTTCCGTAAACGGAAAGCCCACGCCGACCATCGAAAAGGTGTTCACCGAAATCGCGCTGAGTGATGAGGTGGAAATCGAGGTGCTGCGAAACGGGGTGATGAATATCATCAAAACAAGGCCGCGCAAAAATCGGCTGGGTATGCTCTCTATTGAAGGATTTTATCTTTTTACGGACGTCACCGTGGGCGAACTTTTACCTGACCTTCCCGCCTTCAAGTCCGGGCTCAAGAAGTTCGACAGGATCCGTAGCGTGAATGGTTCCCCGATCTATGGTCGGGGTGAATTTATTAATGCGGTCAGTGAAAATGAAGATCAAGCGATCGTGCTGGTGGTTGAGCGTCCGAAGGAGGACGGCTCATTCGAAGAACTGGAGTTTACCATCACGCCGGCATACAGCGAGGAACACAAGCGGACGATGATCGGGATCGCCTTCCTTCAAATCAAGGAACACCCTACGCCCCAGAAACAGATCAAGTACTATGCGGGCTCGGTATTCCGTACCCTCCGGGCACTCACGGACCGGAAAGAGGCCAAGCATGTGGTCAACATGGTTCAGGGTCCGGTTGGGATTGCCTCCAACTTCTGGTCCTTCCTCCAGATCGGTTTTATCAAGGCCATCTGGTTCACCGCCTTGATCAATATCAACCTCGCCATCCTGAACCTTCTCCCGATACCGATCCTCGATGGCAGCCACGTCGTCTATGCGTTAATCGAGATTTTAACCGGTCGAAAGATGGCTGAAAAACTGGTGCTTGGCTTGACCAACGCGTTCATGGTTCTCCTCATCAGTTTCATCATGTTCGTAACGTATAAGGATATCTGGCGGCAGATGAAGACCCACGAAATCAAGGTGGAGGCGCGCGAGGAGCATGAAGCCCGCCGTGCCGCATCGGATACCCCTTCGCCCGCGTCGCCGGGAGACGCATCCGCCGTTCCAGTTGTTCCTGTGGCCCCCTGAGCTGATGGCCCGCGATTACCGAGCGATCACCGGTCAAAATCGTGGTGTGTATATCCCCCGCGCGGTCGTCTATTTTTTTGGGTTCGTCCTGCTCTGCTTCATCGGGATGAAAATCCTCAAGGAGCCTACGTGGCTGGTACAACGCCTGGATTCTCCGGACGGCAGCAAGACCGCCGTGCTCAAACGCGTTCAGTACCTGCAGCACTACTACAAGGTCCAGGCCCGGGAAGGCAAACTCTGGCACACTGTGTTTACGACCGGTGCGGTCACCAATGCGTACCAGGTGGACTTGCGCGAACGCATCATGTGGAGCGACGATTCCGCCAAGCTCTACTTCACCCTGCAGGGAAAGATGGTTGCCGGGTATGACTTCGATGTGGGGCGGACGCTCCCCCCGCAGGAGTTGGCGAAGGATGCGGTGGTCTATCACGAGCGCATCGCACGGTAGGACGCGGTAAACAACCGGGATCCGCTGTCTCTCCCTGTACCGATGGGATTGCTGGATCCAGGCGCTATATTCGCGCTACTTCAAACGCTCGTTGGACATTTGATCGCTCAAATGCTTTAAAGGGTCCGTGATGCATCGATCCTGCATAGCGCTGTGCCTGCTCCCTTTACTGGTCCTCGCGGAGGAACCTCTTCGAACCTGGACGAGTACGTCTGGAAAAAGCGTGGAGGCGGCCTACCAGGGCTTGCGGAATGGAGAGGTTTTGTTGAAGACCGGGGACGGACGGGCCCTGAAGGTGCCCTTCGCAAGCTTGAGTCCGAAAGACCGGGGCTACCTGGAAGGCCTGGGCCGCAAACGGGCGGATCCGCCCGCATCCCGTTCAAGCACTGCTCCGGAACAGGCTCCTGTCGAGGTGGAGGACATTCCCGTGGACGATACGCCTGGGGTTTCTCCCGGGAAACAGCCCTCGCCTGCATCGCTCCCTGATTTAGGGAAAGGAGATGCCCTCCCGCGCAAGACCTTCACGGTTGGCGGGAATAACGTGAAGGGCTACCTGGTCTATCGCTTCAAGAACGGGTTGACCGCCGTTGTGTTCAGCGGCAACCATAACTGTATTGATTTCTACCATCCGCGCCTGGGGAGGACGTTTTACATGAGGCTCGGTCCACACGATCATACGCAGCTCGTTGTGGATGATGTGGCGCTTCGCCCGCCGAACGTGCGTATTCGTTACACAGGGATGGGGTATGCCTTTAGCGAGGAACGCATGTCTCTGGAGGAAAGGCAGTCAACGCCGCGCATCGAGGTAGGTAAGGGTGAGGTCCAGATGACCTTCAAGCCGGATGGGCTGGACTATCGCAGTCACTGGAAAGCCACGGTGGAAAATGCCCCGGTGAACTGGATTCATTTCCACGTTCCTGAAGTCGGTCACGGTCGGACCTTTCGAGGCGGCAAGGAGGCTTTCCGCGAAGCTTTTGCTGGCACGGGGTTGAAGGTTGTCCCGAAAGTGGCCCTGAAAAAGACCCTGGAGATGGAGATTGGAGACATTGTACAGAAGGTGTTCGTGGATGCCCGCGCGAAATATTCATGGGCGCATACACCTCCGGGTTACGCCAAGGTTGACATCCTCAAGCGGGCAGGTACCGAGCACGTCGGATGGTTTTGCCACGACGACGACAGTTACCTGCATGTCCAGACCTATCATAATGAGCCGATGGAACGACGTATGTGGGTGGGCCATAAGCATATCACGACCAAGCGTCGCTTTAACTATATTCCAAACCTGGAGACCAAGGGGACGCATATCCGGATGAAAGAGGGGGTGGTGTTGACCCTGACCGGTGGCATGGTATTCGGTGCACCATAAGCGTTTTGACGGCAATTGGATGCGTACGTGTTCCCATGTGGGCGTCGGCGGGTTTTGTTTGGCAAATCCCTCTTGATGGTGATCACATAGCCGGTGTAATTTTCCTGCTGGAGATTTGAGTATGTGTAAAGGGCAGATTATCCTTACGGTTTTATTGTTGGTTTGCTATTCGGTGGCGAGTCCTGCCGTTGCCGCCGCAGGCAACCAGTTGATCACCAACGGGTCTCCCGTGCGTGTGCTCGTTCCCGTCGATGACAGCCTGGGCACGAACTGGATCACCCTCGCCTTTGATGATACGGCCTGGTTGCCGGGAAGCGGCGGGGTCGGCTATGAGACCAATGCTGTCGGGTACACCGGCGAGATCCTGGCCGATTCGTCGGGCGACTGGTCGAACGGCATAATGGGCCAATATTACTGGTTGTATGGCTATTACAACCTCACCGCGGATCCGGACGGGACGTACGACCCCCTTGCGGATTTTAACTTCCTGGACGCCAACTGGACCTACCTCGCGAACGCCTGGCAATTGGGGGTCCCGGGCAGCCCCGGTGCAAATCCGCCATGGACCCGCGTGGGGCGCGAGGCTGTGCATCCAAACGGGATCAACAACGGGGCGGAGCATTGGGCCATGCGCCGCTGGATCAGCACCTACGATGGAGCCGTGACCATTGAATTCCATTTGCGCAAGGCGAATGCTGCTTCAGCGGGTATCACGGGAAAAATCCTGCACAACGGGGTGGAGTTGTTTTCCCAGGCGATGGCGGGCAATGACCA
>JAYGFS010000509.1:0-1825 GCA_046581765.1 Verrucomicrobiota bacterium
CGGGAGAAAACCCGTGAAAAAGAAAACCCATGCCTCACCTAACATGTTTGTGCCGTGCTGGTACCAAGCGCAGCCCAACCCAGGGTAGCGCGGTTTATTCTGGATTGGGTGCTTGAAAAAGACGAGCGTCCGGGCGAAAAAAGTGAAGCGGGCGAACGATGTACCGTTAAGGACTCACCCATGTACATAGGTTCATTAATGAGAGAGCTGGGGCTTGCAGGTATGAAAAGCGGTTTCATGCTATCCCTTTTCCTTTTCTCCCCCGGCCTCTTGCATGCCCAGTTGATTACGGCGGAGGAACTCCTGGTTGAGATCGTCGCCACGAACGCGCCTCCCGGGCCGCTCGGCTTTATCACCAATCACGGTACTATGGCCGGGGGCTTCGAGGCGACCGGGGGTGGATCCACGGTGCCGGAGATTATCCGTATCGGGGGGAGCAACGGGACGGCTTGTATCCGGCTCGACGGGATCGATTTCATGCAGCATGTCGATGGCCCGGGCGGGGTCCTGCAGTTGGCCCATCCCGGGATTGTCGGCCCTGATCCAACGGTGAGTATCGAGGTCTGGGTGATCAACAACACGATCTTGTCCGAGGAAACCCTGCTGGCCTGGGGCCGTCGGGGGGGTGATTGCGGGTCGAACATGGCCTTTAATTACGGGACGAATCCGAGTCATGGTTCCGTCGGGCACTGGTGTGGCCAGGACCTGGGCTGGGGCCCGGTGATCACGCCGCCGGCCCGACGCTGGCACCATCTTGTCTACAGTTTTGACGGGGCTACCCAGCGGGTCTACATGGACGGCGTATTGCAGGCGTCCGAGCTGCTGGGTGGCGGGGCCGTCAACACCCATACCAATACCCCCATCACCCTGGCTGCGCAGTTGAACGCGAATACAACGGTTAACAATGAGCTGGGTGGGTCCCTGTTGGTCGGAAAGGTCCGGATTCACGATGGCGTGCTCAGCGATGCGGATATCTTGGGCAACTATAACGCGGAGGCGGCGGATTTTGTTATTGCAGCACCGACACACCTGGTGGCGGGTCCCGTGCATCGTTGGCGCTTCAGCAACCCGCTGGGCCCGGCCGCCGGTGCCCTGGTCCCGGACGAGGTCGGCGATGCAGATGCCGTGGTACGTGGCTTCGGTGCACGTTTTACCGGGGGGAAGATCGAGCTGCCCGGCGGGGTCTCCGGTTCTGCAGCCTACATCGATCTCCCGAACGGGATCATCTCGACCAATGGTACCGCGAAGGGTGGTTCGGGCCAGGTGACGGTCGAGGGGTGGTATACCCATCGCGGCAACCACAACTGGAGCCGGATTTTCGACTTTGGCTCAACGACCAGCGGCGAACTGCCGGATGTCGGGGGGCGGGCAGCGGATTTGATGTCTTCCTGTTTTCGGCCCAGAACGGCGGGGACATGACGCGGAAGCGCTTGCAGTTTTTGAACAATGACCCCGTGGGAGGAGGGGTGGGCTTGAACCAGTACACCGACCTGAGGTCCTATGATGAGAACCAGGAATATCATTTCGCCATTACCTGGGACGAGTCCAGTGGCGATGTTCGCATCTACGAGAACGGACTTGAGACGGCCGGGATGAACACGACCATGCAGATCGGCCAGTTGAACGACGTGAACAACTGGCTTGGACGATCGAACTGGACCGCGGACAGCAACCTGCAGGGTGATTTCGACGAGGTCCGCATTTATGACCGGGTCCTGTCGGCGGAAGAGGTGCAGGGCAGCTTTATTGCCGGTCCGGACCTGGTCGATACCACCGGCCAGGGCCGGGGCGCCCTCCTGGCTATTCGGGCGGAGGTGGCGTTCAC
>JAYGFS010000016.1:0-4456 GCA_046581765.1 Verrucomicrobiota bacterium
GACACGGTATCGGACATCGGGACCCGGATCTCGCCGGTGAGGAAGAAGCCGATTCCGCTGTCGAGATCGTCGTCCGCCTCGAGGTTCAGCAGCGCGAGTTGGGTCTCCACCGCCCCGCTGAATGCGTGGTCCGGCGTGTAATAGCCGATCCCGGCCCCCAGGTAGGACGTCGCCTGGTCGATGTTGACCCGGTACAGCGCGGCGGCCTCGATCCCGAGCATGGTCAATTCCCCGTCCCGGAGGGTCTCACCCGTGGTGTCGCCGGTCAGGTACGAGAGGCCCCCGCGGAGGGTGAGATCCTCCCGCACGTCGAGTTCCAGGTAGCCCTGCAGGACCAGGCCGTTGTCGACATTGTCGTTGGCGGTTCCGAGACCGATCGCGCCCCCGAGGCGCGGGCCGGCCAGGGCGGTCGAGGCCAGGCAGGCGATGGCGATGGCGGCGAGGGCTATGCGTGCGGTTACTTTCATGGTGCGTCCTTGTCTGCGCGTGCTGTTTATACGTTATCCCGGTAAAGGTCCCGGGCCCGGATCCTAGCAAGCCGGCCGAGGCAGCACCAGCCCGCATTGCAGGCTATTTCCCCGCATAAGGGGCCGCCCCGGCGACCGGGCTAGCGGCACATAAGGACTTGGGTAATGTCGACGGGGGCGCTAGCATTCGCGGAACCCTGAGGTACGGAACCATGGCATACCACGAGATGATCAATAAGCTGGGCAAGGCCCTGGCCGGCACCCTCGTCGTCGCATTCCTGCAACCCGCCCAGGCCCAGGAGCCGAAGGTCGAGCAGGTCATCGCCCGGTACCTCGAGGCGATCGGCGGCATCGAGGCCAACCGGAAATTAAAAACCCGCAAGATAGAGGGCACCATGGTCATCGCGGCGCTCGGCACTCCGTGGAAGCTGACCGTCATCCAGCAGGCCCCCGACAAGAAGTTCAGCCGGGTCGATATTCCCGATGCCGGACCGGTCCTCGAGGGCTGCGACGGGACGATGGCATGGAAAAAGGAGCCCGGGCAGGCGCTGCGGAAACTCGCCGGCCAGGAGCTCGTGGGGAAGCTAAGCGATGCGCGCTTCCACGGGATGCTCGAGCTGATGACGGAAGGGAATCTCAGCTACCTCAAGCGGGCAAAGGTACAGGGCAGGATGTGCCACGTGCTCAAGGGGACCGTGAATGGCATCCAGGTGTCCATCGATGAAGCGAGCCATCTCCTGCGCGCGATCGCGCTCCCGGGAGCCGGGGGCGGTGAATCCCCCGGCATCACCATCCACTTGAGCGAGCACAGGAAGGTCGACGGGGTGCAGGTGCCCTTTGCGATGGCGATGTCCATAGGGCCGGAGCCGCTGTTGAAGATGACCTTCGACAAGGTGACCCACGGCGTGGACGTGGACGCCGCGATCTTCGCCCTCCCCGCGGAGTAAAAGCCGGCGAAGCACAAAAAGGCCCGGGGATGCGCGCTGTCGCGGCTCCCGCCTTGCTTATTCCTTCACCACCCGCAGGTACAGGCGCAGCACGCCTGCCATGTTGTCGAGTACCTCGGTATACTGGGTGTTGCCGGCCTGCCCGCCGATGCCGGTGCTCAGCGGGGTCCACGGACCCTCGGGGTGGGGGCCGGACTCGATACGGTAGCTCGCACCGGAACTGGATTCCCAGTCCAGGGTGATGCTGGCCTGGCCCGCACCGGGGCCGGGGGCAAAGGTGATGGTGTTTACGCCGAAGGGGCTGGGTGGATCGTCGACCGGGGTGAGGGTGACGGCGTTGCCCTGGTAGCTGATGGTGTAGGCGGTACCGAGGTTATCGAGCACCGTGGCCCCTTCATTGAGCCCGGTAAAGGTGCCGCTGAGGGTGCCGGATGCCGTGGCGATGATCAGGGAATGGCTGTTGTTGGGCGTGAAGCCGGCGTCGCGGGTGAGGGCGAGCACCCCGTTGAGGGCGAGGTCGCCACCGCCGAGCAGGCGATCATACTCAAGGGGCGTGAGCCCGGGGCCCTCGAGCTCGATGGCGAAGGTGGTGGTGGGATCGTCCAACTGCACGGCACCCGCGACCGCGAGCTCACCCGGGCTGTTCCCGGGGGCGAGGGTGCCGCCCGCATGGACCTGTACATCGCCCCCGATGCCGCCATCGCCGCCCAGGGTCGCGCCGGTCTCGACGGATACGCTGTTGGTTCCGGTTCCGCTGCCGGCGCTGTTCGCCACCCGGAGGGTGCCGCCCAGCACGCGGGTGCCATCGCGGTAGGTGTTGTTGCCGCTGAGGGCAAGGGTTCCCGTGCCGGCCTTGACCACGCGGTTCGTGGGGGTGAGCCCGTTGCGCGCCTCCCAGAGCGTGTCGATGTCGTCGGGGCTGAGGGCGTAATCGCACACGAAGAAGTCGTCTATCCGGTCGGCGAAGGTCTGCCCGGGCCATGCGCCGATACGCCAGACGTCCGAGCGGCTGGTGCGGGCTACGCTGCCGACGTAGGTGTTGTCGATGTAGTAGTCGGTGCGGTTGGTTGAGTGACCGACGACGACCAGGAAGTGCCAGCCGGTGCGTATGTCGAGCGGCGGTTCAGCGCTCCCGTCGACGTTATATCCCGTGTAGTGGAAGCCGCCCTGGTACATCCCGAATTGATGGCTGCCCGTCTGGACGATGGCGTGGTGATCGCCCGACCCCCCGCTCGCGCGGGCAAAGGTTCGCCAGCTGCTGGTGTCGTGGAGGCCGTTAAACCAGCCGCCGAGGGTGTAATCGCCGTCCCCGGGCAGCGGGATGGGGTTGGGCGTGGTCGTCCCGGGGAGGTTTACCTCGACGATGCCGTTGCTGTTGTCCGCAATGGCGAGCCCGTTCCCGTGCAGGGCGGGGGTGATGCTGGCGGCACCGCGGATCTCGGCGCCGTTGGTCAGCGACCCGCTGTTCACGAGGGTGTCGGCATCCACGAGGTGGTCGAAGGTATAATAGGCGATGGGCTGGGCGGCGAGCACGGCGTCTTCAAAGGTCACGGTCGCCGCAGGCGTGCTGCTGCTAATGACGCCATGGATGTGGGTGGTGCCGGCGCCATCAACCCGGAGGGTGGCGAAACCCAGGTCGATGGGGCCATCGATTGAAAAGGTCCCGGCATCGGTTTTAAGCCCGACATCGGCCACATGGCCGAAAACCGGACTGCTGCCGGACAGGGTGTTGATCCCGCCGCGGCTGACGAGCGCGCCCGCGCCCCCGAGGTGGAACACCTCGTTGTCGAGGGTGATCGACCCGGACAGCGCGAGGCTTCCGCCGGGTTCAACGCGGGTTTCGCCGCCGTCCCCCAGGGCGCTGCTCGAGGTGATCACCAGGGTGCCGCCGGTGACGAGCACGGTGCCCTGCAGCCCGGGGTTGTTCCCGGAAAGGGTTGCTTCCCCGGGGTCGACCTTGTGCAGGGTCCCATCGGGGTTGCCCAGGAGCTCGCCTGCCAGCAGCAACTCGCCGGCGCCGCCGAGGGTGAGCGTGCTGCTCCCGGCATGGATCTCGCCATGCAGGGTAAGCGAGCCGTTGGTCGATTCCAGCCGTGCCCGCCCCGGGAAGCCGGCGGCGGGAACGTTTTGCTCCAGGGTCAGCGCCTGGAGGATGGGGTTATGGTCGGGGTAGGGCGCGTCGGTCCCGTTCAGTATCACGGTATGCGACGCCTCGCTTGCCACGAAGTCCAGGGAGACCACCACCCCGACACCCCCGAGACTGGGGCTGAAGTCATCGAGGACCAGGTTGTCGGCTGACAGGTGGTCGAGGTAGATATCCCATCCTCGATTAAACAGCCCGGGCTCGTAAAAGAGCAGTTGCAAGGTGTAGGGCTCGCCGGGGCTGAGGCCGTGCAGGTCGATGGCCAGGGAGCGCGGGGCGGGTGTCCAGCGGATGGACT
Source organism: Verrucomicrobiota bacterium (assembly GCA_046581765.1). Classification (GTDB taxonomy): domain Bacteria; phylum Verrucomicrobiota; class Kiritimatiellia; order SS1-B-03-39; family UBA6053; genus JAPYUI01. The sequence goes on from JAYGFS010000016.1 coordinate 3,856, forward strand.
GCATGAGCACCTCGAGCTGGTCGTCGTCGGCGCTGTCGCCGAATTGCGGATTTTGCCAGTTCAGGTGCTCGTTCAGGGCGTGGATGACGCAGATTGAGGTGCTGGCTTCATCCGTGAACAGGGCATCGCGAACCTGGAGGCCCCCGGGCCCGCGGACATTGACCGCGTAAAGAAAGTCGCCATCGAGGTCGAGGCCTTCCCCGGGATCGCCGCCGGAAAAGGTGCCGACGGTGGCCATCGGGGTGTCGGGGACCCGGACCGGGCCGTCGAAGCGGTTGTTGCCCCCGGCATTGCCCAGGGTCCCGCCCGGGGACCCGTGGTCGAGCACGATGGGCTCGAGGGAGCCTTGTGCGAGGCCCGTTCCAATGGTTAATGCCGCACCCGCGGCGACAAAGGTGGCGCTGTTGGTATGGCCCAGTGCCGCCGTGCTGCGGATCTCGAGGGTGCCGTCATGGACCGCAGTGGCGAGCGTGTAGGTGTTGGTTCCGCTGAGCACGAGCTTGCCCTCGCCCTGCTGGTACAGGCCATCGGGATGGATGTTGCGAACATAGACCTCGGTGTAGGGCATCGCGTGGTTTTCATCGGCGGATTCCCAGAGGAA
>JAYGFS010000035.1:0-2697 GCA_046581765.1 Verrucomicrobiota bacterium
TCTCCGGCTTGCCGGGGCCCCGGGGTCTTGCATTGGACCCGGTCACCCTCGAGCCCGGCGTATCCCTTGAGCTCGCGCGTCATCGCGCGTCACAGATTCACGACCTGCGCTACGACCTCCTCTCCTTCAACATTCCCGCGGAACCTGATCGTCCGGTCACCGGCCAGGTGAGCCTCTCCTGGCGGGCCGAGAACCCCGCCGCCCCGATCGTCCTCGATTTTGCCCCCGTCGACGGTCGCATCGAAAGCGTTCGCTTGAACGACCGCCCGGTTGTTTACGCCCACACCAACGAGCACCTGGTCGTGCGCGACGGGCTTGCCCCTGGCCGGGATGGTCGATACAGCCTCCGTGTTCGCTTTGTCGCCGGCACCGCACCGATGAATCGGCGCGAGGATTTTCTCTACACCCTTTTTGTCCCGGCCCGCGCCCGCGAATGTTTTCCCTGTTTTGACCAGCCCGACCTCAAGGCCCGCTTTACCCTCAGCCTGGAAATCCCCTCCGCCTGGCAGGCCCTGGCCAATGCCCCGGTCGATTTCGAAAAGCACACAACCGACTCGCGCAAGCGCATCCGGTTTAAACCGACCGCCTTGCTTCCGACCTACCTTTTTGCTTTCACGGCCGGGCGTTACGAGGTGCTTGAGCGCACCCGGGACGGCCGTCGTATCCGGATGTTCCATCGTGAATCCGACCCTGAACGCATCGCCCGGAATCTCGACCGGGTCCTCGAGCTGCACTTTGATGCGCTCGACTGGCTGGAGGCGTACACCGGCATCCCGCAGCCTTTTGCCAAGTTTGATTTCGCCCTTGTCCCGGGCTTTCAATACGGTGGAATGGAACACGCGGGGGCCATCCTGTACCGCGACCGGTCGATCCTGCTCGATGCGACCCCGACCGCGCAGGAAAAGCTTCGCCGGGCCTCGTTGATCGCACACGAAACCGCGCACATGTGGTTTGGCAACCTCGTGACCATGCGCTGGTTCAATGAGGTCTGGCTGAAGGAGGTCTTCGCCAATTTTTTTGCCGCAAAAATCGTCAACCCGGCCTTCCCGGAGATGAACCACGACCTGCAGTTTCTGCTTCGACACTATCCCGGCGCGTATCGCATCGATCGTTCCGAGGGGCCGAACCCGATTTTGCAGGACCTGGGAAACCTGGCGGATGCCGGCTCGATCTATGGGGCGATTATCTACCTCAAGGCGCCGATCGTCATGCGCCAGCTGGAGGAGCGCATCGGTTCCGCGGCCTTCCAGGAGGCCATACGGGATTACCTGGCACGCTATGCCTGGGGCAATGCCGATTTTGCTGACCTGGTCCGGCGTTTTGAGGAATCCGCGAAGGAGGATCTCGCGGCCTGGGTGAATCCGCTGGTGAAAGGGACCGGCCTCCCGCGCCTCAGCAGCGACCGGGATCCCTTCGCCTATGGCCTGTATCCCCTGGAGAAGGGGGCGCTGGGCAGGGACCTGGGGACCCGGGTCCGGGATGCGAATCCCCTGCTGCGCGGGGCGGCCTGGCTGGAGCTGCGCGAAAATATGCTGGCGGGAAAAATCGCTCGCCATCGCTACCTGGATTTCCTGCGCCAGCGTTTGCCGCATGAGCGGGACCCCCAGCTGTCAGCGTACCTGCTGGATATCCTGCGCGAGGACAGCCTGTGGCAGGATACGCGGCGGAGGGGTATCAGTGACGCCCAGGCCTCGGAAGGCCTGCTCTGGAACCTGATGCGGGCCGACTACCCCGCATCGATGCGGAAGGCTTTTTTCAAGGCCTGGGTCGCCCTGCTTCGCTCCCCGGGCATGGTCGAACGCCTGCACGCGATCTGGTCGGGAAAAGGCGAGCTCGACCTGGCATTGTCCGAGCCGGATGAATCCTACATGGCCATGGAACTCGCGGTGCGTGGGGTGGACGTGCTGGCGGCACAGCGTGCACGCATCGCGGATGCCGATCGCCGGAAGCGCTTTGCCTTCATCATGCCGGCCCTGTCCCCGGACCCGGGCCTTCGCGCTGCGTATTTCCAGGCCTTGTCGAGAGCGGAAAAGCGGCAGCCCGAGCCCTGGGTGCTGACGGCCCTTCGCTACCTGCAGCACCCGGTTCGCGTGGAACAGGACCTGGCGAACGCCCCCTTTGAAAGCATGCAAGACCTGGGAAAACTCCTCGCCCTGCTCCCGGAGGTCAAGGCGACGGGTGATATTTTCTTTCCCAAGGCCTGGCTGGACGCGGGGTTTTCCGGTCATCGCTCGGCGCCGGCCGCGGAAATCATCCGCAGGTACCTGGAAACACATCCCGATTTGGCGGGGGATCTGCGGCTCAAGTTGCTGCAAGCCGCGGACCCGGTGTTCCGGGCCGCCCGGGAGAGCGGGACCCGGTGAAGATATCGTACCAGCAGATCTACGATACGGTCGCCCGGATCCCGGAAGGCCGCGTCGCGACCTACGGGCAGATCGCGCAACTCGCAGGGTATCCCCGCCAGGCACGGCAAATAGGGTACGCGTTGGCAGCCCTGGAAACGGACGAGCTGCCCTGGCAACGCGTCATCAATGCCCAGGGTGAAATCAGCCCGCGCACCAACCCGGATGGGGAGCTGATCCAGCGCATCCTGCTGGAGGAAGAGGGGCTGGCCTTTGATGACCGGGGCCGGATTTCCCTGCCGGAATACCAGTGGCGCCCTTGATTACCCGGCGAGCATCACCCTGCGCATGACCC
>JAYGFS010000430.1:0-15980 GCA_046581765.1 Verrucomicrobiota bacterium
GACTGCGCCGACAACGGGATTGCCGAGCACGGCGAGGATAACGCTCGAATTGATGAGCAGTATCCACACGGAGATGATGGTTCGGTTTAAGGCGATTCGGTTTTGCATTGCGCGTAAACTTCTTATTCCGGCGGTAACCCGCCATTACCTCGGTTGCCGGTGATCGCGTATCCGCGAACCCGGTCACGCGCTCACTTCTCGGCGGGCGTAAAGAGCCCCTTGAACTTTCCGTACCCCTCTTTTTCCAGGTTCTCGACCGGGATGAAGCGCAGGGCGGCGGAATTCATGCAATAGCGAAGGCCGGTGGGCTTCGGGCCGTCATCAAAGACATGGCCCAGATGCGAGTCCCCTTGCTTCGACCGGATTTCCGTCCGCGTGGAGAAAAAACCGCGATCCACCTTCTCGACGATGTTCCCGGACTCCAGCGGCTTCCAGAAAGAGGGCCAGCCGGTGCCCGACTTGTACTTTTCCTTTGAGCTGAACAAGGGTTCGCCGCTCACGACATCGACGTAAATACCGTCTTTCTTGTTGTCCCAGTATGCATTTGAAAAGGGCGGCTCGGTCCCCTCGCGCTGGGTCACCTTGTACTGGATCGGGGTGAGCTTCTTCTGGAGTTCTTCGTCACTGGGCTTCTGGTACACGGTGGTCTCCCTGGATTTCGCGGTCGCGCCCGCCTGGGCCTTCTTCTCCTCGGCCGCCGGGGCCAGGGGGATTATCAGGCAGATCGCAAACAATAAGGCTTTATTCATGGCATTCCTCGTTAAACCGATTCTGTTCATGGGTCTTGCAACCCCGTGAAAACTTACACACGATGCAGCCGAGAATCAACGACGAGGCACCGGAAATCAACCCCGACCATCACTCCTCCATCATTGCCGCCATTGAACGCACCTACACCCGGGAGGGCCGGGATGCTTCCGGCACGTATTCCATCGAAGGCACCCGCTTGGTCGAGCGGGCGGTGGGAAGCGGCCAAGCCATCCTCCGCATCGCCCTGGGTCAAGCCTTTGGAGGACCGGAGCGGGAACGATTGTTGCTGGAGATGCTCCCGGTTGACGTGGAGCCACAGGTTCTGGACGAGGTGGATATGCAACGGCTCACCGGCGAACGGGATTACGGCCGCATCATCGCCTTACTTTCGCTCCCGGAATCCACCCGCCTTGCGGATAGGCCGGTACCACCCCGGGTCCTCCTGGTCGCGGATGGGATACGCGACCCCGGGAACATGGGGGCCATGATCCGTACCGGGCTCGCGAGCTGGGCCGATGGATTGCTCGCCATCGGCGTGAGTGACCCCTGGCATCCCAAGGCGGTTCGCACCTCCATGGGGAGCCTGTTCAAGTTGCCCGTGTATGTCGCCGACCATGCCAGCGCGGCCATCGAAGAGGTCAAGGACCTCGGCTATACCTGCATCGGCAGCTGCCCGGCGGGCGAGACCGACCTGTCCGAGCTCCAGCTGGATGCGGGCCCCGTCGCCCTGTTCATGGGTTCGGAGTCCTTCGGGCTGGTCGAGTCCGTACGGGAACAGATGGACCAGCGCGTGCGCATTCCCATGCCCGATGGCGTGGATTCCTTTTCCGTGAATGCCGCGACAGCTGTTCTCCTGCACGAGATCCGGAAGCAGGGGATACCGGCCGTGCCGGGCAACTGAATGGGCCACGTGCGCGCCGGTGATGCCTTTTTGCCCGGGTTCCTTCGCCGCATAACCCGCATCCATTCCGCCCTCAATTACGCTCAGGAAAGGGTTGCATCCCTTCTTTTTTAACTTACCTTGCCCGCAAGTCGGGGCGTGGCTCAGCCTGGTAGAGCGCTTCGTTCGGGTCGAAGAGGTCGCTGGTTCGAATCCAGTCGCCCCGACCATTTTAGCACCCGGACAACTCCAGCATGGCCGGACCCAGGGCCCGGGCCCTAAAAGCGGCCTCCTGCCTTCCACACGCCTCAACTCCACGCTTGATCCTTCTCCCACTTCTCCTATTATGCTCCCGGTTCCATGGTGGAGTCACCCTGTCCGTGCTCCCGCGACGGATGGGTGTGATCATGTCTCGCGGGTTGGAGAAAATCGTATGAAAAAAGTACTGTTGCCCCTTTTCGCGTGCCTGGTCATCGCCGGTGGCGCAATCGCCGAGGATAAGAAGGACGAACTCGCGGCGATCCGCTCTGACAGCCCCAAGGGCGCCAAGTCCTACATCGTCCAGCCCCGTGACGGCAAGACCGTGAAGAAGAAGTTCAAGGTCATCTTCGGCCTGCGCGGCATGGGCATTGCCCCGGCCGGGATCAACATGCCCGACACCGGTCATCATCACCTCCTGGTCGATGTCGACGCGAAGGATTACGACATGAGCACGGTGCTGCCGGGGGACCAGATGGACAAGGTCAAGCACTTCGGGAAAGGCCAGACGGAAACCGTGCTGGAGCTCGCCCCGGGCAAGCACACCCTGCAGCTGGTCTTCGCCAACTTCCTGCATATCCCGCACAACCCGCCGGTCGTTTCAGAAAAAATCACCATCGTGGTTGAATAGCGCAGGCGTCGCTTGGGCTGCATCCTGGAAAACGGCCCTGCCTCGGCAGGGCCGTTTTACCTGATAGGGTCGGCGAGGGCCTGCAGGAGCGGAACCCCGCTTGCCGCCAGGGAAATGCTGCGTCGCATCACCCTTCAAGGTCCGCCGGCAACAGCCTGGCCTGCATGCGCTCGATCAGCAGGATCAGGACAAAGCCCGCAACCGCAAAGCCCAGGGCCTTCCAGCAGGTGGCATCAAGGGCCGGGGCCAGGAAGGCTTCCTTCACCGGGTAGGGATCCGCGTGCCGGTCGATGCCCCACTCGATCACCTTCTTGAAGGGATAGATCTTGACCAGGGAACCGGTCATCAGGCCGGTCAAGGTCGCGAGGGTCACCGTGTACCAGCGGGCAAGCAACCAGCTCAACAAGCGGGCAAAAGCGAGCAAACCGATGGCTGCCCCGATCGCAAAGGGCAAGATGGTGCTGAACAGCAGGCTGCCCATCTCCGCAAAGTCCATGGCTTTCAGGGCGTCGATAAAGGAATCGATCGCACCCATGATGTGACCGTACTGGCCCAGGATCAGGAGGATAAACGAGCCTGAAATGCCGGGGAGAATCATTGCACAGATCGCGATCATGCCGCTGAAGAAAACGATAACCGGCGTGGTGGAGGTCTGCGCCGGTGACAACAGGCAGATCGCGCATGCGATCACCGCGGCGACCAGGAACGCCACGCCCGTCCGCTTCGACCATTTCACCCGGCGAGCGAGGACGGTAATCGAGGCCACGACCAGGCCAAAGAAAAAGGCGAAGAGAAAGACCCGGCCATGGCCCGCGTAATCATTCAGGAGCTTCTCGAGTGGCTTGACCAGGAGGACCACGGAGGTCCCGATACCACCCAACAACACGATGATAAAGGGAAACGGGATATGCGAAAAAATATCCCTGATCCTGAAGCCCAACCCCAGCTTGACCAAGGTGCGATTGAACGACTTAATCGCATCCAGCAGTTCCTGGTAGATCCCCATGATGAAGGCCATGGTTCCGCCGGACACGCCGGGAACCACGTCAGCCGCGCCCATGCAGATCCCGGTGAAATAGAGATAGGCGAATTCCCTGAGCGAGCGTTTCTTGCGCGTGGGTGTTTCAGATTCCATGAGCCTTGGTCCCCTGGTGCTTAAGGAGTGGACCGGAACTAGCAGGCCATGATCCCCTCTGCAAGTAAACAGTCCCCGGCAAAGGCCTATTCACCGCCTAGGGCTTGGTGATCGCCTCGTCGAGATTCAGCAATACGTTCGCCAGGGTCGTTGCAGCCGCTAGCTCCACGGGATCGAGCTTCGCATCCACCGGCGACTGGCCGGTCTTCAGTAATTTCCTTGCCGCAGCCGGGTCCGCCTGGAAGTTCGCCCGGTATTCAGCGAGTGCGGCATCGAGGAGGATTTTTTCCGCGGTGCCGGGCGGGCGGGCCAGGACCTCGCGGAAGCCGAAATGGACCGGGTCCCCGGCCCCTTCCCTCAGCATCCGGGACGCCAGGTTGCGGGCCGATTCGACAAAGAGGGTCTCGTTCAACAGGGTCAAGGCCTGTAAGGGCGTGTTGGTCCGCTTGAGGTTCACCCGGCAGGCCTCACGCTCCGGCGCATCGAACAGGGCCATGCTCGGGGGATTCAAGGTCCGTTTCCAGATCGTGTACAGGCTGCGGCGATAAAGCGCATCGCCCTTACCCTGCTTGTACTTCATGTTGCTCAGGCTGGACCAGAAATTCGCGGGCTGGTACGGGCTGACCGAGGGGCCGCCCTGCTTTTCCACCAGCAGGCCGCTCACGGCCAGGGCCTGGTCGCGAATCGCGTGCGCGGACAGGCGCTGGCGGGGACCGCGCGCGAGCAGGCGATTCGCCGGGTCACGGGTGAGCGCTTCCGGATGCACATGCGACTGCTGCCGGTAGGTGGCACTGGTCACCATCAGCTTCTGCATGGCCTTCACATCCCATCCGGAGGCTACGAATTCCGCTGCGAGCCAGTCGAGCAGGCCCGGGTGGCTGGGCAGCTCACCCTGCCGCCCGAAGTCCTCCGCCGTCTTCACCAGGCCCCTGCCAAAATAGTGCTGCCAATAACGGTTCACCGCCACCCGTGCGGTCAGGGGATGCTCTCCGCTCACCAGCCATCGCGCGAGGTCGAGGCGATTGGGATGGTCGTCGCGCTTCAGCACCGGAAAAATACCCGGGACACCCCGGCTGACCACTTCACCGTAGCTGTTATAAACGCCGCGCTTGCGCAGGAAGGTTTTCTTTGGCATGTCCGTCTCCTGCATCACCATGGTCGTCGGCAGCCTGTCCAGGTACTTCTCATGGGCCAACCGGGCATCAAACCAGGCCTTCGCCTGCTTTCTTAGCCGGGGGGGGGCGGCATGCTCAAGAAAGGCGGCTCGCAACGCGGCGGACTGGCGCGGCGTGCGCGCACCCCGCTCGATTGCGGCAAGTTTCCGGACGGTTTCCGGCACGCTGACGATCGCGATTTCATCGGCCCACAGGGTCCGGGTCCACACCCGGAGCTCATCAATCATGCCCACGAAGGGATCGCCAAAGACGCCTGCCGCAAATTTCAAGGCGCCCTTGCTCCCGCCGGTATTGCTGTTGGTGTTGTGGCGAATCTGCGTGTCCGCGCGCTCGCCGTTGAGATAAACAACCATGCCGGTCGCGCTCTGGCTGCCGTCGTTGGTCAGGGTGACATGCACCCATTCTCCCGCTACAAGCGGCGCAGACGTCTCCACGCAGGCCACGCCGGCAATCCACCGCGTGATGATATAGAACTGCAGGCGGCCCTCCTTCATCTCCACCGCCAGGCCCGGGCGTATGCTCCCGCCGCCCTGGTTCGACAGGATCACACCCGTGTCCACCCGGTCCGGTCGCAACCAGAAGGCCAGGCTAAAGCGCGACTGGCAATAGAATCCAGCCGCGGCTCCCAGGTTCACCTTCGCCTGCCCTCCCGCGCGCAGCCCCCGCCCCACCATGCCCGGATCGAATACCGGCTTCCCCATCTCGATTTTCTGGTTCGGGCCCAGGGTCCCCAGCGGCAGGTGATGCACCTGGCCCTGCCCGACCGGGGGCGCAGGCTTCGCCTTCCCCGGCAAAGCGGCTTCCCACTTCGCCTGGGCCCCGGCAATGTCTGCCTCCGCCTTCGCCAGGACCTGTTTCGCCCGGCGGATTCGCGCCGTGTGCTCCGCCAGCTTCAGCGCCTGGTCCTCCGTCGGGGAAATCACCCAGGGCTCCGAGTTGCCATACTTCACCGCCCGCCCGGACTCCGGCACGCTGTTGAAGAAGGCGATCAGTTGATAGTACTCCTCCTGGGAAAAGGGGTCGTACTTATGGTCGTGGCAGCGTGCGCAACCCAGGGTCAATCCCATCCAGAGTGTCGCGGTGGTATCCACCCGGTCGACGGCATTTTCGAGCAGGAATTCATCGAGGGGAATGCCCGCCTCGGAATTGTAGCGGTGATTTCGATTGAAGCCGGTCGCGATCTGCTGGGCCAGGCCTGCATCGGGCAACAGGTCCCCCGCGAGCTGCTCGATGGTAAACCGGTCAAAGGCCAGGTTCCTGTTGTAGGCCTCGATCACCCAGTCGCGCCAACGCCACATGGTGCGCGGCCCGTCATTCTGGTATCCGTCCGTGTCCGCATAGCGTGCCGCATCCAGCCAGTTGAGCGCCATGTGCTCACCATAACGCGGTGAGGCGAGCAAGCGGTCAACGAGTTTTGCATAGGCGCCCGGGGACGTATCCGCGAGGAAACGATCCACCTCCCCCGGCGTCGGTGGCAGGCCCGTCAGGTCAAGGCTTAAGCGGCGGATGATCGCAATGGGCTCGGCCTCCGGCGCAGGGGCCAGGTGCTCCTCCTGCAATCGGGCGCGCACGAAGGCATCAACGGGATGCAGGCCGGGGAGAGGCGGATCCGGGCGTTTTACCGGGACGAAGGACCAGTGTTTCTCGTACACCGCTCCCTCGGAAATCCACCGGCGCAAGGTCTGCTTCTCGTCCTCGCTCAGGCTCCGCTCCGACGACTGCTGCGGCATCCGCTCCTCCGGATCCTCGTGCAGGATCCGCACGATCAGCTCGCTGGCATCGGGATCGCCCGGAACAAAGGCCTTCTTTTTCAACGCATCCGCCCGGATATCCAGTCGAAGACCGCCCTTCCGCTGCCGGGCATCCGGGCCATGACAGAAATAGCAGTTGTCTGAAAGGATCGGCAGGACATCCCGGGTGAATCCCACCTCGGCTGACACCCCCGGTCCATGCAGGAGCACAACGAGGCAAAAATGATGTTTAACGAGGTTCCACATAGGGTATACTGCCACCAGTCCATTATGCTTACAAAAGGAACCGCTATGCAAACATTCACCTGCTGGACCCGCCGAAAATTTGTACAGAACGCCGTGCTCGGCACCACCGGGCTTTATACGCTCCGCCCGGAGGTCTTCGCCGAGGAGCTCATGACAACCCCACCCCAGGGCGAGGGTCCTTTTTATCCCGACGTTCTCCCCCTGGACACGGACAATGACCTGATCCGGGTCAACGAGCGCATCACCCCGGCGGTCGGCACGATCACCCACCTGTCCGGACGGGTCCTCGACCGGCGGGGGGATCCGGTCCGCAACGCGGTGGTCAAGATCTGGCAGGTGGACAACCAGGCCAAGTACATCCATACCCGGGGTGGGGGTGACCGGGTGGACAAGAACTTCCAGGGCTTCGGGCGATTCCTGACCGGGCCATCCGGCGCGTATTACTTCCGCACGATCAAGCCGCCCCCCTACCCGGGCCGACCCGCGCATATCCACTACGCCGTCTACCGAAACGATAAGCGGGTGCTGACCACCCAGCTGTACGTGGCCGGCGACCCGAAGGTCAAGCGGGACGGCTTGTACCTCCGGGAGAAGGATCCCAAGAGGCGTGAAACGCTGGTGGTGGACTTCAAGCCGATAAAGAAATCCAGGATCGGCGAGCTCGAAGCACAATTTGACGTCATTCTAGGCTGATCGCCCGCAGGCCGGAGCGGTTCCCCTTATTGGTACGGCTTAACCAGTACCACGTAGACGATGTCCCGGGCCACCCGCCACCAGAACTTGTCTTCTTCTGGCGCAACTTTAATGATGTCGGTCAACACCCTGACGATGGCTTTTCCAACCTCGCTCGGATCGTCGCCGCTTGATGCATACGTGTCTCCATCGCTCTCCCCGGAGACCACCGCATAGGCTTCGATGAGTAACACCACCTCGGCTTCGAGTTGCTCGTTGCCTCCTCCGGCTCTCAGCGCTTTTTCTCCTTCAAGCACTGCTGCTTCAATATGGCTCAGGACTTCCCGAATCACCCGGTCTTCTCCGCGACCCGCCCAGGCCGGGTTGAATGTGCCGGCCACCAACAGGGTCATCAATCCCAGTTTCAATACCTTCATCTTTTTCTCTTTCGGTTAGGAGTTTGGTAATCGTGCCTGCATGCATACTTAGCGAAAGGCGTGCCAAGGAGTGAACGCCTTGAAATCAGGGGGTTTGCTTAATAACCGTGCAGGGAAACTGTACATCCTGGTTCAGCCAGTGAACCCTGAGGTACAGGGCGTGGGCAGGTGGAATCGCTCAAACGCACAAGATAGGCGCTTGAGCTACCGGACCCAGCAGGCGGGACGGAAAATGGGCCGCATTTTAATAACGACGCAGCGGTCGGGGGGGGTACTTCACGGCCGGGAACCAGCCGCTTATGCTTTCCCGAACCGGGGCTGCCATGGGAATAACGCTTGTCAATATCCTCGCGCCTGTTGTTAGGTAGCGCGCGATGAGCAATCCGCGAACATGCATAAGCCTCCCCGAGGTAGAGGACCTTGACGATTTCGCCTTTGAGACGAAACCCGTTAGCGGGCCGTACGGGATCGCCATGGAGGTGGCGGACCTCCAGCATGTTGTCGCCTGGCAGGAACAACGCACCATCCCCTATCATGGCTATTACCGGCTGATCCTGCCTCCCCTGGTGAAAACCCTCCAGGCCCGCCTCAAGGCCAAGTATGAGGCGCCGGATGCGATCATGTACAGCTCGGCCATGGTGGCCCTGAAAGAGGTCCTGGAATACCTGTGGCTGCAGGGCGCCCGGACGATTCGGGAGCACAAGCCCCAGCCCGCCATCTCGCAGCTCCCCTTCAAAGGGGTGCAGGAAGCCGCGGATGTGGAACTGTTTATGCGCATACCCTTTGCCCCGGTCGACGGCTCGGGGATCTGCGTGGTCTGGGATGACCAGCTTCCGGACGGCCCCATCGACCTGAAAGGGGTCGATTACTGGATCGGCAGCCTTAAAAATACCGGGGGGGATCCAGGCATTGATGCAGCCACGGTCCTGACCCGCCACGTGGACGAGGCGAAGACCATCCACGAGCGGAACCGGCGCCGGGGGGCCTGTATCGCTGCACGCGATGCGGCATGGTTCCTTGAAAAGGATCCGGATCTTTCACCTGACACGGACGGGTGGGAGGATCCAAAAAAGCGCCTCTGTGCCCTGGAGCATGCCAGCGCGTGCACCACCTACCCCTCGGGCATGCTTGCGATCACGGTCCTGCTCGACTATATCCGCACGACGCGGAAGAGGAGCCACTTCGTGGTCGTGGGGCACCCCTACAGCGACACCCACCTCCTGGTAAAGGAAATAGAGTGGGCCGGCATACCGATGCGCGGCACCATGCTCGCCGGAGATGACCTGGAGGGCCTGCGCACGGCCCTGGACCAGGGTGATGTGGCCGCCGTGATCGTGGAGACCATCAGCAATCCCCTGGGTGAAGTGCCGGACCTGCCACGCCTTGTAGCCCTCTGCCAGGCGCAGGAAGTCCCCATTCTTTGTGACAACACCATGGCAACGCCGTACAACTGCAAGCCCCTTGACCTCGGCGTGGACTTCGTTGTCCACAGCACCACGAAATACCTGAGCGGCGGAAACGATCACGGCGGCGGTGCTGTTTTGACCTGCGACCAGGCCGCCGATGAGGCCTTGTCCACCTACCAGTCAACCTGGGCCATCCAGATGTCACCCCTCGAGGCCAAGGTGCTGGCCCGGGGCCTGGCTGATTTTGAAGAACGGATGCAACGCTTTAACGCCAACGGCCAACGGGTCGCTGAATGGCTGGAAGACCACCCCGCCGTGGACCGGGTTTATTTTGCCGGCCTGCCATCCAGCCCGGATCACGCGATCGCGAAGCGTATCCTGGAGCCTGGCATGGGCAGCGTGGTCAGCTTCACCCTGAAAAACAAGACCCTCGACTCGATGCAGCGCTTTTATGACAGCCCGATGCCCGGCATCAAAAAAGCCCCGAGCCTTGGCTCGAACATCACCCTGATGTGCCCCTACACGATGTTGACCTATTATTCGCGAAGCGAGGCCTACCTCGCTGAACACCGGCTCGAGCGCTTCCTGATCCGCATCAGCGTGGGCTCAGAGCCCCAGATTAAACCCGTAATCCAGCAACTCGCGACCGCCATCGAGGCGGCCAACGAGACCTCTGCATGAACGCCCCAGCTCCTCAAGCGGTCCGGGAAATGGCGGACTTGATCGAGCAAGCCCCACCCGAGCAGTCCGTTCTCGCCGGGTTTGATGGCTTCGTGGATGAGATCATGTCGGTCGTCGGCAAGCGCTTTTCGCACGAAAAATACGAAGCCCTCGAGACGATCACGGAGTTCGGGGAGAAGGTACTGAACGCGGCGGGCTTGAGCACCAATTTTGAACTGGTGCCGCGCCAGGTCAAGCTGGGCGGAAATGGCCCGATTGCGGCCAACGCGATCGTCGCCCATGGATATCCCGTGCACTACATCGGGGCCTTGGGCGACAAGGTGATTCATCCCGTGTACAACCGCCTGGCCTCCGACTGTGCCTCGGTCACCTCGATTGCCGACCCGGGGCACACCTATGCGCTCGAGTTCAATGATGGAAAAATCATGATGGGAAAGGGCATTTCCCTGCACGATGTATGCTGGGCGAAACTGCTGGCGGAACTACCGGAGCCCCAGCTGCGCAAACGGCTGCACGAGGTCAAGCTCCTGGTCCTGAACAACTGGACCATGCTTCCCCACATGAATGAAATGTACCTCGAATTCATCCGCATCATGCGCGATCGTGACGAGCGCCCGCTCATCTTTATCGACCTGGCCGACCCGGCCAAGCGCCCCCGTGACGAAATTGCAGTGGTTACGGGGATCATCTCAGCCATGCGGGAAGTGGCGGATGTCACCTTCGGGATGAACGAGAAGGAGTCCATCCAGGTGGCGGAAGTGGTACTGGGCGAAAACCCCACGGACCTGGCCGACCGGGCCGAAGGCCTGCGGCGGCAGCTCGACATCGAGATGGTGGTGATTCACCCGACCCACCGCGCGGCGGTGGCGACACGGAGCGAAGGAAGTTCCTTGATCGACGGGCCATTTACGCCAAGCCCCCAGTTGACCACTGGGGCGGGCGACAACTTTAATGCCGGGTTCTGCGTGGGGATGCTTTCCCAACTATCGGCCGAGGGCTGTCTCATCAGCGGGGTCTGTACATCCGGCTTCTACGTGCGTAAAGCGCGCTCGGCGAAACGCGAGGAGCTGGTCGACTTCATGCGCCGCTGGGCGGACGCCGGTTGCCGTGAGATGGCCTGAGTTTCGATGCCCGAAACAACCCGGCGAGACGATCCCGCAAGACACGGGGTATCCCTTCGGGCTATTGTACGTTCAAGGTGCTGCCGCCAAAGCCGAATTCGATCGGCTCGGTATTTTCCAACAGACCGTAAGCGACGCGCACGCCGCTCAACCAGGCAAGCGCGCGGGCCTTTTTAAACGCGCGGTAGCTCTCATCCGAGGAGCGGACGATGAAGGAGATGTACTGGTTGCTCTTGTTGATTGAGTTCAATACGCCGTTGTACCACTCCAGCTCGGTGCCGTCCGTAATGTTCGTGGGCATGAGATTGCCCACGGCATCCGGCCTTGAGCGGAGTAATATGTTCCCGGTGAGCTTGGACAGGAGATCCACCTCGTAATCAGCATTTCCGACCCGGTTGCTCTCGGAACTGAGTTGCTGGAGCATCTTGTACTGGTCGGCATTCGTGGCCGTAGCGACATCCGCAATTTTCCTCATGGCCAGGGCATCCAGCTCCCGCACCGGGATGCTGAAAATTTCGCCCTTGGCACTGACTTCCAGGTAGACCGGCTCGTAGTCCGATTCCTGTTCGATGGGGGTCGGTATCAGGATCTGGGTCTGCTTGGAGTCGAGGACCACGAGAATGATGATGAGGATCAAGATGCCGGCGAGACAGGTCAGGATATCGTTGAATGCCTCTTCACTGGTCTTGGGTGCCTTCTGGTTGATACGTCCCATGGCATACCACCCCGGTCAGGGGGTTCCCCCCGCATTCGCATCCCCGGGCTTCACCTCGGTATCTCCACCAGCTGGGGGTGCGGCCCCTTTTTCGCCATCACCTGCGGGTGCTGCCCCTTTTTCGGCGTCAGCTTTTTTTTGCTCTTGCAACAACTTCCGGGTCGAACTCACGTGCTCAACCGGGCGGGCAGATTCAAACAATTCAATGCCGATATCGAGGTTGTACTGGGCAATTACCTGGTCTCTCAGGTAGCGCTGGAGCTTGGCAGCCCGCGGGCGAACCAGCAGGATCACGTACTGGTTCTCCGCATCCTTACGAATCTCATCCAGGATGTCCGTCAGCCGGTTCTTGGGTAGAAACAGCTCACGCTGAGGAATCTCCGTCTGGCCGGGATGAATGATGACCATGTTCTGGTGCACATCAATATACGTCGGTTCTTTTACCAGGTTGCCATCGGGGAAGGCCTTGGACTCACGAAATCCATCCACCCTGCTTTCAACCACGGAAACGATGTCCTTGTTGTCAGGCTCGGTAATGACCACGAGTACCTGGGCGACGAAAATGATGATCAGGATGCCAAGGAGAATGAGGATCAGGCAACCGATCAGGGAGGTCATAATGTCGGTACCGCTACCGCTCCCCTGCCCTAGCGCCACGTTTTTCCGCTTACTCATTTCGGTCCGTCACCCGGCCCCCGATTCAGTCCGCATCGTCTCCCAGCAGCTCCTCCGTGAGGGTGATCACGCGGGGCTTGGCCATCTGGGCACAGAATTCATCCGTGCTTTCCAGGTGTCCACGAAGGTCGCTGAGGGTCTTCCGGAACTCCTCGGACACCGCGAGCCCTTCAAGGCTCTTCTCGACCGATTCCTGGAGGTGAAGAATCTGGTCGATCTGGGCGGCAAGTGCCCGGACCTCATCCAGCTTGGCAGCCAACTGGGTCGCGGCACCCACGGACTTGTCCATCCCTTCCCGGGTAGCATTCTCGAGTGACTCGGCCCGCTCCTGGTAAGCGCTGGCCACCTCGTTGGCCCGGTCCTGGAAATCGCTGAGCAACTCGTTGACACGATTGGTTTCCTCCTGGGCTATTTTCTGGCGGGACGAAACCATGGCCTCGTCCGTGGTCCGCACATCTTCCACCACGCGAGTCATGGACGCCTCCACCTGGCCGATTACATCGCCCAGGCTGCCGGCAAGACGCTTGGTAACCTCCGCGAGGGCATCCTCGTAGGTGTTGGTCAGGTGGTTGAACTTCTCCTGCACCGTATCGGCTGCCTTGTCGATGGCCCGGGAGAAGACCTCGTCGTATCGGTCCGGATCGGGAATGTACCGGCGAAAGGCCGCGTCGATCGAGTCCTCGAGGTTTTCAATCTTGATCGACGCCGGCTCCGGCGGCGGCAGGCGGGAGATGACCATGTCATCCACCATGGTATCGATCTCCATCAGGAGTTCGTTTTCGCGACGGATCATCGCGGTCAGGGGAATCGAAAGCATCACCGATAGAACGAGCGCAAGCAACGTTGTATCAAAGGCGGTACCCAGGCTGCCGGTCACGTCCCGGAGGGCGACCTTGATCTGGTCAAGGGCAACCGTGCCGGAGAGGAAGTCTGAGAAACCGGCTACCGCCTGACCGAGACCGAGTACCGTGCCGATAAAGCCAAGCATGGGAATCATGGTAAGCAGCAACTGCGGAATGATGTGGCTCTGGCCGGAAGAGTCGAATACGCGGTCACCCTCGAGCGAGGACCAGCTGGATACAAGGCCAACATCGCGACTGCCCAACCACTGGTTGAGCACGCGGTCGATCCGCGTGAGGAGAATAGAATCTTCGTAATTTTTCTGGCGACGCATTTCCTGCCGCAGCTCGGTAACCTCTTCGTCATAACCGAGGTCGATGGTCGGATCGATGGGCGATTGGATCAGGGGCTTCTTCTGGGTACGCAACAGGCGCGATTTCTGCATCATGTGGCCCACGATCATGCAACCGAACAGCAGTTCAAAGAGCTGGATGGGCCCACGCTCCCAAATCACCATGTAAAAGTAGTCGAGCTTGGTGCCCTGGAAAAGCTTGAAGATGCCCCCGATGATGGCCGCGCCCAGAACACCCGCAATCAGCATTAATAAAATACTCGTGTTGGTGTTTGCGCGTGAAGCCTCGTCGATTACCAGGTCGGTCGGGCTGTCCAACATCACGTCTTCATCGGCCATGGGTGTTCCTATTAAGAATGGGTTTTCTCGCCGACAGCACACACAGCCACCGACAGCAAAATATTCGTCTTAAAGCGTTATAACAGGCACGTTAGGGCAAACAGTGACCGCTTGGAGACCCTACATATGTCAGGTTTGATGATAGGTATCTGGTTTCGAACATGTCAACGAATTATTTTGTTCCAAAATCGTCTTCTGGCTAAGAATGTCTACGGAAAAACTGGATTTTTGATGCCCTGAAGGCCTAAACGCAAGCACAGAAGATCAATGTTTGACAGTTTTGGGGTGAAAAGGCACTGTGGTTCCCCATGTTCGAAATCGAAGCGATGAAACATCGTTCTATATGCAGTAACCCGGGATTTATCGAATGCGTGTGACTATTTTATCCAAACTCGCTCTTTGTGCCCTGCTCTCTTTTGGGGTCCTCGGCTGCGTGAAGCAGAAGAAACCCGAGCAGAATCCAGCTATTGACATCTCGACCATCAAGGAGATCTTCAACAACCCGATCCCCACCCCCGGCCAAGCCGACCCGAACAAGGCCATGCTGTCCGTCAACGGGAAGAAAATTACCCAGGGCCAGATCATGAACCAGGCCAACATGATTGCCGCAGCCGCAGGTCAGCACCTGTCGCGGGAACAAATCATGCAACGAAGCGGGCAAATTGTGCAACGTGCCAATGACACCCTCATCATCAGCGCACTGCTTGAAAGCGAAGTGGAGAAAGAAGGGATTACCATCAGCGAAGAAGAGTGGACGGCGCACCTGGATAAAATCCGGGAGGATCTCCCGGAAGGCCGCAAACTCGAAGACCAACTCAGTAATGCCAAGGTCGAGATGGCCGATTTCCGGAAGTCGCAGGAAAGTCGGATGAAAATTGACAAATTGGTCAAAATCAAGGTTCCGCCAAGTGCTGAGCCCACGGTTGAGGAAGCCAGGACCTTTTACGACGAAAACCCGAAGCAATTTGTCATTCCTGAACATATCGAAGCACGCCTGATCGGGATTCCGAAGAACCGGGCCGACACGCCCGATGTGATTGCGCAAAATCTTGCCACCTCGGAAGAGGTCCTGGAGCAATTGAAAGCAGGGGGTGATTTTGAGGCACTGCTGGAGAAGCACTCCCAGCTCCCGGGCAAAACAACCGGGGGACAGGTCAAGGTCTACCGCGGATCCACGGGATCCGAGCAGCTGGAGGAAATGCTTTTTGGCCTCCAGACGAATAGCTACTCCGAGGTGGTAAATGCCCCCTCCGGGTTCTTCATCTACCGCATCGATGGAAAGGTGCCTGCAGCCACGCGCGATTTTGATGGCGCCAAAGATACCATCCTGAACGCGATGAAGAAGCGACGCGAACAGGAGGCGGAAAAGGCCTACCTGAAGAAATTACAGGACAGTGCTGAAGTGGTGGACCTGATTGAACCCCGGAAAAGGGCCGCAGCCCCTGCGCCAGACAAACCGGCTACCCCCGCACCTGAAGAAAAATAAACGGGCCGGCGGGGATGACCCGGCCGCTCAAAAAGGGAAATCGCCTTCGGCGTCGGGTTCTTCATCCGCCGCAGACGCGCTTTCAGCACCCGACCCGGAGCCCGATCCCCCAGCTTTTTCGATCGACCCGGAGCCCGACCCGGAACCCGATCCCTCGGCTTTTTCGATTTTCCAGGCATTCAAGTCGACGTAGAACTTTTCCTTGTACTCGTTACCGCGCAGGTCAAAACTGGCCGTGATATCATCCCCCTCGTCAAAGGGTTCAATCAGCTCGGTTTTCTCCTTTACCAAGGTTAATTTGATATCCTGGGGGTACTTATCCCCCGTGGTAACCACGAATTCACGCTTGGTGAAGCCGCTGGGAAAAGTCTGCGTGTCAAAAATCACTTTTATTTTTCCGGTCAGTTCGTACATCTGGTCCTCGTTTGTT
>JAYGFS010000093.1:0-5234 GCA_046581765.1 Verrucomicrobiota bacterium
CCCTGGATCGCATGCCGGGCAAAGGTCAAATGCTCTTGCGATTTGACTAGAGATCCGTGGGGGTCGCAGCGTGGGCGCTTGCGGTTGGTGCTTGCCAGGGCCGTCGCCGGGGACGTACTATCCCGTGACGTATGTGGGTACCTAAATGGCAACGCGACCGCGACCGGGGGGTTGACTCCCCGATCCCGACCCAGGTGGTTTCGAACGAGGAATTTATTCCGCGCAAGCAGAGCGCGCAGCAGAAGCAGTGGGAACACCTGATCGGTGAACTCGCGGCGGAGAAGTCGAAGAAGCTCGGCATGGACCGCGGTGATTTCATGCGTAGCTCGATGGGAATGGCCACGGCCTTCCTGGCTGGCAACATGGTCTTCGGGCCCTACTGGGACGTCTCGGCAGCGGAGACGGAAGATGCCGCTGCCGGCGCAGAGAAGTGGCCCAAGGGCGAGTATTTCGTCTTTGATGTCCAGACCCACTTCACCGACGGCTTCTCGATCGGCAGCCGCGGGTCGGAGTTCCTGCGGAATATGGGCATCAAGCTCGACCAGGGCAAGGAGGCCTACGGCTTCCAGAATTTCGTGAAGGAGATCTTTTTCGACAGCGAAACCTCGATGGCGGTGATATCCGGCGTGCCGGGTCGCGAGGTCGACAAAAACAAGGCGGGCAAGATCCTCGAGGGTCGCGACCGGCGCGGCGGCGTCCTGCCGAGCTGGCTGATGTCGAGATCCAAGAAGCAGCTCAACGATCTCGCCGAGTGCAAACGGGTGCTTTGCCAGGGCAATTGCGCCCCCAACCACTACTGGGACCGGAAAACCAATGCACCGGACAAGTCCGCGCTGCTCGAGCAGGTCGAGCGAGAGGTGAAAACCTACGGGATCGACTCGTGGAAATGGTATTGCCACACCGATCCCGGGAAATCCGGAAACGGCTTCCGCCTGGACGACGAGAAGCTGGCCTACCCCTTTTACGAGCGATCAAAGGAACTCGGGCTGAAGGTCTTCAGTGTCCACAAGGGCTTTGCCTCGCAGTCGCGCACGCTCGGGCACTTCGCCCATCCGGGGGATGTCGAGAAGGCCGCCAAGGACCACCCGGACCTCACCTTTATCATCTATCACTCCGCGATGAAACACGGAACCTGGGAGCCGCAGTTCAAGGACCCCAAGAATTTCGACCCCGAGAGTGGTGACTTCGCCTGGCATGATGCGTTGATGAAAATCAAGGAACGCAACCCGGACATGAACAATGTCTATTGCGAGATCGGCACCTCTTTTGGCACCCTGGCGATTCTCCACCCGGTGATGTGCATGCACCTGCTCGGGAAAAACATCAAGTATTACGGGGCCGACCATGTCATCTGGGGGACGGATTGCCTGTGGTGGGGATCCCCGCAATGGGTCATTGATGCCTTCAAGCGCTTCCAGATCTCCGACGAGATCTGCGAGCAGTTCGGCTATGCGAAGCTGACCAAGGAGGACAAGGCGAAGATCTTCGGCCTCAACGGTGCCAAGGTGTATGGCATCGACCTGGAGAAGCAGCTCAAGGCCTTTCCCGGTGACGCCCTGACAAAGTTCAAGTCGGCCTATATCGAGCACGGTGGCCAGCCGGACAACGCGGCCCACGGCTGGGTGAAGGTATAAGCGGCGCATGGCGGCGCGTGCCGGGATCGGGCGGGGTGGGCATTTCTCCGTGCTTGGCTTGGCCCTTGCCTGTATGGTAACGCTCCTTGTCCGGGTCACCATCCATTCCGACCCGCCGCCAGCCGGAAAGGTGCTGGATCCCGGTGCCTGGGGAAGCGACCATGTCGGCAAGACGCTTTCTGATTATACCACGGGTGGTGAATGCCTGTTCTGCCACCGCAAGGAGATTGGCGGGCAGTGGACAAGGAACCGGCATCACCTCACCATCCGTCCCCTCGACGGGGAAGCTGCAGTCATCCGGGCGGCGGCGGCCTCACTGGGGGGGGATGCCCAACTTGTCCTCGGCGGGACGAAGCGGGTACGCTTCCTTCGCCGCTCCGCCAGCTATGGGAAACTGGACCTGCAGGTGCATGCATGGGACCCGGTGAAGCAGGAGCTGTCCGGGGAAAGCAGGGCGGCCTGGGATGCGCAGGACTTTGGCATGCACTGTGCCGGTTGCCACAGCACCGGCGTCGATGCCAAGACCCACGCCTTTTCATCGCTGTCCATCGACTGCTTTTCCTGTCATGGTGATATCGACCGGAAGCACAGCACCGGTGCCTCCCGCATGCTGCTGTCGGCCAAGGACCAGGCCCCGGCACGGGTGACCGTCTCGATCTGTGCCCAGTGTCACATCCGCACCGGCACCTCGCGGAGTACCGGACGGCCCTATGCCAATACCTTCGTCCCCGGTGACAACCTGTTCCGTGACCTTGAGGTTTCCTTTGCGGACCGGGACCTGGCCGGGTTGGGCCCGGTTGACCGCCACATCCTCGAGAATGTCCGCGATGTGGTCCTGTCCGGGGACGAGTCCGTGACCTGCCTCACCTGCCACCGGGTTCACGAGGCGTCCACTGATCGGCATGAAAGCTTGCCGAGGGCGTCTGCCATCTGTACGAACTGTCATGCGTCACGGAACGGGAAATGGGTGACGAGGAACCTTGAAACGCACAGCGCCGCCTGTAGATATTGAACCATCCAGCACCTTTGCCAATGACGGACGAAGACCAACACGCACTCGACTTCGAGAACTGGCCACCCGGGGAGCCTCGGGACGAAACGGATATCGGATTGCGTGCCTATATCACGCGCATTCCCGCGGAGCACCTGGCCCGGTACGATCCCGCGTGGACCGACGAGCAGGTTTCCGAGTGGGACGGCAACTTCAAGTCCGATGGTGGCCTCATGCTGGTCTGCTGCGAGCGCGAGGTGGACCTTCCCGAGTTTCGACGGGTGCTGGAGGCCTTTATCCGGCTCAGGGGAGGCGGCTAAGGCGGTCCAGGGATCGCCGGGAATCCTGAGGGCTTGATCTGCTCCCCGCTGGCTGGTACCTTCCCTCCGGTTCACGTGTTCCGGAAAGCCGGGTTCAATCATCCTAGTGAAGGCAGGCGAAAATGCGATCATCACCATCCGTAGCGGCTCTACTCATCCTTTTATGCGTTGTGGTTTCCAGCATGGCCGAGACGCCCAGAAAGCCGGTCGACAATGAACTGATCGGGAGCTGGTTGCTGCTTCAGATCAACCGTGGGGGCAAGGATATCGACCTGGACCATCTCGAGGGGGCCATTCGACAGATTGAGTCGGACACCTACATCATCACGCCACTGGAGGGTCCGGCCATCACGGGAACGTACACGGTCAATCCCACGGCGACACCGCGAACGATCGACATGCATGTCCAGAACGGCCGTTTCAAGGGTGGCATCCTGAAAGGCATTTACCAGGTCAAGAAGAAGAGACTCACGATCAGCTTCGCTTCCCCGGGCGGGGAGCGCCCCACGGCCCTGGAGAGCAGGGAGGGGACCGGTTACACGGTCGCCATTCACAAGCTGGTCAAGCCCAAGGTAAAAAAGAAGGCGAAGTAAGAAGCGAAGAAGAACTGATCGAAAGGGTCCGACCGGGCTTTTCCGCCCTGGGGCCGGTCTCCCGTGAATGCGTCCAGAAAAGCCGTGCCTTATCGTAATTTTTGTGGCTAAACGGGGCATGGTGCTTCGCCTAAACACAGCTGGACCCGGGCGCTATGCCGGCTCGCCCAGCCGGTCCCACCCGTACTCCAGGCGTAGCGGGAGCCGGGCATGAAAACCTACCTTGATGCCTTCTTTGACGCCTTCCTGCCGGAGCTTGTAAAAGCGTGGGAATCCTTTCCGGGCCTCGTCCAGGCCGGGCTCATCGTCGTGCTTTCCATCGTCTGTGCGAAGCTGGCTGACTGGATACTCTCCCATCTTGTCGCCCGCTGGGCCCGGAAAACCAAGACCTCGATTGACGACCAGCTCATCCAGATGATGCACCGCCCGGTCTTCCTGGTCGTCCTGCTCCTCGGGCTGGGCGTGGCGGCGGAGCGATCCGGCTCGCCCGAGCGGGTGTTGTCGATAACCATGGCCGTCCTCCAGACCATCGGGATTATCGTTATCTCCGGGTTGGCCCGTCGAGTCCTGGGGCTGCTCCTGGATGTCCTCAGCCGGAACAGGGAACGCTTCCAGTTGATCCAGCCGCAAACCCTGCCCTTGTTTTACAATGCCTCCATGCTGTTCATTATTGCCTCGGCGGTTTATTTTCTCTTCCTCGCCTGGAAAATCGACCCCACCGCCTGGCTCGCCTCGGCCGGGATCATCGGCCTGGCCCTGAGCTTCGCGGCCAAGGACAGCCTGGCGAACCTCTTTGCCGGGGCCTTCATCCTTGCCGATAGCCCCTACAAGCTCGGGGACTTCATCGTGCTCGACTCCGGCGAGCGCGGCATGGTGACGCACATCGGGCTTCGCAGCACCCGCATGCTGACCCGGGATGACGTGGAAATCACCATCCCCAACGCGGTGATGGGTAACGCGAAGATCACCAATGAGAGTGGGGGCCCCTACGAGAAGGAACGTATCGGGGTAAAAGTGGGTGTGGCCTACGGCTCCGACCTCGACCAGGTCGAGGAGCTGCTGATCGACATTGCGGCGGCCCAACCGGAAATCGTGGAGGAGCCCGCCCCCCGCGTGCGCGTGCGGGCCCTGGCTGATTCCGGGGTCGACGTTGAGCTCCTCGCCTGGATCCAGGAGCCGGTGATTCGCGGGCGGATCCGTCATCTCCTCTACAAGGCCATCTATAAGCGCTTCATGGACGAAGGCATCGAAATCCCTTATCCCAAGCGGGATGTCTACCTGAAGGGTGCCTCGGAGGAGATCCCTTCAGCCCCGGACAGTGCATCCACCTGAACCCGGGCTGCTTCGCAGGTAAATGAAACACCTCCTTTCGATGATTGCAGGGTCCGGATGCGGAAAGGTGCACCACGGCCGTGCGATCCTGTTCACCACCCTGCTCCTTGCCATGCCCGAGGCCCGCCCCGGGCCGGGGTATGACACCCTGGCGGGGCAATGGCCAAGCTACGGGGGCGACCTGGCAAACAGCCGCTACGCGCCCCTGGACCAGGTCAACCGCGACACGATCCAGGACCTGCACCTTGCCTGGGTCTGGAATTCGCCCGACGACGCGCTGAAGCCACAGCTCAAGGCCTCGCTCGACCGCTTCAAGGCCACGCCCCTGATGGTCGACGGGGTGCTCTACGTGCGCAGTTCCCTG
>JAYGFS010000110.1:0-8991 GCA_046581765.1 Verrucomicrobiota bacterium
CACATAGCCCCACTTGTCCGGATTGTCGAGGGTGCTGTGCACAATCGTGAAGGTTTCCACCCGTTCCGTGTAGGGCAGGTCCCGGAGAAATGCTTTCTGCGGGTCGGATAACTGCTGGCGCGTCCAGTTGATCACTTCCGCAGCCATGGGGTGGAAGCCGGGAAGTTCATCCTCCTGGGAGCAGTAATGATCGTGGTTGCCCCGGACAACCGGGCATTTCATGTCCTGGACAATATCGAGGCATTCAACCGGGTTGGCATTGTAGCCCACCACATCGCCTATACTCAGGTAATGGGTGCATTTCTGGTCTTTCGCATCCTCGAGCACCACCTCCAGGGCCTCAAGGTTTGCATGTATATCACCCAGTATTGCGTACTTCATAGCATCCAAGCCCCATCTCGGCAGGGGGGTTCCATCCTAGACCACTTCAATAACGTATATCAAACGATTTATAGTCGTTTGTCGCGGGACCCCAGGATTCCTCCACCCGCTTGACCAAGCGACCGAGGCGGGAGGTTTTTATCGTGTCCAGGAAGGCTTTTAGCTCCGTTTCAGCCCCCTCCGCCACCAGTAAAACCGTGCCGGTATGCTCGTTTTTCACAAATCCATCAACCGGGCGACGCACCGCGAGGCGCTGGGTGGCGTAGCGAAAACCGACGCCCTGAACCGTCCCGTGGAAGACCGCGGTCAGCCGGACCTTTTTCATGCGGTGCCGACCCGGGCGACAATGGCGGACACGACCTCGTCGATATCCATGTGGGTGGTGTTGACCACCTCGGCCCCTTCCGCCACCTGCAGGGGCGCGGTCTTCCGGTTGGAATCCATCTTGTCCCGCTTCTCCAGCGAGCTCAGCACACGGTTGATCTCGCTGCGGCCTTCCCGTTGCCGGATCTCCTCGTTCCGCCGGCGTGCCCGCTCCCCGGGGTCGGCATCGAGATAATACTTGTAGGGCGTATCCGGGAACACCACCGAGCCGATGTCGCGGCCTTCCATCACCAGCGGGCCGAAGCGGGTCATCGCCTGCAGCTGCGCGACGATGAAAGTCCGGACCCCGGGAATCTTCGCCACGTAGCTGACCGACTCGCGCACGGCCTCGCCGCGGATCTCCTCGCCGGGGTCCACCCCGTCGATGGTGAAGCTCACCGCCTGGTCGACCACGCGGAACTGCCAGTCGCTGCGGTCCTTGCAGGCGGTGACCGCGGCTTCATCGCGCGGGTCCACCCCCTGCTGGAGGGCCGCCCAGGTCATCCCGCGATACAGGGCCCCGGAGTCGACATAAATGCCCCCGGTGGCGCGGGCGACCCGGCGGGCGACGGTGGACTTGCCCGATGCGGACGGTCCGTCGATGGCAATCACCCGGCCACTCACCTGAGGACCTCCGCGCCCAGTTGCTGAAGGTGCGTCCAGAAGGCCGGATAGGACGTGTCCACACAGGCGATGTCGTGTACCTCAAGCGGCTCCTCGGCCGAGAGGGCCAGGATCGACATCATCATGGCAATCCGGTGATCGCCAAAGCTGTCGATGGGGCCCCTGGCCGCGATCCGGGCAGGCCCGGTGACGAGCATGCCATCCGGCAACTCCTCGACCTGGACACCGACCGCCGCCAAGTTCTTAACCGTCGAGGCGATGCGGTCCGATTCCTTCACCCGGAGTTCAGCCGCGTTGCGAATCTCGGTCAGGCCATCCGCCAGGGCCCCCGCCGCCGCGAGCAGGGGCAGCTCGTCGATCAGGTTCGCGATTTCCGATTCATCCACCGAGGTGCCGGTCAAGCGGGTGCCGTGGATATGCAGGGTACCGATGGGTTCACCCGGGCCGGGCTGGACTTCAATATCGATCCGGGCGCCCATTCGCTCGAGCACACGCAACAGGGCCGTCCGGCGCGGGTTCAGGCCGACCTTTTCCAGGCTCAGTTCAGCCCCGGGCCGGGCCGCGGCGGCCACGATCCAGCAGGCGGCCGAGCTGAAGTCGCCCGGGACCGTCCATTCACGGGCGGCAAAACGCGGACCCGCCGGGCCGAAACCATCCATCTCGATACGCAGGCCATCCACCCGCACCGGCACACCCAGGGCCTGGAACAGGCGCTCGGTGGAATCCCGCGTTTCCGACGGCTCGATGACGGTGGTGGTTCCCTCCGCGTGCAGGGCCGCGAGCATCACGCAGGACTTCACCTGCGCGGAAGCCACCGGCAGGGTGTAGGTGATGGCTTTCAACTCCCCGCCCCGCACCCGGATCGGCGGGCAGTCCTTCGCGCCGAGACAGTCGACCCGGGCCCCCATCTCCACCAGGGGCCGGCACACCCGTTCCATGGGGCGCTGGCGCAGGTAGGCATCCCCGGTCAGGGTCGCCTCGACCGGAAAGCCCGCGAGCAGGCCGCTCAGCAAGCGGATCCCGGTCCCGGAATTGCCGAGGTCGAGGGGCTCCGCGGGCGACTTGAGCGTCCCGCCGGTCCCGCAAATGGTCAGCACGTCGTGGTTGAATTCCGCTTTCGCGCCCAGGGCGACCATGGCGTTAAGCGTGGCCAGGCAATCCTCGCTCTGCAGGTACCCCCGCACGGTTGAGGTCCCCTCCGCGATGCCGCAGAGCATGGCCAGTCGCTGGGAGATGCTCTTGTCTCCCGGCACCGTGATCGACCCACGGATATCCGCGAGCGGATGGATGGTGGCTTTCGACGGCCCGCTCATTCTCGCAAGGCCTTGCGCATCCCGGCGGTCTCGTCCAGGTAGCTTGCCAGGGTCTCCATTTCCTCATCATCCATCAGGTCGACGATGTGCTGGAGCTGGTGCTGCATCCCGACCAGTGCCCCGCGAATGTGTTCCCGGTTGCTGGATACGATATCGCCCCACATCTCCGGGGAGCCGGCGGCAATCCGGGTCGTGTCGCGAAAACCCTTGCCACAGAGCGCGCGCAGTTCATCGCTCACCCCGTCCTCGCTCACCGCGGCGACGAGCGCGGCCGCCACGAGGTGCGGCAGGTGACTCGTCCGCGCGACCAGGCGGTCGTGGGTCGCGGCGTCCAGCTCAAGAATCTCGGCTCCGAGCAGGGTCCAGAGCGCACGTACGCGTTCCAGGTGCGGCCCCGCAGCCTCCTGCCTCGGCGGCACCACGACCACGCATGCCTCCGCGTACAGGCCGGGGTCCACGGCTGCGAGCCCGGCCTGTTCCGAGCCGCACATCGGGTGGCTGCCCACGTAGGCTGCGCCACCGACCAGCAGGGCCTCCAGCTGGGCCTGCAGCTGCACCTTCGTGCTCCCGACATCGGTCAGGGTCGCGTCCCCGGACAGGCCCGGCAAGCAGTTCTTCACCACGCCCGGGATGGCACAGACCGGGAGACAACAGACCACGATATCCGCACCGGCCACCGCCTCCGCAGGATGATCATGGACCGCATCCGCGTAGCCTTTTTCCATCCCCTCACGGCGTGTCGCCTCGCGGCGGGCATAGGCCTGGATCCGGATGGGGGCCCCGCTGCCCCGAATACCGGCCGCCAGCGAGCCGCCCATCAACCCCAGGCCCAGCAGGGCGACCGTCTCGATATCTGTCTGGTGATTTGACACGTCTAAGCCACTACGTTTCGAATGGCGGCAAGGCAAGCCTCGTTCTCCCCCGTTGTCCCCACGGAGACCCGGATATAATCCGGCAACCCGTAGCCATCCATGGGGCGGACAATCACCCCCACCGCCTGCAGGGCCTCGAAAACCTCGCGGCCCTCGCCGGTTTTCACGAGAAGAAAATTGGCGACGGAGGGCACGGTTTCAAGCCCCAGGCCGGCAAAGCCCTCCGCGAAGAATGCCAGGCCTTCCGCGACCAGTGCCCGGGTCCGCTCGATATGATCCGTATCCGCCAGGGCCGCCAGGGCCGCCGACTGGGCCATCGCGTTCACGTTAAAGGGCTGGCGAAACTTGTCCAGCAGTTGAATGAGGTATGGCGGGGCGACTCCGTAACCGATGCGCAGGCCCGCCAGTCCGTGGGCCTTGGAAAAGGTCCGCAGCACGATCACGTTGCCCTGCTGTTTCACGTAATCCAGGGTGGGAGGGACCTCCCCGGGGTCCATCAGCTCAATGTAGGCCTCGTCGAACACCACCAGCACGTGGGCCGGCACCGCTTCCATGAAGGCGCGGATGCCCGCGGGGGTCACCACCGTGCCGGTGGGATTGTTCGGGTTGGCGATGAACACGATCCGCGTCTCGCGATCGATCGCCGCCAGCATCCGGTCCAGGTCATGCGTGAATGCCTGCATGGGGATCATCTTCGTCTCCGCCTCGAAGGTGCTGGCCACCAGCTTGTAGATGATGAAGGCCTGCTCGGACATGACGATGTTGGTACCCGGTTCCAGGAATACATGGCCCAGCAGCTCGATGATCTCGTTGCTCCCCGCGCCGAAGACCAGGTGATCGGGGTCGACCCCGAGTTGCTCCGCCACGGCGGTACGCAAGTAAAACGCCCCGCCATCCGGGTACCGGTGCATCTTCCCGCTCGCCTGCTGCATCGCCGCGATCGCCCGGGGCGAAGGGCCCAGTGCATTCTCATTCGAGGCGAGCTTGACCAGCTCGCCCGGCGCGAGCCCGTGCGCGCGGGCCACTTCCTCCATCGGCCGGCCGGGCTCGTAGACGAAGAGCCCGGGTATGTGAGCTTTGGCTTTCAGATTCATGGTTTCACCGTTTTCCCCTGATCGAAAAGTATCGGCTTTCCCCCGACGACAGGAAGCCTTTTTGCAGGCTTTTCCGATCATGGGAAGCGGCCGGAATCGGGCGGTTTCGACCGGCCGGGCAGCGGCCACGTCCTACACCGACGACTGCGGGTACGACCCGAGGACGTTGAATACGCTGCAGTGGCCCTTCAACTCGGTGAGGGCGGCCTGTACTTTTTCATCGCTGGCGTGACCGGCGATATCGACGAAGAAGAAGTATTCCCAGTTCTTGGTCTTGCTGGGGCGGGACTCGATCTTGAGCATGTTGATCCCGTGCGCGTGGAAGGGCTTGAGGGAGTTAAACAGGGCGCCGACCGCGTGCTTGACGCCGAAGCAGATGGAGGTCTTGTCGGACCCGGTGGGCTTGCCGTAGTCCTGGCCGAGAACGAGGAAGCGGGTGGTATTACCACTGCTGTCCTGGATTTCGTGGTTGCGCACCTCGAGATTGTATTGCTCGGCCGCGAGGGCGGTGGCAATCGCGGCCACGCCGGATTCCTGGGCCGCGAGCTCGGCCGCGCGGGCGGTGCTGGAAACCGGCACCTGCTCGACCCCGTGCAGGTGCTTGTCCAGCCAGTGCCTGCACTGGGCGAGGGCCTGGGGATGGCTGAAGACCTTGTCGATCTGCTGGTCATGGGACTTGACGAGTAACTGGTGCGAAATGGGCAGGTAGATCTCGGCGCAGACCTTGAGCGGGCTGGTGAGCAGGCAATCCTGGGCGGCGGTGACGCCCCCCTGGATGGAATTCTCGATGGGCACCACGCCGTAATTGGCCACCTGCTTCTCAACCGCGCTGAAGACCTCGGAAATGCTTTCGCAGGGCAGGTACTCGACGCTGGACCCGAAGCGAAAGACCGAGGCGGTGTGTGAATGGGTCGACGCGGGACCGAGGAAAGCGATGCTGGCACGGGATTCCAGCGCGATAGCCGCGGACATGATCTCGCGATAGATGGCGCGGATGTTGCGGTCCGTCAGGGGGCCATCGCTGAGCGAGCAGACGCGATCGAGGACGTCCTTTTCACGCGCGGGAACGTAAACGCTGCTCGCGTCCCGCTGCTTGACCTTGCCGATCTCGGAGGCGGCATCGGTCCGCTCGTTGAGCAGGCGAACGATTTGCGCGTCGAGCTCATCGATCTTCTTTCTTAGTGCGTCTAGATCCATCGGGATTTCTCAATCCTAAGCTTAATCCTCATCACCCTCAGCGTCAAACCCATCCTCGTCAGCCCCGGCGGTGCCGACCGCGGCGTCTTCCGGCTTTTCCACCTCGGCTGCCCGGGCCTCTTCCCTCGTCTTTTCTTCCTCCAGCTTGATGGTCAACTGGTCCGCCTTGCGCTTCAGCTCCGCCATCTGCGGCAATTCGCCGAGCTTCTTCAGGCCGAAATGTTCCAGGAAATCCCGGGTCGTTCCGAACAGCCAGGGGCGACCGGGCTGCTCGCTGCGACCGACGACCTTCACCAGGCCCATCTCGAGGAGATTGCGAACCAGTTGGTCGACCGCAACGCCGCGCACGGCCTCGATCTCGGAACGCGTACAGGGCTGGCGATAGGCGATAATCGAAAGGGTTTCCAGGGCCGGCCGGGAGAGCCGGTTGGCCTTGCCCTTCTCGAGCAACTCTCGAATCCAGGGGCCGACGTTCTGTTCGTTCTGCAGGCGATAGCCCTTGGCGACTTCGACGATGACCACACCGAGCCTGGCGCCCGCGTAGGCCGTCTGCAGTTCCTGGATCGCCTGCTCGATGTCCGCGTCCTTTACCTCGCTGAACTGCTTGGTAAGCCCGCCAAAATTCGCAGCGGCCCGCGGAAACGTGGCCCGTAGCTGGGACACGCTCAGGGGTTCCTTTGCCGCGAACAGCATGGCGCCGACAATCTCTTTTACCTCGGGAAGTACTTCGCTTTCACTCATGGTCGTGGCCACTTTAAATCGTCTCGATAATATCTTCTTCGACACCCGACTGGATAATCAAAATGTCATTAAAATAACCTTTTTTCTGGACGACGCGGATGTGCCTGAGGCGAATCAACTCCAGGATCGCCAGGAAGGTACACACGATCTCCTGCCGCGAATGCATATCCAGGAACATGCCCTTCACGGAAAGCTTATTGCCCCCCTTGACCGAGACGAGCAGGAAATCGATCTTCTCCGCGACCGTGTACCGCTCGATAAAGATCTCCTGCAGCTCTTCTTTCTGCACCCGGTGGAGGATCTCGCTGAAGGTCGTGAGCAGGTCGAAGATGCTGACATCGACGAGCTTGCGCTCCGGTTCCTCGCCGAGCTCGACGTGTTCGCTTTCCCGGGAGAAAATGTTCTGCTGGGCGACCTCGAGGTGTTCGAGGTGCAGGGAGGCGTCCTTGAATTTCTTGTACTCGACGAGCTGGCGCACGAGGTCGATCCGCGGGTCGTCATCGTCCTCCTCGAGCTCCGGGCGCTCCTCGACCGGCAGCATCATCCGGCTCTTGATCATCATCAGGGTCGCCGACATCACGATAAATTCGCCGGCAATGCTGAGGTCCAGTATTTTCATCATTTCGAGGTAGCTGTTGTACTGCTCGGTGATGGCGATGATGGGGATATCATAAATGTCGACCTCGTCCTTCTTGATCAGGTAGAGCAAGAGGTCGAGGGGGCCTTCAAACACATCCAGGCGGATGGCGTAGTCGTCTTGTATTCCCATAAATCAGGCCAATCCCTTCGCTTCTCGTGCGGCACCCATGACCTTCCCCGTCTCCTCGCGGGCGCGCTCGGCCCCCTTGCGCAGGACCTCCTCCACGTAGTCGAGGTTGTTCTGCAGCTCCTCGCGCTTTGCCCGCATGGGTGCGAAATGCGCCTCGAAGAGCTCGGCCAGGGCCTTCTTCGCGTGGCCGTAGCCATACCCTCCAGCGGCATAGTTGTCACGCATCTCCTGAACCTGCGCCTCATTCGCAAAGAGCTTGTAGAGGGCAAACACATTGCAGGTATCGGGATCCTTGGGGTCCTCGAGTTGCTTGCTGTCGGTGACCACCGACATGATCCGCTTGCGGGTTTTCCCGGCTGAATCGCCAAAGATCTCGATCGTGTTGTCGTAGGACTTGGACATCTTCTCACCATCGATGCCCGGGACAACGGCCACGTCTTCCCTGATCTGCGCTTCGGGAATCTTGAAGACTTCGCCGAATCGATGGTTGAACTTCTGCGCGATGTCGCGGGTCATTTCCAGGTGCTGCTTCTGGTCCCTGCCGACCGGCACCAGGTCCGCGTTAACGATCAGGATGTCCGCGGCCATCAAGACCGGGTAGGCGAAGAGCGCGTGGCTGGAGACCATGCCCCGGGCGGTCTTGTCCTTGAAACTGTGGCCGCGCTCCAGCAGGCCCATCGGGGTGACGGTCGAGAGCAGCCAGGCCAGCTCGTTGACCTCCGGAATGTCACTCTGGCGGTAGAACACGGTCTTTTCCGGGTCGAGACCGCAGGCGAGGAAGTCCAGGGCCACGTCGAGGGTGAACCGGCGCATCTCCGCCGGGTCCTCGATGGATGTCAGGGCGTGATAGTTCGCGATGAAAAGAAACACCTCGTTGTCCCCCTGCAGGGTCAAGGCGGGCTTCATCATTCCGAAGTAGTTGCCAATGTGCAACTTGCCTGATGGTTGTATGCCTGATAAAACTCTCATGAAAGGTCCCGATAAGGCGAGAAACCTAGCCATTCCGGGGTGAAAGGCAAGAACGGTTTCGGGCTTAGCCCCCGGGGTCGGAAGGGTGGACCCGTGCCCGGCGCTCGGTCTCAAGCCGGGCGAGGGTCGCGCGGTGCTTGCGGCGGGCGATGGACCAGACCAGCCCGATGGGCCAGAAAAGCGCGATGGGAGACAGGCCCATGGCCAGCCATTGCAGGCCCTGCGCGTGCGATTCCTGCCAACGGAGGACCGGCGCATTGACCGGGCTATTCGTGGAACCATCGCTCGACGCAAGGGGCGTGTCGACCGGGCTCCAGTTGTTGATATTGGCCGGATATGATGTAGGCGGAAGGACGGGGTTTTGTGAAACCCCCGCGCCCACATGGTAGAGCGCGGCCAGACCCACCAGGAAGGCGAAGTACAACGCCGCCAAGGCCACCCAGAACCATACCTCTTTTTGCTGCATGCCTGAGTATACGCAAAGGGCGGGCATTTGGGAATTTCTTATTGCCCATCCGTCGTGGGCACGTAAGAATGCACCCGGGTCGATGCCCAACCATGGAAAACCCATGAAAACACCATTCCTTCTTTTTTGCCTGTTTCCCGGCCTGCTGTGGGCCGGCGAATTCCGACCCATCTTCGACGGTAAAACGCTCGCAGGCTGGAGC